>NZ_JBSHAW010000008.1:88814-101606 GCF_053611685.1 Streptomyces sp. NPDC054786 | reverse complement strand
CCCCGGGCCCGCCCGGCCGCGCGGCTGGTTCGGGCGCCGGGGGTGGCCGCTCCGGCGCGGGGGGGCCACGTAGGGGGAGGCGGCCGGCCGCGGGAGAACCGGCTGCCGGGGGGATCAGCCGATGTCGCGCCGGCGCAGGCCCGCCAGGCCCACGAGGGCGAGGAGGGCGGAGAGGGCCGGCAGCCAGACGAACGGGGCGGCGGTGGCGTCGGCGCCGGGGAGCTTGGGGAGGTGGCTGTACGGGGAGAGGTTCATGGCCCACTGGGGGAACTTGAGGGACGGGCCGATCCAGCCGAGGGCCAGGCAGCCGCCGACCAGGGCCCAGACGGCGCCGGTGGCCTTGGGGAGCAGGCCGAAGACGAGGACCGCCAGGCCGGTGAGCGTCCAGACGGCCGGGACCTGGGAGAGGGCGGCGGCCAGTACCGGGCCGAGTCCGCCGCCGATGTCGTCGGCGGAGAGGCCGTAGGCGAGGCCGAGGGCCAGGCCGCCGCAGGCCAGGATGGCGGCGCTGCCTGCGTACGCAAGGGCCAGATGGCCGGCGGCCCAGCGGAGCCGGCCCACCGCGCCGGCCAGCACCGGCTCCGCGCGCTCGCCGGTCTCCTCACCGCGCAGCCGGAGCACCGCACCGGCCGCGTAGATCGCCGCCACCATGCCGAGCATGCCGGTCATCGTGGCCAGGAAGGCATCGGTCAGGCCCTGCTGACCACCCATCCGCTCGACGATCTCGCGGGTCTGCCGATTGCTGCCGACCAGGTCGGAGGCGCCCTCGGCGATGCCGCCGAAGATCCCGCCGGCGCACAGGAAGCCGAGCGCCCAGCCCAGCAGGGTGGTGCGCTGCAGCCGCCAGGCCAGGCCGAAGGGGCCGCTCAGCGAGCGTGGTGCGCGGGCCGGTCCGGGGCGGGCCGGCAGAAAGCTCATGCCGAGGTCGCGGCGGGCGGTCAGGGCGTAGGAGGCGGAGACGGCCAGGGCGGCCGCCGCCAGGAAGAGCAGGATGATCCACCAGCGTTCACCGGCGTACGGCCGGAGGTTCTCCGACCAGCCGATCGGTGAGGCCCAGGTGAGCGGGGACGTCGCCTCGGGGCCGGCGGCGTCGCCCGCGGCGCGCAGTGCGAAGGCGAGGCCGAGGACCGCGCCGGTCAGGCCCTTGGCCAGCCGCGCGCTCTCGGTCAGCTGGGCGGCGATGGCGGCCAGCCCGGCGAAGAGCAGTCCGGTGCAGCCGATGGCGGCGCCGAGCGCGAGGGAGCCGGCGGCCTGCTGGCCGGAGGCGGTCAGGCCGCCCGCGATCAGTACGGCGATCCCGGCGTTGGCGGTCAGTGCCGTCAGCAGGGCCGCGGTCAGCGGTGCGCGGCGGCCGACCATGGCGGCGGAGAGCAGCTCCTGACGGCCCGTCTCCTCCTCCTCGCGGGTGTGCCGGACGACGATCAGCAGGCTCATCACCGCGGCGAGGACGGCACCGAACCCGGCCATCCGCCAGGCGACCAGGCCGCCGATGGAGTCGCCGAAGACCGGTCCGTACAGCGCGCGCATCGAGCCGTTGCCGTTCATCGAGGCGGCCAGCTGCGCGCGTTGGGCGGCGGTGTCGTAGACCGCCTCGAAGGACGAGCCCATGGTGGCGACGGTCAGTCCGAGGGCCAGCACCCAGGCCGGGATCATCACCCGGTCGCGGCGCACCGCGAGGCGCAACAGGGCACCCGTGCCCGCCAGCTGACGGGCGCGTGCGGTGGGTGCGGGGAGGGCTGCGGTCACGGCGGTCATCGCGCGATCGCCTCTTCACCGCGGACGTCGTCCTGGTAGTGGCGCAGAAAGAGCTCTTCCAGGGTGGGCGGGGTGCTGGTGAGGCTGCGGACGCCGGAGGTGCCGAGCGAACGCAGCACGGCGTCGAGCTTGTCGGTGTCGACCTGGAGCTGGACGCGGTGGCCCTGGCTCCCCCGGATCGGCTGTGTGGCCAGGCCGTGGACGCCGGGGAGCGTGGCCAGTCCGTTGGGCGGGCCGGCGAGTTCGGCGATGACCGAGGTGCGGGTCAGATGCCGCAGCTGGCCCAGCGAGCCGGATTCGACGGTCCGCCCCTTGCGGATGATGCTGATGCGGTCGCAGAGCGCCTCGACCTCCGACAGCACATGGCTGGAGAGCAGCACCGTACGGCCGCGGTCGCGCTCCTCTTCGACACAGCTCTGGAAGACCTCCTCCATCAGCGGGTCCAGCCCGGAGGTCGGCTCGTCGAGGATGAGCAGGTCGACATCGGAGGCGAAGGCGGCGACCAGCGCGACCTTCTGGCGGTTGCCCTTGGAGTACGTCCGCCCCTTCTTGGTGGGGTCGAGTTCGAACCGCTCCAGGAGCTCGGCCCGGCGCGCGGCGTCGAGTCCCCCGCGCAGCCGCCCGTAGAGATCGATGACCTCACCGCCGGAGAGATTGCGCCACAGGGTCACGTCACCGGGGACGTAGGCGATACGGCGGTGCAGCTCGACGGCGTCCTGCCAGGGGTCCTTGCCCAGGAGCCGGGCCGTGCCGGCGTCGGCGCGCAGCAGGCCGAGCAGGACGCGGATCGTCGTGGACTTCCCGGCGCCGTTGGGCCCGAGGAAGCCGTGTACCTCACCGGCGTCGACATGCAGATCGAGGCCGTCCAGCGCGTGGGTGCGGCCGAAGGACTTGTGGAGGCCGTCGACCCGGATCGCGGGAGCGGGAGAGATTGCCGTGGTCATGCTTTGGAAGCTACGCTAGTTTCACAAATTTGTGAAGTTAAGAAAGCGTATAAAATTGGGGTGGGTGGCTCTGATCAGGGGAGATGATGCGGATATGAGCGAGCAGCTACAGCAGAGCGCGGCCCGGACCGAGGAGACGCCCCAGGACACGCGCAAGGACAAGCGCGACGACGAGGCGGTCTCGCAATTCGTCGAGCGGTTCGCCGCCCAGCTGGTCGAGGCCGGTATGCAACGGATGTCCGCCCGGGTCTTCGCCTGTCTGCTGGCCTCCGACTCCGGCGTGCTGACGTCCGCCGAACTCGGCGAGCGCCTCCAGGTCAGCCCCGCCGCCGTCTCCGGCGCGATCCGCTATCTCTCCCAGGTCGACATGGTCAGCCGGGAGCGTGAGCCGGGCTCCCGCCGCGACCGCTACCGCGTGCACAGCGACCAGTGGTACGAGGCCCTGGCACGCCGGGACAACGTCCTCACCCGCTGGGAGGGCACCCTGCGCGACGGCGTGGAGAGCCTCGGCGAGGACTCCCCGGCGGGCCGCAGGATCAGCGAGACGCTCATCTTCTTCGAGTTCCTGCAGAAGGAACTCACCGGGCTGCTGCAGCGCTGGCGCGAGCACCGCGACCAGATGCGGGCCGAACTCGACGCCGCCGGCCGCTGAGGCACCCGCCGGCGCTCACCCCCGCGGCAGCTGGAGCCGCCAGGCCCCCGGCTGCAGGGTCCACGTACGGGTCCTGACCGGCCCGCCGACCACCGCATCCGCCCGGTAATGGAAGTCCGCGCCGGACACCGTCACCGCCCGCGCCCGGGTCCGTACCGGCCGGCCCCCGCCCGGCCAGTGCACCACGACCTCGGCAAGCTCCCCGCCGTCACCGGCCCCGGGCCGCCGCCCGTCCGCCCCGGACCGTCCGCCGGGCACCACCGACACCCCGCGCACCGGCCGGTCCAGATCCGCCAGCAGCACCCCGTCCGCCTCGATCCGCAGCCGCTGCCCCGGCACCCGTGCGCGCCGCCCGCCCAGCCCGCCGGCCGGCGCCGCCAGCAGCGCCAGCGCCGTACGGGCGGTGCGCGCGGCCGGCTTCCACCACGGCCGGTGCCCGTCGAGGCCGCCCGAAAGACCGTCCCGCCCCTCCATGGCCTCCATCGGATCCGTGGGTGCCACCGCAGGGACCGCCGCCGGCACGTACACCCCGTGGCCCTGCCGGGTCGCCTCGCTGCCGCAGGGGATCCGCAGTCCGCCGAGCACGATGCCGTCGCTGTCGTCCGTGAGCAGATCCCGCGGCCGCTCCCCGCCGTCCAGGACGGCGCGCGCCGCGGCCACCGTGTCCGTGGGGATGCCCAGCGCGCGGCTCAGCGCGACGGCGGCCGGTGCGCCGACCGGGACCATCGACAGCGGCACCGCGGCCAGCTCACGTTCCTTGTGCAGCAGGCCCACCACCCGCAGCAGCGCCCGGTCGTCACCGATCACCACCGGCCGCCGGTGGCCGCGTCGGGCCAGGATCCGCGCGAATTCCTCCGGCCCGTCCGGAAGGCAGATTTTCGCCCCCGCGCCCGCGCACAGGACATCCTTCGCGATCCGCACGGATTCACCGTCCGTACTGCGGGCGACCGGGTCGATGACCACGAGCAGGGGGTACCCCCGAACGGAGTCCACGGGAGAGTGCCCAGAAGGCTGCGCCGACACCTCGGTCCTTCCTCAGGTAGCATCTCGGTGCAAGAGCCCCTTGCGCTATTGCGCCAGGGGCTTCGTCTATTCCGGGGCACCGGTCCGACGGCTCTAGCGATGACGTACGCGTGAACAAGCACGCCGACGCCATCCACGCACGTTGGACATGCCCCGCCCGGAAGGGGTGTACGCCTGTGCCCGCACTTGTGCTGCTCGGTGCTCAGTGGGGTGATGAGGGCAAGGGAAAGGCCACCGATCTGCTCGGTGGGTCCGTTGACTATGTGGTGCGCTATCAGGGCGGCAACAACGCCGGCCACACGGTCGTCGTCGGCGACCAGAAGTACGCGCTGCATCTTCTCCCTTCCGGAATCCTCTCGCCGGGATGCACCCCGGTCATCGGCAACGGCGTCGTGGTCGACCCGGCGGTCCTGCTCTCCGAGCTGAGCGGACTCAACGAGCGCGGCGTCGACACGTCCAAGCTCCTGCTCAGCGGAAACGCTCACCTCATCACGCCGTACAACATCACCGTCGACAAGGTGACGGAACGATTCCTCGGCAAGCGGAAGATCGGCACCACCGGGCGCGGCATCGGCCCGACCTACGCCGACAAGATCAACCGTGTGGGCATCAGGGTGCAGGACCTCTACGACGAGTCGATCCTCACCCAGAAGGTCGAGGCGGCCCTGGAGGTCAAGAACCAGCTCCTGACCAAGCTCTACAACCGCCGCGCCATCGAGGTCGACCAGGTCGTCGAGGAGCTGCTGGGCTACGCCGAAAAGATCAAGGGCTATGTCGCCGACACCACCCTGATCCTCAACAAGGCGCTGGACGACGACAAGGTGGTCCTCTTCGAGGGCGGCCAGGGCACGCTGCTGGACATCGACCACGGCACCTACCCCTTCGTCACGTCCTCGAACCCGACCGCGGGCGGCGCCTGCACGGGTGCCGGCGTCGGTCCCACGAAGATCAACCGCGTCATCGGCATCCTCAAGGCCTATACGACGCGCGTCGGCGCCGGTCCGTTCCCGACCGAGCTCTTCGACGAGGACGGCGAGGCGCTGCGCCGCATCGGCGGCGAGCGCGGTGTCACCACCGGCCGGGACCGCCGCTGCGGCTGGTTCGACGCGGTCATCGCCCGCTACGCCACCCGCGTCAACGGCCTGACGGACTTCTTCCTGACCAAGCTCGACGTGCTCACCGGCTGGGAGCAGATCCCGGTCTGCGTCGCGTACGAGATCGACGGCAAGCGCGTCGAGGAACTGCCCTACAGCCAGAGCGACTTCCACCACGCGAAGCCGGTCTACGAGACGCTGCCGGGCTGGTCCGAGGACATCACCAAGGCGAAGTCGTTCTCCGACCTGCCGAAGAACGCCCAGGCCTACGTCAAGGCGCTGGAGGAGATGTCCGGCGCCCAGATCTCCGCGATCGGCGTCGGCCCCGGCCGCGACGAGACGATCGAGATCAACTCGTTCCTGTCGTAGGGACACCCCGCGTGTTCCCCGGGACATCCGCCCTTCCCTGAGGACGGGCCCGGCGGCACCGCAGCACAGCAGCCGCGCAGCTACTCCGCCCTGGAGTAGGTGCGCGGCTGTTTGTCGTCGCCCAGGAACTCGCGGTGGAGGGTGCCGTCGCCGTTCAGGCGCAGGACGGAGGTGCTGCTCGGCGCGCAGCCGGAGGCGGGCCGGTCGACGACCGACGGGCCGACGGTCAGCGCGCCGCCCTCCGCCGCGTAGAGGTCGGCATGCGCCGTGCAGCGGCCGCCGCGGCCCACGACGACGGTGGTGAGCACCGTGCTGCCCGCCGGGGCCCGGGTGAGGGTGAGCCGCTGGCTGCCGTAGCCGTCGGCGTTCGGCCGCTGCCAGGTGCCGAGGTAGCCGGACGGGACGGCGGCTTCGGCCGTGCGGTGCAGCGTCGCGGTGCGCCCGGCCGCCGCCCAGGTCAGGGTGTGGGCGCGGCCCGCTTCGAGGGTGTGCTCGCCCAGCGCGGCGCAGCGGCCCGCCGGGATGGACCGTACGACCTTGGTGTCCAGCCGGAGCGCCGGGTGCCCGTCGTGCGCCGTGACGGACACCAGCTTGCCGTCGCTGCGGCATTCATAGGTCGCGCCGAGGCTGGTGCTGTTGGCGACCACTTCGCCGACCTTGCCGTTGGTGATCACGAACCGCCGCTGCTGCCCGGTGGGCGCCCCGTCCCGCAGCACCGGGCCCGACCAGGTGCCGACATAGCGGGCGGGGATGTCGGACGGGCTCTCGTCGGCGCCCGCGCCGCCGCTCAGCAGCGGGACCGTGACGGCGGTCGCGGCGGCCGCGACGACGGCGGTGGCGAGGACGGGAAGCCAGTGGGGGCGGCGGCGTGACTCCGTGGCGGCCGCCTCGGCACGGGGCGGCGGTGCGGGGCTGGGCGCGACCCTGGTGGAGGTGAGCGTCGGCGGCTGGCCCCCGGGCGGGGTGTCGGTGTCCAGGAGGCGTACGGCGTGTTGCCCCAGGCTCGCGATCAGCTCGGCCGGCAGCCAGGGCGCGGCCGAGGTGCCGCCCGGCACCGGCCCGATACGGTCGATGATCTCCTCGGGGGTGGGCCGCGCCGCCGGGTCCTTGGCCAGACAGTCCTGGATCAGACCGCGGATGCCGTCCGGCGCGGCCGCCAGCTCGGGCTCCTCCTGCGCGATCTTGAACATCACCGCGTGGACGCCCGAGGCGGCGCTGCCGAACGGCTGCCGCCCGGTCGCCGCGTACGCCAGCACCGACCCCACACAGAAGACATCGCTGGCCGGGCCGACGCGATGCCCCTGGACCTGCTCCGGCGACATGAAGCTGGGCGAGCCGAGCACCGTGCCGGCCCGGGTCTGGGTCTGGTCCCCGACCGCGTCCAGGGCCCGCGCGATACCGAAGTCGATGACCCGGGGGCCGTCGATGGTGAGCAGCACATTGGACGGCTTGAGGTCGCGGTGCACCAGGCCGACGCCGTGGATGTCGAGCAGCGCGCAGGACAGCCCGTACGCCAGCCGCCGCAGCGAATGCTCCGGCAGCGGGCCGTGGCTCCCGGGGCGCCCGTACGAGCCGCCGACGACCTCGCTCAGCGTGGGGCCCGCGATGTACCCGGTGGCGACCCAGGGGACCGCTGCCTCGGTGTCGGCGTCCAGCACCGGCGCGGTCCAGCGCCCGCCGACCCGCCGCGCGGCCGCGACCTCGGCGCGGAAGCGGTCCCGGAACTCCTCCTCCGCGGCGAGTTCGGCCTTCACCAGCTTCACCGCGACGGTCCTGCCGCCCTCGGAACGGGCGAGGTAGACCCGTCCCATCCCGCCGCTGCCGAGACGGCTGAGCAGCCGGTAGTCCCCGATCCACTGCGGATCGTCGGCCGTCAGCCCCCGCAGGCCGTCCATCCGGGCGCCCTCCCCCGTCTCGTTCCGTGCCTGAGGCGCGTTCCGGCAGCAGGCGTGCTCCGAGCGTAGGCCGCCGCGGATCGCGCCATGGACGAGGGATCGTCACGACGGGAGAACGATCGATGCCCGGCGGGTACGCGGGGTGCGAGGGGGCGCGGGAAGGGGAGCGCGGCCGAGCGCCTCCCAACGGGCCGTCAGCCCCTCAGCCCCTCAGGGCCGTCAGCTCCTCGGGGCCGTCAGCTCCTCTTGCCGTTCGGCAGCTTGCGGTACGACAGCGCCTTCCCGTCGTCGAAGGCGCGGCGCAGCTTGCCGTGCACCATCTCCAGGGTGCTCGGCGAGCCCGGAAGGCAGCTGTCGGTCGGCCCGGAGACCACGGTGGAGGGGCCGAGGCGGACCGGCGGCCCCGCATGGGCCAGGGCGGCGGCGAACTCACAGCGGTAGGTCGTCCCGGTCGCCGTCATCGTCAGCACGATGTCACCGGCCTTGCCCTGAGTGAGGGTGAAGCGCCGGACCTCGTCGGAGGAGTCGCCCAGCGTCGTCTCCCACGTGCCCAGGTAGTCCGCGGGAAGCCCGGCCTTCGCGGCGCGCCCCGCCGCCCTTTGGGTCCTGGTGGCTGCGCCGTCGGCCGAGGCATCCGTCGACCGCAGGCCGCTGCCGTCTGCGCTCATCAGGGCGTACGCAGCGACCGCACCGGCCCCGGCGAGCACCAGCGCGGCCCCGGTGACCAGGGCGGTACCGGCACCGCGGCGGCGCAGCGGCTTACGGGCCGGGGCGGGAGCCGACGCCGCGTCAGGGTGGGATGCCAGAGCGGCGGGTGGGTACGCCGCCGGGCCCCGCGGCAGCGGTGGCGGTGTCGCCGGGGTGCGGCCCGGTGCGGGCACGACGGCGGTGGGCGAAGCGGGCGGCCCAGGGTCCTCGGCGGCGGGTGACGACGGTGCGTCCGCCCGTCGCGGATGGCCCTTGGCGCCGCCCTCGCCGTGCTCCCCGTCCCGGGCGGTGTCCCGGTCCTGTGGGTTCTCCGCCGCCAGCAGTTCCACGGCGTGCCGCCCCAGCCGGGCGGTCAATGCCCCCGGCAGCCATGGCTCGTCGTCCGCACCCGGCCCGTCCCCGTCACTGCTGCCGCCGTCCGCCTGCGCCACCAACTGCGCGGGTGTGGGCCGCTGTTCGGGGTCCTTGGCGAGAGCGCCGGCGATCAGTGCGCGCAATCCCTCGGGCACCGCGGAGAGGTCGGGCTCCTCCTGGGCGATGCGGAACATCACCGCGTGCGCGACGCTGTCGGCCGTCCCGAACGGCTGCCGCCCGGTCGCCGCGTACGCCAGCACGGAACCGAGGCTGAAGACGTCGCAGGCCGGGGTGAGCGGCGCGCCGCGCACCTGCTCCGGCGACATGAAGCCCGGCGAGCCGATGGCCCCGCCGGTATGCGTCACGCCGTTGCCGGACACCGCCTCCAGGGCCCGCGCGATGCCGAAATCGATGACCCGCGGCCCGTCGATGCTGACCAGCACATTGGACGGCTTGAGGTCGCGGTGGATGATTCCGGCGGCATGGATCGACCCCAGCGCACGGGCCAGCCCGGCGGCCAGGATCCGTACCGTCCGCTCGGGCAGCGGGGTGCCGCTGCCGCCGACGACCTGCTGCAGGGACGGCCCCGCGATATAGCCCGTGGCGAGCCAGGGGATCTCGGCCTCGGTGTCCGCGTCCAGTACGGGCGCGGTCCACTCCCCGGCGACCTGCTGCGCGGCCCGCACCTCCCGCCTGAAGCGCGCCCGGAATTCCTCCTCACCGGCCAGCTCCGCCCGCACCAGCTTGACCGCGACCGTACGGCCGCGGTCCGAACGGGCCAGGAACACCCGCCCCATGCCGCCCTCGCCGAGCCGTCCGAGCAGGCGGTAGTCCCCGATCCGCGGCGGATCCTGCGCACCCAGCGGCGTCAGCCCCGCCGGCACTTCCGCGCGCCCCTGTCGCCCCTGCCGCCCCGCATGTTTTGGCCGTTCCACGATCTGCCGCCCCTTCCCCCCGAATCCGCCCCGCGGGCGAGTGGGCGGGCCGCCTGTGCACACGGGCTGCCCGCGCCCCCTCCTCCGCGGTGAGGATAGCGAGGGCGCCTTGGCCCCCGGCAGGCCGCAGGCCCGTCATGCCCCCGCAGCCAGCGGTAGCCAGGGGCGCCGGCCAACTCTTCCGGCGCCGCCGCGAGTTCCTCCAGCGCCGCCATGACCCGCCCGACCGTGGCCGGGATGCGACGGTGCCGGATGTCTGTTTCCGCGTCCCGGAACTTTCCGGGGGCGAGGAACGTCGTACGCGTACCTCAACGACCACCGCGCCTACGGCGACCACCGCGACACCGACCTCGACCCCCCACCCACGGAACAGCAACGGAACAGCGCGCTCCCCGGTCCCGCACGTCCCCCGCTCCCGCCCGTCCGCCAAGGAGACCGTGTGATTCCCGCCGTACGAGCCCTCGCCCGTGCCGCCATGGCCGCGCGCCCCGTGCCGCTCGCCGACGTCCAGGCGCGGGCCGAACTCCTCGCCCGTTTCGACCGCCGCTATCTCGTCCCGGTCGAGGTCTTCGCCGCCTTCGCGGCCGAACTCACCGACCACCGGCGGCCGGGCGGCCCGTTCGCGGCGCTGTGCATCAACGGGCGGCGCTGGTTCCGCTATCGCTCCGTCCACTACGACACCCCCGACCTGCGGTTGTTCCATGACCACCGGCAGGGCCGACGGCTGCGCTACACGATCCGCGAGCGGCTCTACGAGGACACCGGGCAGCGGCAGTTCGAGATCAAGCTGACGGGGCGGCGCGGCGAGACGGTCAAGCACCGGCAGCCGCTGCTGCCGGGCGCCCCGGCCCTCGGCGCGGCCCCGCGCGGCTTCCTCGCCTCCGTACTGGCCCGCACCTACGGCATCGCGGCCCCCACCGACCTGGGCCGCGCGCTGGAGACCGACTACACCCGGGCCACCCTCGTCGCGGACGGCCGGCGCATCACCTGTGACGCGGCACTGCTCTGCCGGGACCTGGCGTCCGGCCGCACGGTACGCGCCGACGGCGGGCTGGTCCTCGTGGAGACCAGGACCGCCGGCCGGCTGACCGAGGCGGACCGGCTGCTGCGCGGCCACGGCGTGCACACCGCCGCCTTCACCCGATACTGCGGCGGGCTGTCGGCGCTGCGCCCGGACCTGAGCGCCGACCACTGGCGCCGGGCGGTACGGACGGCCTTTCCCGCGGCCGTCTGACGGGCGGGTGCCGCGGTAGCCAAACCGGCCGCCCGCGGCCGCCCGGCGGCCGTCATCCGGACGGCCCCTCGCGCGGCCCCGGCCCTGGAGCTTCCTACAGCCCGTAGACAGTCTGTCCGTGCGCGTGGTGAGCGCCATACACAGTGTCGGTACCGCTCGGCGGACCGTGATCCCTAGGCTGAGGAGCGTTCGCCGCGCCCATCCCCCGGCGGACCCGAGCGACCCGATCCGAGGTACTGACCGTGAGCACGACGCCCTCCACCTCTGCCGCCGCCGACCCCGCTGCCGGTGCGGCCGTCAAGGCCGCCGACCGCGCGCATGTCTTCCACTCCTGGTCCGCGCAGGGCCTGATCGACCCGCTGGCGATCGCCGGCGCCGAGGGCTCGTACTTCTGGGACTACGACGGCAACCGCTACCTCGACTTCTCCTCGCAGCTGGTCAACACCAACATCGGCCACCAGCACCCGAAGGTCGTCGCCGCGATCCAGGAGCAGGCCGCGAAGCTGTGCACGATCGCGCCCGGATTCGCCGTGGACGTACGGTCCGAGGCCGCCCGGCTGGTCGCCGAGCGCACCCCCGGCGACCTCGACAAGATCTTCTTCACCAACGGCGGCGCGGAGGCCGTGGAGAACGCGGTCCGGATGGCCCGGCTGCACACCGGCCGCGCCAAGGTGCTGTCCGCCTACCGCTCGTACCACGGCGCCACCGCCACCGCGATCAATCTGACCGGTGACCCGCGGCGCTGGCCCTCCGACACCGCCTCGGCCGGTGTCGTGCACTTCTGGGGCCCGTTCCGCTACCGCTCCGCCTTCCACGCCGAGAACGAGCAGCAGGAGTGCGAGCGCGCCCTCGCGCACCTGGAGCAGACCATCGCCTTCGAGGGGCCGCAGTCGATCGCGGCGATCATCCTGGAGACCATCCCCGGCACCGCCGGGATCATGGTCCCGCCGGCCGGCTACCTCGCCGGGGTCCGGGAGATCTGCGACCGCTACGGCATCGTCTTCATCCTCGACGAGGTCATGGCGGGCTTCGGCCGTACGGGCAAGTGGTTCGCCGCCGACCACTTCGGCGTCACCCCCGACCTGCTGACCTTCGCCAAGGGCGTCAACTCCGGCTATGTCCCGCTGGGCGGCGTCGCGATCAGCGCCGAGATCGCCGCGACCTTCGACCAGCGCCCCTACCCGGGCGGGCTGACCTACTCCGGCCACCCGCTGGCCTGCGCCTCCGCCGTCGCCACCATGAACGCGATGGCCGAGGAGCGGATCGTGGAGAACGCCGCCGAGATCGGCGAGCGGGTCATCGGCCCCGCGCTGCACGAGATCGCCGAGCGGCACCCGTCCGTCGGCGAGCTCCGCGGGATGGGCGTCTTCTGGGCGCTGGACCTGGTCAAGAACAAGGAGACCCGCGAGCCGCTGGTCCCCTACAACGCCTCCGGTGCCGCCAACGCCCCGATGGCCGAATTCGCCGCGGCCTGCAAGCGCGGCGGTCTGTGGCCGTTCGTGAACATGAACCGGACGCATGTCGTCCCGGCCTGCACGATCACCGAGGCCGAGGCCAAGGAGGGCCTCGCCGCCCTCGACGAGGCCCTGACGGCGGCCGACGCACACACCGTCTGAGCCTCGCGCAGGACGCCGTCGGAGGAGCGGAATCGCAGGTCACGGCGGTGGTCCGCGGCGGACCCCGGGTAACCTCGCGCGGCATCGGGGTGGGGGGCCCCCCGCGACGGGGGGGGGGGGGGCCCCCCCCCCGCCGGGCCGGGGGGCGGGGGGGAACCCAACAAAGCCCCCCGCGCCGGCCCCACACAGAAAAAAACCACCCCCCCAAGCGAA
>NZ_JBSHAW010000008.1:0-88804 GCF_053611685.1 Streptomyces sp. NPDC054786 | reverse complement strand
CGCGGCGCCCGCCCCCCGCGCCCCCGTCGATCGCTCGACCCGCCGCGGGTCGCGCCCCTCGCGGTGGGGGGGGGGGCCCCGCACCCCTCTGCGCGGTCAGGGACGTCGAAGGAGACGCAACGATGGCCGCCGTCGGAGACAGCTCAGTCATACGACGCAGCACCCTGCGCCAGCAGATCGCCGACGCGTTGCGTGACGAGGTCCTGGCCGGCCGGCTGCCGTCCGGCCACCCCTTCACCGTCAAGGAGATCGCCGAGCAGTACGGCGTCTCCGCCACCCCGGTGCGCGAGGCGCTGCTCGACCTGTGCGCGCAGGGCCTGCTCGATGTCGAACAGCACCGCGGCTTCAAGGTGCACGCCTTCACCGCCGACGACTTCCGCGCCATGGTCGAGGCCCGGACCCTGGTCATCGAGGGCATCTTCCGCAGCGGCGCCGACCGGGCGCTGCGGGACACCCCCGCCGAGGTGCTGATCTCCATCCGGCGCCGCGCCGACGAGGCCGAACGGGCCGCGCGGGGCGGCGACCTGGACGTCCTGATCGGCTACGACCTGCGGTTCTGGCGCGAGCTGAGCAGCATGGTGAACAACGCCTACATCAGTGACTTCCTGGACCGGATCCGCGTCCAGACCTGGATGTTCGCGGTGCCGCTGCTGCGCCGCGAGGCCGACCTCCGGGGGCATCTGTGGCAGGGTCACAGCGCGTTGGCCGAGGCACTGCTCCAGCACGACCTGCCCGCGGCCCAGCGGCTGATCGCCGAGTACAACGAGCACTCCCTCGCTCTCGTCGGAACGCGCGGCTAGCACTACGCTGTCCCGACCATCGGCCGTAATGGGCCGTACCCGTAGCTGTACGTGCGCCGGCGTCCCTGTTCCCGACCGGAAGCGAGCCCTCACTCGTGGCATGTGACCTGTGGCTGGTACCCCTCGTCGATGTGCTGTGCCACAGCCCCGACAACCCGTTCTCCGAAGAGATCGCCGCCTACGACAAGGCCCTGACGGAAGCGGGCCTGCCACCGGTCCCGGTCTTCAGCTATATGCCCGGCCTGTCCGGTGACGTCGCTCCCGTCGCCGGCTTCGACTACGACGCACTGCACTTCCTGCGTCGCGCCTACCTGCTGCGGCTGTGCGGCCTGGAGGTGACACCGGTCGACGAACTGGGCGGTGATTACGAGCAGTTGCTGGAGATGTTCGAGGCCACCGCGCAGCAGTCCCATCTGGTGTGGCACTACGACCATGCAGGCGCCTACGTCCCGGTCGACTTCCCGCACCCGCTCGCCAACGACGAACTGCTGGAGGGCGGCGGCCCGCTGGGCTCCTCGCACGGCCTGCTGCGTGACCTCGAACTGGTTGCGCCATCCCTCGGTATCGATCCGGCCAATCCGCCGGCCGCCCCCGCACCGCCGGCCGGCCCCACCTCTCTGGAGGAGCGGGCGGGCGCGGTACCCCTGGACGACAGCCCGTTCGCCCGGGAGCGGCACGTATGGCTCGGCCTGCACGCCGCCGCCACCCGGAGCCTGGGCCAGGGCTCCATGATCGTCTTCAGCTGATACCGGACCGGCGCGGGCGGGAGCGGCAGGGGAGCACGCCCCCGCCGCTCCCGCCCGTACCGGTCCGGTGCATCCCGGTCACTCTTGCCCTCCGTACCGGTGCACCCCGGCCGCTTCCGCCCCGCCGTGCCGGTGAGGTCGCGCTTCCGGGGTGGCGGCTCCGGCGGCCGGCGGTCAGCGCGGTGATTCCGGCGGCCGCTGCCGCGGCATGTTCGGGCGCGTACCGGGCGGCGGCAGCGGGAACCGCGCCGGCTGCCCCGCACCCTCCTGCCGTGCCGCCGCCCACGGCACGATCGACTGGGTAGCCTGCGGCACCGGACCGGCCCGGAACTCCGCCATCCAGTCGGCCGTCTCGGCCCGCACCAGCTCCCCGAGATCCTCGTTGAACCGCCGCAGCACGCCCAGACAGCGCTCCGCCGCCTCACCCGCCGTGCCCTCGGCCGGCCCGAGCACCTCGCGCACACTCTCCACCGCCCAGTCGAACTGCAGCGCCTCCAGCCGCCGGTGAATCGCCTGGGCGGTCGCCAGGTCCCGCATCCAGCCGACGGTCACTCCGAAATACCGGTCGCAGCCCACACACACCGCCGCCAGCAGCAGCGACAGACAGCCCCAGGGGGCCCCGCCCTCCCAGATCCCGGCCAGATCCAGCAGCGGGAGCGCCCCGCCCACCGTCACTCCGCCGGCGGCCCCCAGCCGTAGCGCCCGCGCGCCGCGGCGCTTGGCCAGCCGGCCGCGCAGATACCAGTCGGCGCTGCGCAGCGCGCCCTCCTCGGTCCAGAGATAGAGCGCGTCCAGGCGGTCGGCCGGTTCCCCCCAGTCGCCGAGCGGAAAGACCCGCCCCGCGAGATCCCTGCGGCCGCGCTCGCGGCTGCCGCTCTCCCGAGTGGGGCTGCCGCCCTCCCGAGGGGGCCCCTCGGGCTGCCTCTCCGGATGACTCACCCGTGCACTCCCTCTCTATAGCTCTCCACGGATACCTGCGGTGCATGCGTGACGTACGAGACGGCCGTTGCGCACAGCCCCCTTCCTACCGCCGAACGGCTGGCGTCGGCCCCACGATCACGCGCTTTCCGCCCGGAAGTGGTGCGGGATCGGATATAAGGCCACCGGGTATCTCACCCGAAAGAGTTGCCACCGCGGCGACGCACGGTTTCCAGCCGCACCGGGTCCGTTCGCCGCCCGGGCCCGGCCGACGTCCGGCCGCCCCGGGCTCTCGTCTAGGCTGCCACCGTGAAGGTCCTCGTCATCGGCGGCGGCGCCCGCGAACACGCCCTGTGCCGCTCTCTGTCCCTCGACCCCGACGTCACCGCGCTGCACTGCGCTCCCGGCAACGCCGGCATCGCCGAGGTGGCCGAATTGCACGGGGTCAACGCCCTCGACGGCGCGGCCGTCGCCGAACTCGCCGCCGGCCTGCAGGCCGACCTGGTCATCGTCGGTCCCGAGGCCCCCTTGGTCGCGGGCGTCGCGGACGCCGTGCGCGACCGCGGCATCCCGGTCTTCGGCCCCTCGGCCCAGGCCGCCCAGCTGGAGGGCTCCAAGGCCTTCGCCAAGGACGTGATGGCCACCGCGGCCGTCCCCACCGCCCGCAGCTACGTCTGCACCACCCCGGCCGAGGTCGACGTGGCCCTCGACGCCTTCGGCGCTCCGTACGTCGTCAAGGACGACGGTCTGGCGGCCGGCAAGGGCGTCGTGGTCACCGAGGACGTCGAGGCGGCCCGTGCGCACGCCCTGGCCTGCGACCGGGTGGTCATCGAGGAGTTCCTCGACGGACCCGAGGTCTCCCTCTTCGCGGTCACCGACGGCGAGACCGTCGTCCCGCTGCAGCCCGCCCAGGACTTCAAGCGCGCCTACGACGGCGACCAGGGCCCCAACACCGGCGGCATGGGTGCCTACAGCCCGCTGCCCTGGGCCGACCCCAAGCTGGTCGACGAGGTCATGGCCACCGTCCTGCAGCCCACCGTCGACGAGCTGCGCCGCCGCGGCACCCCCTTCTCCGGGCTGCTCTACGCGGGCCTGGCGATCACCTCCCGCGGAGTGCGCGTGATCGAGTTCAACGCGCGCTTCGGCGACCCGGAGACCCAGGTCGTCCTCGCCCGCCTCAGGACTCCGCTCGCCGGTCTGCTGCACGCCGCGGCCACCGGAACCCTCGCCACCCTCCCGCCGCTGCGCTGGAGCGACGGCGCGGCGGTCACCGTCGTCATCGCCTCCCACAACTACCCGGACACCCCGCGCACCGGCGACCCGATCGACGGCCTCGCCGACGTCGCGGAGCAGGACGGCCCCAAGGCGTACGTCCTGCACGCCGGCACCCAGCGCGACGACTCCGGCGCGGTGCTCAGCGCGGGCGGCCGGGTGCTGTCCGTCACCGCCACCGGCTCCGACCTCACCACCGCCCGGCAGCGCGCCTACCGCGCCGTCGGCCGGATCTCCCTGGACGGCTCGCAGCACCGTACGGACATCGCCGCCAAGGTCGCGGACGAGGCGGCGGAGGCGCAGGGCGCCTAGGGCTTCTCCCGGGACCCGTCCGGCGGTGGTCCGCCGGGCGGGGCTCGGCACGTGCGGGGCGCGCGGACGCGCTCGGCGCGCCCGCTGCGGTCTGTGACATCTCTGCTGGGGCATGTGCCGCATACCGTGACATATGCCCCAGTCCTATAGGTGCAGACCCGGCCGGAGTGCCCATGGCCCACACCCGCCCGGCACCGGTTCCCGGCTTTCCCCAAAGCCATTCCATCGAGTGACCGCACCAGGTATACGGCTGACGAGGCCCACACCCCCAACTAGGGTGCCGCGCAAGCGTCCTGTGGTCGCCGGGCCGGAATCCGGCCCGGTTGCCATGGCGACGTCCGGCAAGTGGCTCACCGGCATTGCGATGTCAGTGGCCGGTGCCACAGTGGTGGTGGAGTGCGAGCGCTCCACTCACCGCGCAATTCTCGTACGTCCGTCCCGTGTTCTCTCCGTCCGGCTCCTTCAGGACAGCAGGGGGTGTACAGGCTCGTGGCAAGTCCGGAAACAGGCGTCCTGGCGGCGCGTGCCCGCGCCCTTGCCGTGCTGCGGATCCGCAGCACGGCGCTGGCCGTTGCACTGCTGCCGGCGGCCGTGGCCGTGGTGCTGTTCGCCGGCCGGGCGACCGGCCATCTCGGCGCGGGCACCGGCTGGGACCTTGCCCGCTGGATCGCCGGCGGCCTCGCGGCGCTCAGCCTTCTGCTGGCCGCGCTGGTCACCGCCGTCGTCGCGCGCGCCAGACCCGCGCTCAGCCCGTCCGTGCCGATCTCCGAGAAGTCGGCCCCCGACCTCTACCGTCTCGTCCGCGATCTCGCCGACCGGCTGGAGGTCCCGGCGCCCTCGGCCATAGCGCTCACGCCGGACTGCGACAGCTGGCTGGAGGACCGTACCCACCGCGCCCACGGCCCGCCGCGCGGCGGGGGAGCGGCGACCGGTGAAGGACGCCGGGCCCCCGAGGCACCCGTCCTGGTCATCGGCTCACCGTTCCTGTGGTGGATGCGGGTCGCCGAACTGCGTGCCCTGCTGGCCCCGGTCGTCGCCGGCACCGGCCCGTCCGCCCACCCCGATATAGCCGCCGCGCGCCGCTTCATCCGCGGCCTGGACGCCGCCGTAGCCGTATCGGCCCGCGCCCGGGGTCCGCTGCGCGCCCTCCCGCTCCGTTTCGTCGGCAGGGTGGCGCGACTGCTGCTGCGCGCCGGCCGCGAACACGCCACGATCATGGAACGTGCCGTCGCGGCCGCCGCCTCCGAGCGCGCGCAGAACGTCGACTACGGCCTGCGGATCGTCGCCCAGGAGCAGGTCGGCCTCGCCTACGCGGGCTGGGACCGGCTGCTGACCCGGGTCGCGCTGCCCGCCTGGCGGATGGGCCGCTGGCCCTCCCGGCTGGACGCCGGTGTGGTCTCCGCGCTCACCGAACTCTCCCGCCGCGACCGCCTCGCCAACGGCTTCGCCTCCCGTCTCGGCGAGCGCCCCGCCTGCGACCTCCTGGAGGAGCCGGGCGCCATCGACCGCGCCGCCTCCTTGCTGGCCGCCCGGCTCTTCCACGGCGGTCCGGCCGAGCCCGGACCCGACTGGTCGCCGGTCGGCTGGAGCCAGTACCCGGAAGAGGTCGTGGACCGGAAGTGGCGGCTGGAGGCCGCCCGTCTCCACCGCGTCCTCGACAACCTCCCGGCGACCGCGCTCCCGGCGGCCCCGCCCACGCCGGCGGCCCCGGACCCGGCCTCCGCCCCGCCCCTCTCGTACGCCCGCTCCGCCACCCGTACGCCCGCAGGTCACCACCCGGCGGACCGCCCCGCCGGCGGCCCGCCGTCCGCCGGCCGGCGCGACGACCGGCCGGCCGCCCCGGCCCCGGGCCCGACGCTGGCCCGCGTCATCGACCGGCTCGCCCAGGGCGAGCAGGCGGGCGATCTGGTCGCCGCCCGGCTGGGCGCGGAGGTCGAGCGCGAGGAGCGCGAGGAAGCGGCCCGCCAGGTCGCCCGCGGCAGCTCGGCGCAGGACGCCACCATCGGCGTGGCCTGGGGCGACGGCATGGTCTCCGAGGGCGGCCTCCCGTTGTTCCCGCTGCAGCCGCCCCGTACGGGCCGCGAACTCCTGGCCGACCACGTCACCGCCATGGTCTGCTGCGCCGCCGTCGACACCGCCGGTGCCGCCCCGGGCCTGGACTGGCTCGACGGTCCGGCGCTGCTGGTCGACGGCGCCCGTCGCGCCGACCTCGGCCGTCCGGTGCTCAGCCTGGTCGACGACGGCGATGCGGAGCCGCTCCGCGGCTGGCTGACGACGGTGGGCGTACGCCCCGAGAAGCCGGTCCGGCTGGTATGACCGGAAAGCCGTACTTATCCGCCGGGCGGGAGCCGGGATCCTCGTCCCGGGCCTCCCGCACCACCGGCTGAATGTTCCCTTCCAGTTCGCATTTCGGGGGCGGTGCCCTCTAAATTCACGACGAAGGGTGACGAAGTGAGTGCGTAATGTGATGTGCTGGGGGATGGCCGGCCGGGTTCGCCCGGCCGGACGCAGCACCGGCTCGATCGGCCGCGGCCGATGGGGGATGCGGGAGGGGAGTGGAAGGTGGCCACGGATCAGATCAGGCGCTGGGAGTCGGGCGCGCTCGCCCACGCGGTCACGGACCCGTTCGGGCAGGGCCCGCTGCCCTGGCTGCGCGACAGCGAGAGCTACTTCGACTCCGGCCGCATCATTCCCTGGTACGTCGACCCCGCCGTCGCCCAGGGCGATCTGCGGGTGCCCGTACCCAGCAAGCACAACGGCCCGCGTACCGCCGATGACGTCCACCGTCAGATCAAGGGCTTCGCCGGCCCCGGCGCGGTGGCCCCCGGCGAAGCCATCGACTTCCGTGTCTCGGTCGATCCGCCCCAGCCGTTCAACATCGACATCTACCGCATCGGCCATTACGCGGGCGCCGGCGCCTCCAAGATCGCCAACAGCCCCCGTCTGGCCGGCATCGTCCAGCCGCCCCCGCTGACGGCCGACCGCACGGCCTCCTGCCACCACTGGTGGCTGTCCTGGCGCCTCCAGGTCCCCACGTACTGGCAGCTCGGCGCCTATGTCGCGGTGCTGACCACCGCCGACGGCCGCTATCGCTCGCACATCCCGTTCACGGTCCGCGACAACCAGCCCGCCGACCTCCTCCTGCTGCTGCCCGACATCACCTGGCAGGCCTACAACCTCTACCCGGAGGACGGCCGGACCGGCGCCAGCCTCTATCACGCCTGGGACGAGGAGGGCGCCCTGCTGGGCGAAGGGGACGCCGCCACCACCGTCTCCTTCGACCGCCCCTACGCCGGCGCCGGACTGCCCCTCCATGTCGGCCATGCCTACGACTTCATCCGCTGGGCCGAGCGCTACGGCTACGACCTCGCCTACGCCGACGCCCGCGATCTGCACGCCGGCCGCGTCGACCCGTCCCGCTACCGCGGCCTGGTCTTCCCCGGCCATGACGAGTACTGGTCGGTGCCCATGCGCCGTACGGTCGAGCGCGCCCGCGACGCCGGCACCTCCCTCGTCTTCCTCTCCGCCAACACCATGTACTGGCAGGTCGAACTCTCGCCGTCGCCCTCGGGCCCGGACGCCCTGCTCCACTGCCGCAAGCGCCAGGGCCCCGGACGCCCCGCGCTCTGGCGGGAGTTGGGGAACCCCGAACAACGGCTGATGGGCATCCAGTACGCCGGCCGAGTCCCCGAGCCGGCCCCCATGGTCGTCCGCAACGGTGAGCACTGGCTGTGGGATGCCACCGGCGCCCACGAAGGCGACGAGCTCCCGGGCCTGGTCGCCGGCGAGGCCGACCGCTACTTCCCGCGCACCAGCCTCCCCGAGCACACCCGCCGCATCCTGCTCGCCCACTCCCCCTACCGCGACAGCGAAGGCGCCCGCCGCCATCAGGAGACCTCGCTCTACCGCGCCCCCAGCGGCGCCTGGGTCTTCGCCTCCGGCACCTTCGCCTGGTCCCCCGCTCTCGACCGCCCCGGCCATGTCGACGAGCGCGTCCAGCGCGCCACCGCCAACCTCCTCGACCGCATCTGCAAACGCGACTGACCGCGCCCGCCGTTCGTTTCGCCGTGCCGTGCCGTGCCGTGCCGTGCCGTGCCGTGCCGTGCCCGCCCGCTAGCGCGCCGCGCGCGGCCCCAACTCCCGTGCCAGTGCGACCGTCAGCGCCCGGAAGATCCGCACCTCCTGATTGGGGTCCCCGGCGCGAGTGGCGAGCACGCTGTGCGCCCACGGCGCGTCCAGCACCGGCACGTACGCCGTGCCCGGCCAGGGGTAGTAGCGCGCAAACGACTTCAGCGCCGAGCCCGCGCCCCGCCCCGCCGCCACGCTCGTCAGGCAGTCGTGCGGGGTCAGGGCGCAGTCGGGACTGCGGCGTGCGCCCTCGTCGAAGTAGAGGTAGTCGGTGAAGGGCCGGGGCGTGTGCGGAGGCAGCCGCAGATACGGCAGGTCGATGATGTCCGCCAGCCGCACCCCCTCCCGCGCCGCCGCCGCGAGCCCGGACGCCGCCGGCACCACCACGATCCGCTGCTCGGTCGTCAGCACATCGACCGCTATCCCCTCGCTCTGGAACACCGGCCGCACGAACGCCACGTCCACCCGGTCCTCACGCAGCGCACTGCAGTGCTCGGTAAAGGTCAACTGGACCAGTGACAACGGGACTTCGGGCCGCGCCCGGCGGAAGGCGCTGACCGCGGCCGGGGTCACCTCGGCCGATCCGTGCCCCATGACGCCTACCCGCAGCGGCCGGCTCGGCGCCGCTTCCCGGGCCGCTTCCGCCACATCGTCCATGGCGGCGTTGGCGGCGGCGAGCAGCGTACGGGCGTGGGAGACCAGCCGTCGCCCGGCCGCGGTCGGCACCACGGGGCCGCGCTCCAGCAGCGCGGCGCCGAACTCCCGCTCCAGCTGCTGCACATGCCCGGTCACCGCTGCGGGCGACAGAAACAGCCGGGCCGCCGCCCGCCCGAAGTGCCCCTCCTCGACCACGGCAAGAAACGAGGAGAGCCGCCGCAGATCCATGCGGCCCACGATAATTCCGGACCCGCGCCGCCGCCGGGTCCGTTCACATTTCCTGAACGGGGGAAGCGCCACCGCCCGCGCAGCCCGTACAAACCCCTTCCATGACGACCACGGCACCCCCCACCGGCCGCCACCCGCTCCTGCACCGCCACTGGCTGCGCACCGGCTGGGTGATGACCGCCTCGGGCTGGAGCGCCAACCAGTTCTCCGCCCTCCTCGGTGCCTACCACTCCGACCTCGGACTGACCGCGGCGACGACCACCGCCCTCTTCGGCGTCTATGTCCTGGGCCTGATCCCCGGCCTGCTGCTGGGCGGCCCGGCCGCCGACCGCCGCGGCCGCCGCCCCGTCGTCCTCGCCGCGCTCGGGCTCTCCGCGCTGGCGACCGGACTGCTGATGGCGGGTTCGGTGGTCACCGGCCTGCTGTGGCCCGGCCGTTTTCTGACCGGCATCGGCGCCGGTGCGCTGCTCGGCGCCGGCAGCGCCTGGATCAAGGAGCTGTCCTCACCTCCGTACGACACCCACTCCACGGGCGGTGCAGCGGCCCGCCGTTCGGGCCTCTTCCTCTCCGCGGGCTTCGCCACCGGCGGGCTGGTGGCGGCGCTGACAGCCCAGTGGGCCCCGGCGCCCATGCTCACGGCGTACCTGCCCCACCTCGTCCTCTCCCTGGCCGCCGCGCTCCTGGCGGCCCGCGCACCGGAGACCGCCCGCCCCGGCGGCCGGCCGGCGGCCCCGGCATCCGACGCGCCCGCGACGGCGCCGGCCCCTGCGGCCGGCTCGACGGAGGTACGGGCCCCCGCGCCGTACGGCCCTGCGGCGGAACCGTCCACCGCCCCCGCCACCGCCCCCGCCACCGCCACCGCCCCCGCCACCGCCTTCCGCCGTCTGGTCGCCCCCGTCGCCCCCTGGGTGTTCGTCGCGCCCAGCATCGCCCTCGCCACCCTCCCCGGGCTGGTCGATGCCGGGCTCACCGGCTGGCAGACCGTGTACGCCGGCATCATCACCGCCGTCACCCCCGGCACCGGCCTGCTCGTCGCGCCCCTCGCCCGGCGCCTCGCGGCCCGGCACCGCATCGCCACCGCCGTCGCCGGTCTGGCCGCCGTCATCCTCGGCCTGCTCCTGGCCGCTTTCGCCGTCGCCCGCATACGGCCCGATGCCGCGCTGCTCGCCGCCGCCGTACTCGGCGCGGGATACGGACTGTGTGTGGCGTACGGCCTCACCGAGGTCGCCGCCCTTGCACCCCCGGACGGGCTGGCCCGCTTCACCGCCCGCTTCTGGGCCCTGTGCTACCTGGGCTTCTGCACCCCGTACGCGATCACGCTGCTCACCGGCCCGTTCGCCCCGGCCACGGTGCTGCTCGCGGCGGTCGTCCCGGCCGCGGCCACCCTCGCGCTGATCGCCCGCCGGGGCACCCGCCCCACCGTCTGACGCCCGCCTCCACGGCGTACCCGGCCCCCGTCCGTCACCTCCGGCCCGCGTAAGGGAGAATCGGTATGACTCCTGGATCAACCTACGCGGAGGAAGCGTGCCCGGTTTTGTAGAAAAGCCTGAGCCGGTGGAGGTTCCCGGGCTCACCCACCTTCACACCGGCAAGGTGCGCGACCTCTACCAGAACGCCGCCGGCGACCTGATCATGGTCGCCAGCGACCGCACCTCCGTCTACGACTGGGTGCTGCCCACCGAGATCCCCGAAAAGGGCCGCATCCTCACCCAGCTGTCCCTGTGGTGGTTCGAGCAGCTCGTCGACCTGGCCCCCCACCACGTCCTCTCCACCGACGTCCCGGCCGGCGCTCCCGCCGACTGGGAGGGCCGCACCCTGGTCTGCAAGTCGCTGCGGATGGTCCCCGTCGAGTGTGTGGCCCGCGGCTACCTCACCGGCTCCGGCCTCGCCGAATACCGGCAGACACGTACGGTCTGCGGGCTGGCCCTCCCCGAAGGCCTCGTCGACGGCTCCGAGCTCCCCGCGCCGATCTTCACCCCGGCCACCAAGGCCGCCGTCGGCGACCACGACGAGAACGTCTCCTACGAGGAGGTCGTCCACGAGGTCGGCGCCGATGTGGCCGCCCAGCTGCGGCAGACGACCCTTGCCGTCTACGGCCGGGCCCGCGACATCGCCCGTGAGCGCGGCGTCATCCTGGCGGACACCAAGTTCGAGTTCGGCTTCGACGGTGAGCAGCTGACCCTGGCCGACGAGGTCCTGACGCCCGACTCCTCGCGCTTCTGGCCCGCCGACCTGTGGCAGCCGGGCCGCGCCCAGCCGTCCTTCGACAAGCAGTTCGTCCGCGACTGGCTGACCTCCCCCGCCGCGGCCTGGGACCGTACGGGCGAGCTGCCGCCGCCCGCCCTCCCGCACGAGATCGTCGAGAGCACCCGCGCCAAGTACGTCGAGGCCTACGAGCGCCTCACGGGTCTCAGCTGGTCATGAGCCCCCTCCGGCCCGGGTCCGCACCCGAGCCGGAGAACCGGCACCCGGCCCGCAGCCACCGCCCGGGGCACACGAAAAGGCCCCGTCCGGCATCGCTGCCGGACGGGGCCTTCTCCTTCTGAGCGGACGACGAGGTTCGAACTCGCGACCTCAACCTTGGCAAGGTTGCGCTCTACCAACTGAGCTACGTCCGCATGCTCCGTGCAAGGCTCCTGGGATCAGTCGCCGCCGCGCGGTGCGGGCACCACTATAGCCAACCTCGCTCGCGGGCGAGGCGCGCCGCGGCGTGACGGTTCTCCGCGCCCAGCTTCGCGGTCGCCGACGAGAGGTAGTTCCGTACCGTCCCCGGCGACAGCGACGCCCGCTCCGCGATCTCCGCGACCGGCGCCCCGTCCTCGGCGCATTCCAGCACCTCCGCCTCCCGGACCGACAGCGGCGACTCCCCGGCACTGATCGCATCCGCCGCCAACTCCGGGTCCACATAGCGGTTTCCGGCATGGACCGTGCGTATGATCTCCGCCAGCCGCTGCGCCGACACCGTCTTCGGCACAAAGCCTCGCACCCCGGCCGCCAGCGCCCGCTTCAGATGCCCCGGCCGCCCATGACTCGTCACGATCATGGAGCGGCACCCCGGCACCTCACCGCGCAAGGATGTGGCCACCGCCACACCGTCCGCCCCCGGCATCTGCAGATCCAGCACCGCCACATCCGGCCCGTGCGCCCGGGCCATCGCCCGCGCCTCCGGCCCCGACGCCGCCTCGGCCACCACCAGCAGATCGTCCTCCAGCGACAACAGCGCCGCCAGCGCCCCACGGATCAGATGCTCGTCATCCGCGAGCAACACCCGGATCACCTCGCCACGCACCCCGTCGCTCACCCGTCACCCCATCTCTCCGCCCACCACGAATCCTCCCCGCACCGTGCCGTCCCCCCCGGGGGCCCCTACCCCGCCACCGCTTCCATCGGCAGCTCGACCGTCAGACGGTAGGAACTCTTCAGGACCGGACCCGACGTCAGGGTGCCGCCCAAGGGATGGAGTCGTTCCCGCAGCCCCTTGAGGCCGTTGCCGGGCAGCGAGCCGGTCCCGGTCGTGCCCGGCTGGGGGGTGACACCGTCGTTCTCCATGGTCATCACGAGCACCGAGCGGTGCGGATCGATCCGGGTCCGCAGCGCACAGTGCCGCACCTCGGCGGCATGCCGCAGGACGTTCGTGGTGCCTTCCCGTACGACCCAGCCGAGCGCCGACTCCACCTCCGGCGGCAGCCGCGTCCCCTCCCCGCCGTCGATACGGCAGTCCACCCCGGCCGCCCGCAGGATGGAGCGGGCCCCCGCCAACTCCGCCTGCAGATCGGCCTTCCGGTAACCGCGCACCACCTCCCGTACCTCCCGCTGGGACTCCTGGGCGATCCGCTGCACCTCCACCATCTGCTCCACTGCCTCCGGCCGCTCCCGCCGGGCCAGCTGGACCGCCAGCTCGCTCTTCAGGGCGATCACCGCAAGATTCCGCCCCATGACATCGTGCAGATCCCGGCCGAACCGCAGCCGCTCCTCGGCGACCGCGAGCCGGCTCTCGGTACTGCGCGCCGCATCCAGCTTCCGGACCACACCGAGCAGCCAGCCCGTGGGCCGCGCTATCGCCAGGCTCCACACGCCGGCGACGACCAGCAGACACGCCAGGGCCAGCGAGCCCAGCCAGTGGCCCGTGAACAGGGCGAGCAGCAGGGTGAGTCCCATCGCGGCGCCGGTCAGCGTCGCCAGGAATCTCCGCTTGGAGACCACCAGGCAGTGCGCCATGAAGAACGGTGTGAGGCTGGCGCCGGCCGCCAGGGACATGGTGCCGAGGCTTTCCCTGTCGGTGATCCCGTTGACCGCGATCAGTATGAACAGCGCGATTTCGGCGGCGAGCGTCAGCACACCCGAGACGAGCAGCAGGCCGCGCGGCGTCGCCCCCAGCTTCAGATAGCGGTTCAGAGCCCGGTTCAACAGCGGGACGGCCAGCACGCACTGAACCACATTCAGTCCGGTGGCGACAGCGGCCAAGGTGGCCGGCAACGGGCCGCCCGCCGGCTTGCCCATGACGGGCATCACCCCGCCGAACACGGGAAGCCAGGGCAGGGCGTACAGAGTCCAGCGGAAGTACGCCTCGACCATGCCCACCTGGCTCCGCCGTCGCCACATCGCCTGCAGCCGTCCGATCATGCGCCGCTGCCCCCCGTCGTCCCGGTCACCCTGCGTCGCTAGCGCCGCGGCTCCCAGCGGAACCACCGCTGCACAGCAAACAGCGCGAGCCCGGCCCAGGCCAAGCCGATGACCAGCTGCCCCAGCGTCTCCTGGACATCCCCGCCGCCGGTCCAGCCGGCCCGTATCAGCTCCATCGTCGGTGACAGCGGCAGGAATTCGAGGAACCCGGCGACATGCTCCGGAAGGACGTCCAAGGGGACCAGCATCCCCGAGCCCGCCATCGACAGCATCATGAAGGGCAGCACGGTCAGCTGTGCGGCCTCGGTCGACTTCGCGAAGGCCGAGGACGCCGCCGCGGCCCCGACGACCGCGACCATGCCCAGCACCACTCCGGCAATCAGGAGGTGCGGCGCGCGGGGCAGGCCGGTGCCCAGCGCCGGACTGCCGAGGACGACGAGGAGCGCGCACTGCGCCAGGCCCAGCAGTACCGAGGGAAGCGCGGTGCCGGCCAGTATTTCCAGATCCCGCAGTTCACCGGTGCGCAGGCGCTTGAGCACCAGCTCCTCGCGCCGGGCGACATAGGCGCCGGTGAGGCTGGAGTAGACGGCAAAGAGCAGAACGTATCCGAGAGTGGCGGGCAACAGCACCGTTTCGAGCGACAGCCCCGTGCCGGCCAGGTTCATCGAACCGACCGCCTGTTTCATGGCGAACGCCATGGCAATCGGGATGATCAGCGACGTGTACAGCACGGTCTTGTTACGGCCGAGAAGCGTCAACTCGGCCCGACCCAGGGAGAGTAGACGTCCGGCGGTGCGGGTTTCCGCGGGAATATTCGCCCGCTCATAGCTGACGGCTGCGCTCGTACGTGGACTCATCTGTTCTCCAGCCCCTTTGCGATGTGCAGAAATGCCTCTTCCAGCGACGCAGATCTGACGTCCAGTCCGCGCAGCGTTATCCCCTTCTCCTGCGCCCAGACCAGCACTCCGGTCGCGGCCCGCTGCAGTGCGTCCGTCCGCAGCCGGACCGTGCGCCCGGCCGTCTCATGGCCGATGACGCCCAGTTCCCCCAGCGGTGGCAGATCGCCGAGATGGAATCCGTCGGGCAGCTCGAAGGAGAGGTGCGCGGGATGCGCGGCCACGACCTCCGCGACATGTCCCGCTGCCGCTATCCGCCCGTCGTGCAAGATCGCCAGCCGGTCCGCCAATTCCTCGGCTTCTTCGAGATAGTGCGTGGTCAGCACGACCGTGGTCCCGGAGTCCCGCAGCTCGCGGACCAATTCCCAGGTGGCATGGCGCGCTTCGGTGTCCAGCCCCGTCGTCGGCTCGTCCAGGAACAGCACCTCGGGTCTCCCCAGCAGCGCGAGTGCGAGATCCAGCCGACGGCGCTCGCCCCCGGACAGCTGCTTGACCCGGACGTCTCTGCGCCGGTCCAGCCCCACGGTGCCGAGGACTTCCTCGATCTGGCGCGCCCCGCTGGTACACCCGGCCCACATCCGCAGGGTTTCCGCAGGCGTCAGCTCGGAGGGGAAGCCGCCCTCCTGCAGCATGACGCCGATCCGGGGCCGCACCTTGCCCCGCTCACGGAACGGGTCATGGCCGAGGACCCGGACCCGTCCGGAGGTGGGCGCGGCCAGGCCCTCCAGCAGTTCGAGGGTGGAGGTCTTGCCCGCCCCATTGGTCCCCAGGAGCGCGAACAGCTCGCCTCGGTCGACGGTGAAGTCGATACCGCTCACGGCCTCATAACTCTCCCGCGCGCCGGACCGGCTCCGCCCGCCGCGCCCGCCCTGCTTCCCCTCCTTTTCCGCACGCCGCCCGGCCGCGCCGTAGCGCCTGCGGAGTTCGGTGACCTCGATCACACTCGCGCGCGAGCCGGCGCTCCTGACGCTGCCGCGGCCGGCCTCCGCGATGGTTTTCTCCCCGATGTTCATGAGTCCAGCGTTTCGCCGGATCAAGGTTCCGGGCAGTGCGACCTGTCATCGCAGCCGATGACAAATGTCAGTTGCCAACGCCGGAAGAGGAGGGGGAGGCAGAGGAGGAAGAAGCGGGAGGAAGTGACACGATCGCCGGTAAATGAAGAAGGCCCCGGTCGCAATGACCGGGGCCTTCTCTTTCTGAGCGGACGACGAGGCTCGAACTCGCGACCTCAACCTTGGCAAGGTTGCGCTCTACCAACTGAGCTACGTCCGCAGGCATCCACTCGGCTTTCACCGAGCGGCGCGACAGCTACTGTACCTGATCCAATGACCGGTCGAGACTGTCAGAGCGGGTGACAGGGATTGCACACTGCGCCTCCCTCTTGGAAAGAGGGCGCTCTACTACTGAGCTACACCCGCGTGACTCCGTGAGGTCCGGCCCTTTCGGCCTCGCCCCTCGGCGTGCTCCAGACTCTAGCTGATCAGTAGGGGTGCTGTGCAAGTCGGCTGCGCCCGGGCCGAGGGACGCCCGTAAGTCGGTTAGTGGTTGGCGGCGTTGAAGGCCTCGTAGACCTTCTTGGGGATGCGGCCGCGCGGGGGGACATCCATCTGGTTGGAGCGGGCCCAGGCGCGGACGGCCGCGGGATCGGGGTTCACCGCGGTCCGGTGGTAGGCCTTGCCGGACTTGGCCCGCTTGCGGCCGGCCTCGACGAACGGAGCGAGGGCGCCGCGCAGTTTCTTCGCATTGGCGGGATTGAGGTCGATCTCGTACGACTTCCCGTCCAATCCGAAGGTGACCGTCTCTGCGGCTTCTCCTCCGTCGATGTCATCGGAGAGCGTTACTACTACGCGCTGCGCCACGGATATCGGTCCTTTCGTGGAGCGACCCCTTGTTGACGTGGGGTGATGCTCCGGATCCGGCTGATTGGGATCAATGCTTTTTCATTTGTACAGCGATGGGCATTGCATTGTGAAGCCCAGTTAATTTCGTCAGCGTGTCTTCCCGCAATCCGGACCCCGGATCTTTTCGAGAATTTTTCCTGAGCTGCACTCCTTCCGATACCGGACCGTGATCGGGCCCCCGGTATATCTATGCGCGTAGATTTTCGAACACGGTACTGTGAGGACACCGCCTTACGCACCACACCACCGGGAGTGCCAGTGGCACGCGTCGTAGTCGACGTCATGCTCAAGCCGGAGATCCTCGACCCGCAGGGGCAGGCGGTGCAGCGCGCACTGCCACGCCTGGGCTTCGAGGGGATCGCCGACGTCCGTCAGGGCAAGCGTTTCGAACTTGAGGTGGAGGGTCCGGTCGACGACGCCGCCCTCGCTCGCATCCAAGAGATGGCCGAGACCTTCCTCGCCAACACCGTCATCGAAGACTTCACCGTGCGGGTCGACTCATGACCTCGCGCATCGGAGTCATTACCTTCCCCGGCACGCTCGACGACCGCGACACCCAGCGCGCCGTCCGGGTGGCCGGCGCCGAAGCGGTGCCGCTGTGGCACCGCGACAAGGACCTCAAGCAGGTCGACGCCGTGGTGCTGCCCGGCGGTTTCTCCTATGGCGACTATTTGCGGGCCGGGGCCATTTCCCGGTTCTCGCCGGTGATGGAGACCGTGATCGAGCAGGCCAAGGCCGGTATGCCGGTCCTTGGTATCTGCAACGGCTTCCAGGTGCTCACCGAGACCCACCTGCTGCCCGGCGCCATGCTGCGCAACAACCACCTGCATTTCATCTGCCGCGACCAGAAGCTGCGGGTGGAGAACGCGGAGACCTCCTGGACGTCGGACTATGCGTCCGGCCAGGAGATCAGCATCCCGCTGAAGAACATCGACGGCCGGTACGTCGCCGACGGGCGCACGCTCGACATGCTCGAGGCCGAGGGCCGGGTCGCCTTCCGCTACCTGGACGGCAACCCCAACGGCTCGCTGCGCGACATCGCCGGCATCACCAATGAGGCGGGCAATGTCGTCGGCCTCATGCCGCACCCCGAGCACGCCGTGGAGCCGCTGATCGGTACGGGCCGTACCGACGGCCTCGGATTCTTCACTTCGATCCTGAAGAAGCTGGTCAACGCATGAGCGACGCACGCGCGGCCGCCGGGCCGCAGCCGAAGACGAATGCCGCACCTCTGCGCCGCGCGGGCGGAGAAGCGAGTGAAAGGTGCGCGGCATGACTCTCGACACCGTCAAGCACGCAGCCGAGACGCCGGACACCGGCCAGCCGTGGGCCGAACTCGGCCTGAAGCAGGACGAGTACCAGCGCATCCGTGAGATTCTCGGCCGCCGTCCCACCGGCGCCGAACTCGCCATGTACTCGGTCATGTGGTCCGAGCACTGCTCCTACAAGAGCAGCAAGGTCCATCTGAAGCAGTTCGGCGAGAAGGCCCCCGAGAACGACGCGCTGCTCGTCGGCATCGGCGAGAACGCCGGTGTCGTCGACGTCGGCCAGGGCTACGCCGTCACCTTCAAGGTGGAGTCCCACAACCACCCCTCGTACATCGAGCCCTACCAGGGCGCGGCCACCGGCGTCGGCGGGATCGTCCGCGACATCCTCGCGATGGGCGCCCGCCCCGTCGCCGTCGTGGACCCGCTGCGCTTCGGCGCCGCCGACCACCCCGACACCAAGCGCGTCCTGCCGGGCGTGGTGGCCGGCATCGGCGGTTACGGCAACTGCCTGGGCCTGCCCAACATCGGTGGTGAGGTCGTCTTCGACGCCTGCTACCAGGGCAACCCGCTGGTCAACGCCGGTTGCATCGGCGTCATGAAGCACGAGGACATCCACCTCGCCAAGGCGTCCGGCGCGGGCAACAAGGTCATCCTCTACGGCGCCCGTACCGGCGGCGACGGCATCGGCGGTGTCTCCGTGCTGGCCTCGGAGACCTTCGACGACACCAAGCCCACCAAGCGCCCCGCCGTGCAGGTCGGTGACCCCTTCCAGGAGAAGCTGCTCATCGAGTGCACCCTGGAGATCTTCAAGGAAGACCTGGTCGACGGCATTCAGGACCTCGGCGGTGCCGGGCTGTCCTGTGCCACCAGCGAGCTGGCCTCGGCCGGCTCCGGCGGTATGCGCGTCGAGCTGGACACCGTGCCGCTGCGTGACTCCTCCCTCTCGCCCGAGGAAATCCTCATGAGCGAGTCGCAGGAGCGGATGTGCGCGATCGTCGAGCCCGGGAAGGTCGACCGCTTCCTGGAGATCTGCGAGAAGTGGGACGTCATCGCGACCGTCATCGGTGAGGTGACGGACGGCTCGCAGCTGGAGATCTTCTGGCACGGCGAGCAGATCGTGGACGTGCCGCCGCGCACCGTCGCCCACGAGGGCCCGGTCTACGAGCGCCCCTACGCCCGGCCCGACTGGCAGGACGCCCTCCAGGCCGACGACGCGGCCAAGCTGCCCCGCCCGGCGGGCGCGGACGAGCTGCGTGCGCAGGTCCTGAAGCTGGTGGCCTCGCCCAACCAGGCCTCCAAGGCGTGGATCACCGACCAGTACGACCGGTTCGTGCAGGGCAACACCGTCCTCGCGCAGCCGGAGGACGCCGGCATGGTCCGCATCGACGAGGACAGCAACCTCGGTGTCGCGCTCGCCACGGACGGCAACGGGCGCTACGCCAAGCTCGACCCGTACGCGGGCGCGCAGCTGGCGCTGGCCGAGGCGTACCGCAATGTCGCCGCCTCCGGCGCCAAGCCGCTGGCCGTCTCCGACTGCCTGAACTTCGGTTCGCCCGAGGACCCGGCGGTGATGTGGCAGTTCGCCGAGGCCACCCGCGGTCTCGCCGACGCCTGCCAGACCCTCGGTACGCCGGTCACCGGCGGCAATGTGTCGCTCTACAACCAGACCGGCGAGGTGGCGATCCACCCGACCCCGGTCGTCGCGGTGCTCGGCGTCATCGACGATGTGAACCGCCGTACCCCGATCGCGTTCGCGGACGAGGGCCAGCTGATCTACCTCCTGGGTGACACCCGGGAGGAGCTGGGCGGCTCGGCGTGGTCGCAGGTCGTGCACGATCACCTCGGTGGTCTTCCGCCGAAGGTCGACCTGGAGCGCGAGCGGCTGCTGGCCGATGTGCTGATCTCCGCCTCGCGCGACGGCATGGTCGACGCCGCGCACGACCTCTCCGACGGCGGTCTGATCCAGGCCCTGGTGGAGTCCTGCCTGCGCGGCGGCAAGGGTGCGCGCCTCGTCGTTCCCGACGGGCTGGACCCCTTCGTGCTGCTCTTCTCCGAGTCGGCCGGCCGGGCGGTCGTGGCCGTGCCGCGCAGCGAGGAGCTCCGCTTCACCGACATGTGCGGTGCGCGGGGGCTGCCGGCCACCCGGATCGGTGTGATCGACGGCGACGAGATCGACGTCCAGGGGCAGTTCAGCCTCCCGCTGAGCGAGCTGAAGGACGCGCACGAGGCCACGATCCCGGGGCTGATCGCGTAGTCAGCTCCTCCGGGCCGTGGCCCGGGAAGCCTGAGCCGAAACGGCCCGCCGGTACGTCCGGCGGGCCGTTTCGGCTGTTTCCGGGGCATCCGCACCGGCCTCCCGGTGAGCCCTTGCCTGCAATTACGTAATTACGTAATCTCTCGCCATGGATCTCGAACAGCGGGTGGCCGAGCTGGAACGACGGCTGGCCGCTCTGGAGCGGTCCGCCGGTCCGGCCGCCCGTCCGCCCGAGCGCGAGCCCGACGACGACCTGTGGGCCCTGCACGGCCTGCAGGCCCAGCTCGCCGAGCTGGGCGCCGACAACGGCGGAGTGCTCTTCACCGGCGCCGTACGGACACCGGCCGGACAGCGCTACGAGTGGCAGTACGGACTGGCCACCGACACCGTGCTGGACGCCGACTGGGCGGCCGCCGCCGAGCAGTTCGCGGCGCTCGGCCGGCCCGTACGGCTGCGGCTGCTGCGCGAGGTCCTCGGCGGCCGCTGCACCGCCGCCGAACTCACCGAGCTGGACGACACGGGCACGACCGGCCAGATCTACCACCACCTCCGGCAGCTCACCGCCGCCGGCTGGCTGCACACGGCCGCCCGTGGCCGCTACGAGGTACCGGCCCACCGCGTCGTACCGCTGCTGGTGATGCTGACCGCCGCCGGGCGCTGACGCCCGGCCGATCTCAGGGGGACAGGAATGAAGTCCATATCCATGCGGAAACTCTCCGAACAGGCCGCTCACCTCTGCTTGTTCGCCTTCTTCGCGGTGGTCGTGGCGAGCTTCTTCGTCGACATTCCGTACTGGTGGGGCTGGGTCCCGCTCGGCCTCTGGCTGCTGCTCCGCCTGGGCATGAACCGCCGGGCGGCGCGCGCGGAAGCGAACGGTCCGGCAGGCGCCGCCCCCGAGCCGGTGGAGGTCGCCGCGCCGGTCACCGGCCGCTGGAAGGCCCTCAACAGCCCCGCCGACAAGGTCCCCAGTCACGGCACCCGGGCGTACGGACAGGCCTACGCCATCGACATCGTGGCGGAACCCGAGCCCCACTCCCGCCCCGGTTTCGGCTGGTGGCCCCTGGTCCGCCGCAACGAAGCCTTCCCGGCCTTCGGCGCGCCGCTGCTCGCCGTCGCCGATGCCACCGTCGTACGGGCCGACGACCGTCAGCGCGACCACCTCAGCCGCACCTCGTGGCCGGCGGCGGTCTACCTGCTCGCCATCGAGGGGCTGGTCCGTGTACTGGGGGGCGCCCGCCGGGTCATCGGCAACCACGTGATCCTCGACCTGGGCGACGGGACGTACGCGCTCTACGCCCATGTCCGGCGCGGCTCGCTCACCGTCCGCACCGGCGACCGGGTACGGGCCGGACAGCAGCTCGGCCAGTGCGGGGACTCCGGCAACAGCTCGGAGCCGCACGTCCACTTCCAGCTCATGGACGGCGCGGACCCGGAGGCCGCCGACGGTGTCCCCTTCACCTGGCGGGGGATCGGCGTCCCGCCCAACGGCGAGCTCTTCGACGCCGAGGCGCCGGCGGAGACGCCCGCGAGCTGAAGGCCACCGCCCGCTTGTGCGGGGAGCGGGTGAGGCCGGGCCGGGCCGTGTGGGGCGGTCCCGGCGCCGGCATCCCGGGCTCGATCTCGCCGGCATCCCGGGCCCCTTCTCGCCGGCATCCGGGGCTCGTTGTCAGAGGCGCCGCCTAGGCTGATCGTCATGCCTCCTGCCGCCCGGAAGCCGCGCGCCCGCCAGTACGACGCAACGAAGACCCGTGCTGCCGTCACGGCCCAGCTCGCGCACGTCCGGGAGGCCGTAAGCCGCCTTGCGCCCGAGCAGTTCGCGCTGCCGACCCGGCTCGGTGACTGGACGGTGCGCGAGCTGGTGGCGCATCTGTCCATGACGGTCGGCAGCGTGGCGCGCAGTCTTGAGCAGCCGGCTCCGCCGCGGGCGGAGGCCGCCCTGGTGGACTGGCCGTCCGTCGCCGCCCCGCTCGCCTCCTCCATCGACGACCGCACCCGGGCCCTGGCCGCCGCTCACGACCCGGTGGAGCTGCTGGAGCGCACCGCCGAGGAGTTCGCCCGGATCCTCCGGCCGGAATCCGACGACCGGGTGCTGGCCGCCCGGCCCGGTGCGATGCGGCTGGCCGACTTCCTGGTCACCCGCTGTGTCGAACTCGTGGTGCACAGCGACGATCTGGCGGCGGCGACCGGTCTGCAGATCCCGTACGACCGCCAGGCCCTGGCCGTCACCACCCGGCTGCTGGCCGATGCGCTGGCCGCCAAGGCGCCCGGCAACTCGGTCGAGGTCCGGGTGCCGCCGTTCGCCGTGGTGCAGTGCGTCGAGGGCCCCAGACACACCCGTGGCACCCCGCCGAATGTCGTCGAGACCGACCCGCTGACGTGGATCCGGCTGGCCGCCGGCCGTACGCCATGGGCCGAGGCGCTGGACGCGGCGACGGTCAGTGCCAGCGGGGAGCGGGCCGACATCGGCGGGTATCTGCCCGTGCTGAGCTGAGGGCGCGGGCGGCGCGGCGAGGGGCGCGCGGTCCACGGCCGGTGAGCGGTGGTGGCCGGCAGGCGGGCGGGGAGTGCGTCGGGTATCTCACACCGGCGGTACCGCCCACCTTGCTGACAAGCGTCATAAAGAGAGCAAAGGGCCCATGTCGAGCTGCCCGCGAAGGAGCGGGAAGCGGAACCCGGAAATCCGCCACGGTGTGCGGAAGTCGCAGCTCAGCGAGGCGAGCGCAAGATCGACTGAGCCGCGGAACGCGGCCGATCAGCGGCCTGCGGAGGCAGAATTCCCGACGCACCGGCCGTGACCACGTCCCTCACGCTCCACGCGTCGTTCATGCACTCATCCAGGTGCGCGGGCATCCCCGGTTCGGATGAATGCGCGACCTGCCCTAGACTCGGTGCCGTGCCACGTGGTGACGGACGACTCAGCCACGACCTGCTCCCCGGTGAGAAGGGCCCCCAGGACGCTTGCGGCGTCTTCGGTGTCTGGGCTCCGGGTGAAGAGGTCGCCAAACTCGCCTATTTCGGGCTGTATGCGCTGCAGCACCGTGGACAGGAGTCCGCGGGCATCGCGGTGAGCAACGGCTCCCAGATCCTCGTTTTCAAGGACATGGGCTTGGTTTCCCAGGTCTTCGACGAGACTTCGCTCGGTTCCCTCCAGGGCCATATCGCCGTGGGCCATGCCCGCTACTCCACCACCGGTGCCTCGGTGTGGGAGAACGCCCAGCCGACGTTCCGTGCGACCGCGCACGGCTCGATCGCGCTCGGCCACAACGGCAACCTGGTCAACACCGCGGAGCTGGCGGATCTGGTCGCCGCGCTGCCCCGCGAGGGCGGCCGGGCGACCCAGGTCGCGGCCACCAATGACACCGACCTGGTCACGGCGCTGCTGGCCGGCCAGGTCGACGAGGACGGCAAGCCGCTGACCGTCGAGGAGGCCGCACCCCGCGTCCTGCCGAAGGTCAAGGGCGCCTTCTCGCTCTGCTTCATGGACGAGCACACGCTCTACGCCGCCCGCGACCCGCAGGGCATCCGCCCGCTGGTCCTCGGACGCCTGGAGCGCGGCTGGGTGGTGGCCTCCGAGACCGCCGCCCTCGACATCTGCGGCGCCAGCTTCATCCGGGAGATCGAACCCGGTGAGATGGTCGCGATCGACGAGAACGGTCTGCGCAGCAGCCGCTTCGCCGAGGCCCGGCCCAAGGGCTGTGTCTTCGAGTACGTCTACCTCGCCCGCCCGGACACCGACATCGCCGGCCGCAATGTGTACCTCTCCCGTGTGGAGATGGGCCGCAAGCTGGCCGCCGAGGCGCCGGCCGATGCCGACCTGGTGATAGCGACGCCGGAGTCCGGTACTCCCGCCGCCGTCGGATACGCCGAGGCCAGTGGCATCCCCTACGGCTCCGGCCTGGTCAAGAACTCCTACGTCGGCCGGACCTTCATCCAGCCCTCGCAGACCATCCGCCAGCTCGGTATCCGTCTCAAGCTCAACCCGCTCAAGGAAGTCATCCGCGGCAAGCGCCTGGTGGTCGTCGACGACTCGATCGTCCGCGGCAACACCCAGCGCGCCCTGGTCCGGATGCTGCGCGAGGCCGGTGCTCTCGAGGTCCACATCCGGATCTCGTCCCCGCCGATCAAGTGGCCGTGCTTCTTCGGCATCGACTTCGCCACCCGCGCGGAGCTGATCGCCAACGGGCTGAGCGTGGAGGAGATCGGCAAGTCGCTGGGCGCCGATTCGCTCGCGTACATCTCCATCGACGGCATGATCGAGGCGACCACGATCGCCAAGCCGAACCTGTGCCGCGCCTGCTTCGACGGCGAGTACCCGATGGACCTGCCCGACCCGGGGCTGCTGGGCAAGCACCTCCTGGAGTCGGAGACCGCGAGCGGGGCCACGTCCGACGTGGACGGCGTCCAGACGCTCACCGCCGGGGTCGGCGGAGCCGACGCGCTGCGTCGCCCGTAGAGCTCGTCCCCACCCGACACGAAAGTTCTCCGTCATGTCAGAGACCACTGGTGCCAGCTACGCGAGCGCGGGCGTCGACATCGAAGCCGGCGACCGCGCCGTGGACCTGATGAAGGAGTGGGTGAAGAAGGCCACCCGCCCCGAGGTCGTCGGCGGCCTGGGCGGTTTCGCCGGCCTCTTCGACGCCTCCGCCCTCAAGCGGTACGAGCGCCCGCTGCTGGCCTCCGCGACCGACGGGGTCGGCACGAAGGTCGACATCGCCCGCAAGATGGGTGTCTACGACAGCATCGGCCATGACCTCGTCGGCATGGTCGTCGACGACCTGGTCGTCTGCGGCGCCGAGCCGCTGTTCATGACCGACTACATCTGCGTCGGCAAGGTCTACCCCGAGCGGGTCGCCGCGATCGTCAAGGGCATCGCCGAGGGCTGTGTGCTGGCCGGCTGCGCGCTGGTCGGCGGCGAGACCGCGGAACACCCGGGGCTGCTGGGCGCGGACGAGTTCGATGTCGCCGGTGCCGGCACGGGCGTCGTCGAGGCCGACCGGGTGCTGGGCGCGGACCGTATCCGTACGGGCGACGCGGTGATCGCCATGGCGTCCTCCGGGCTTCACTCGAACGGGTACTCGCTGGTCCGCCATGTGCTGTTCGACCGCGCGGGAATGGCCCTGGACCGGGACATCCCGGAGTTCGGCCGCACGCTCGGCGAAGAGCTCCTGGAGCCCACCAAGATCTACTCGCTGGACTGCCTGGCGCTGACCCGTACGACCGAGGTGCACGCCTTCTCGCACATCACCGGCGGCGGCCTGGCCAACAACCTCGCCCGGGTCATCCCGGAGGGCCTGCACGCCACCGTCGACCGCGCCACCTGGACGCCGGGCCCGGTGTTCGACCTGGTCGGCTCGGCCGGCTCGGTCGACCGCCTGGAGCTGGAGAAGACCCTGAACATGGGCGTCGGCATGATCGCCGTCGTCCCGCAGGGGTCGGTGGAGGCCGCCCTGACCACCCTGGCCGACCGCGGCGTGGACGCCTGGGTCAGCGGCGAGATCACCGACCGTGGTGACCGTGCAGAGGCAGTGACCCTGACCGGTGACTACGCGAGCTGAGCGGACGGACCTGCTCCATGGTCCTGAACGGGTCTTGGGCGGGAGTGCCCCCGGTGCCGGCCGGGGGAGTGCTCCCCTGTCCGGCAGCCGTCCTTGCGGTCGGCGTCCCCGCGGCCATCCGGGCAGCACAGAACCCGGTCCGGGCGATGCCCAGGACCGGGTCCGTAATGCTGTTATGGGTGCCGCGAGCGCGCAGAGTGGTCAAGCGCGACGACGTTGCTGGGACGAGTCGCCCTCGTCCTCTTCGTCGTCGTCGCCGTTGTACAGATCTGCGTACCGTGCGTACGGGTCGTCGTCCTCGTCCTCCTCGAACGGCTCTGCGTTCGGAGGCTGCTGGTTCGACGGTGATGCACCCAGCTCGTCGGCCAGTCGTGAGAGATCCGTCCCACCGCTGCTGTACTTCAGCTGGCGGGCGACCTTTGTCTGCTTGGCCTTGGCCCGGCCGCGCCCCATGGGTCGACCCCCTCAATGACGGGGCTCGATGGCCCCAGAGTCTTGACACGCGTTCATGGATCAGAGCGGGCTCTCGACAGAGAGACCGGCCCGTAGGGCTTTAACGGTACCTGCTTCCGCGGCCATACGGTACGTCGCCCGCATCACCCGCCGCTCGGCACGACCTGCAAGGCGCCCCGTCCCCGCTGGTCAACTGCGATTTTAACCTGTCCTGTACGGCGACCCGCCGACGGGTGGTGAGGGATGTCTCCCCCGACCGCCCGCGGCGGGCCGCGCAAGGCTGTATTTCCGGCCGACAAGGCCGCATTTCCGGCCTGGGTCAGGCGTGCCGCGCCTCCGCCATGCGCTGTTCGGCCAGACGGTCGGCGGCCGCGGCGGGCGGAATGCCGTCGACCTTCGCGCGAGCGAATATCGCCAGGGTGGTGTCGAAGATCTTCGCTGCCTTGGTCTTGCAGCGGTCGAAGTCGAAGCCGTGCAGCTCATCGGCCACCTGGATGACACCGCCGGCGTTCACGACGTAGTCGGGGGCGTAGAGGATGCCGCGGTCGGACAGATCCTTCTCGACGCCGGGGTGGGCGAGCTGGTTGTTGGCCGCGCCGCACACCACCTTCGCGGTCAGCACCGGCAGCGACTCATCACTCAGCGCACCGCCCAGCGCGCACGGCGCATACACGTCCAGGCCCTCGGTGCGGATCAGCGCCTCGGTGTCCGCGACCGCCGTGACCTGCGGGTACTTGGCGCGGACCCGCTCCATCGAGTCGGCCCGGACGTCCGTGATCACGACCTCGGCGCCGTCGTTGAGGAGATGCTCGACGAGGAGGTGGCCGACCTTGCCGACACCCGCGATGCCGACCTTGCGGCCGCGCAGCGTCGGGTCGCCCCAGGCGTGCTGGGCCGAGGCGCGCATGCCCTGGAAGACGCCGTAGGCGGTCAGGACGGAGGAGTCGCCGGCGCCGCCGTTCTGGGGGGAGCGGCCGGTGGTCCACTTGTTCGTACGGGCGATGACGTCCATGTCGGCGACGTACGTGCCGACATCGCAGGCGGTGACATAGCGGCCGCCGAGCGAGGCCACGAACCGGCCGTAGGCGAGCAGGAGTTCCTCGGTCTTGATCAGATCGGGGTCACCGATGATCACGGCCTTGCCGCCGCCGTGGTCCAGCCCGGCGAGGGCGTTCTTGTAGGACATGCCGCGCGACAGGTTCAGGGCGTCCAGCACGGCCTCCTCTTCGGAGGCGTAGGCATGGAAGCGCGTGCCACCGAGCGCGGGGCCCAGGGCGGTGCTGTGGATGGCGATCACGGCCTTCAGGCCGCTGGCGCGGTCCTGGCAGAGAGCCACCTGCTCATGGCCCCCCTGCTCCGACCGGAACAGGGTGTGCAGAACGCCGCCGTCGGTGCCGGCGTGGGCCGGACGTACGTCAGTCACTGTGGTGACTCCCATAAGTCGCGAAGGATGCCCTCCTACGGGTGGGGAGGGCCGGTTGAAAAGAGCGTAAGACCTGCGGGGCCGGTTGATCGGTCGGGTGCCCAGGATCACCCTCTCCCGGGGGACGGGCATGGGACGATCTGGTCGTATCGCAGGCCGGCGGGGCTCTCGGGATCTCCCGGCGGTGGATTTCCCCTTTGAAGGAGCGGGCGTGGCCCTGGCGTCGTCGGTGAAGGTCCCGTACATGGCATATCTACGGGTCTACGAGCCGCTGGCTGCGTTTCCCGAGCCGGAGCGCAGTCACTGGGCGCGCTATGCCAAACGGGAGGACACCCCCACCGCCCAGGACGAGCAGCGCCGGGCGCTGGCAGATCTGCTGGCGACCCCACCGGCGCCGGTGCCGGTCCACGAGAGTGCGGACGCCTTCATCGCCGTCGTGAACGAGGTGACATGCGTCTGTCCGTGGCGCACCCGGCTGCGCGGCTGGCAGGCCCTGGAGGCGCTGGACGAGCTGCTGCCGGCGTCGGTGCTGGATGCGGCGCTGCCCCCGGTGGTGCGTCTGCAGGCGGCCACCGACTACGAGCAGTGGCGGGAGCGCAACCCGGACGCCAGGCCCTGGATCCGCGGGGCGGCCTGGCACGTCCCGGTCCGCTGGTTCGTGCTGTTCGACGACGACGAGCGGGAGTACACGAAGGGTGACCAGGCCCCTGTACTGCGTTACCGGACGCCCATGGTGCAGGCACGGCGACGGGTCGCACGGGGGCTGCGCACGCTGCGGGACGCGCTGGAAGAGGGGCTGCTGATCGACGGCCTGGTAGATGTGGGGCGCTGGCTCGAGGAATTCCATCCGCGCTCGCTCGTGGAGCTGGACTACGGAGGGCTGGTGCACGCGGTGCCCGAGGAGCAGCTCGCCGAGGACCGTTCCGCCGCCGAGGTGGCGGAGGGGCTGGCGGCGCTGCGCGACGGGGACGGCGAGCGGGCCGGGGTCGCGTACGAGAAGCTTTCCCAGCGGTGGCGTGCGGTGCGAGAACGTCAGTTCTCCAGCTGAGCGTCGACGCGGTGGCAGAGGGTTTACTGAGCGGAAGCTTTGTGTCCGCTTTTCGGTGGTCGGACGGTAGGGGACGTACGTCCTGATCCGGGCGATTGCCTCAAGCGTGACCTAAAGCACTGACATCGGGTCTTGCTCCCAAGCCATACCCTCGTGCCAAAATAGGACAAGGAGCCCGACGTGGGCTCCTTCCGTCCAACTAAGGGCGGATAGATCGGTATTGCGGTCCTTGAGGGGTCTCGTGGCGGCTGATCACGTTGTGACTGATCGTCACGGACGGGTGACTGTCCGCTATGACACGGTCCATCGGCTTCCGTCGAGGTTGAACACCTGAGAGGGCAATTCCATCGGTTTGGCCGACGTGGCTGGACAGATGGTGTAGTTGTAGTGCCGAGGACAAGCCGTTCGTCCTATAACCGACTCGGCCCGCGTCCGCCATTTCGGGCAACGTGGGTCAAGGTGCAGAATTTAGAGGAAAGAACCGTGATGGTTCGGTTCTCCCGAGGAGGCCGCTCATGACCGCTCGCACCCCTGACGCCGAGCCGCTGCTTACCCCTGCCGAGGTCGCCACGATGTTCCGCGTGGACCCGAAGACGGTGACTCGCTGGGCCAAGGCAGGCAAGCTCACGTCCATCCGCACGCTCGGAGGGCATCGGCGTTACCGCGAGGCTGAGGTCCGCGCACTGCTCGCGGGTATCCCGCAGCAGCGCAGCGAGGCCTGAATAACCGCATAACCAGGCCGTTTTCGGGGCCCCCAACCCGAAAATGCCTGCTTTGTACCCCTGGCTCGACCTGCTTCACCATGCTTCACACAGCTTCATACGACGCGGTGCCTGCCCCAACAGGCCCCACACCCGCTCCATCTGGGTACGTCACCGATCGCGCTGGACTCCGCCGGGTCCAGCGCGATCTTTTTGTGTGCGCCCGCTTCAGGGCCCGTCGGAGCGGTCGGGTCGACCCGGCGCCGACACCCCTCCGGATGCCGGTCACGGTGCCTTCACGGGTCCTGTGGGGGCCTTTGTGCGCGGACCCTGCGGGCTCGTTACTGACCCGTTCACAGGTGGTGCAATTGCACATATTAAATTGACCGGTTGTATGGGGGGTGTAAGTTCCACATCCCGCCAAACTTGTTCGGTGACACCCGTCACACTACGCGGCGCTTGAAGACGATACGTCCGCTGCGGTAGAGAACTTCCCCCCGCCACGCCCAACAGCCTGCCGCCGCGCAGGCGGTGGCACATCCGTCGTTGGTCATCGGATCGTGGGACTTCCGTCCTCGGCCGCCGGCGGCTCACAGGCGGCCGAAGGCGGGACGGGGGCGGACGCGGCCGCCGGATCCCCGGAGCGGGCCGTGTGCGGCTCCATGGCGAGCCGCAGCAGCTGGTGGCAGATGGGGCAGTGCCGCGTCAGATGGCGATAGCCCGTGGCCGCTGACAGATGAGCCCGCAGCAACGCCCTGGTCTCGTGTCGTACCGCAGTCGTCATGGTGCATACCTCCCCGGCCCCGTGCCCTCCCTCAGTGAGTACCGGCGGTACGTGCCGCCGTCAATACGGCGGGCAGCAAACCGGCTACGCACCGCATTCGGTGGGGGCGGATGTGGACAGAGGTACGGCCCGCGTTCGGTGGGGCCGCGAGCGGAGCGCGGCGGTACGGCTAACCGTCCGCCAGGGGGAGGGGCGGAGCGGCGCCCGCATCGGCTCGCGGTGCGGGCGGGGGGAAGCGGTACGCCCCTCATCGGCCCGCGGTGCGGGCGGGGAAAGCGGCACGGCCCGCGCCGGTTCGCGATGCGGGCCGTACGGGAGTGTCCTGACGGGATGTGCGGTGTCCGGGGCCGGCCGCGCGGTGGGATGTGGGCCGGTCCGGAACAGCAGTACGGCCCGCATCCGAGAAGGATGCGGGCCGTAAAAATGCGGTCCTGACGGGATTTGAACCCGCGGCCTCCACCTTGACAGGGTGGCGAGCACTCCAAACTGCTCCACAGGACCTTGCGTTTCGCTTTCCGCTTGCGGCGGGCTGCGAAGCAAGACTGTACAGCAGGTCAGGGGGTGCGGTCGAACTCGATACCGGTAGCCCTGGTTCCTACGGCGCGGCGGCGTCCACCGCCTTCACGATGCGCTTGTCGGAGACCGGATACGCGGTGCCCAGAGCATGCGCGAAGTAGCTCACCCGGAGCTCCTCGATCATCCAGCGGATCTCCAGCGCCGCGGCCGGTACCGGGCGGCCCTGCGGGAACTGCTCCAGCAGCCAGGCGTATTCGTCCTGCATCTCCTTCACCTTCGCCATACGGGTGCGGTCCCGCTCGGCGTGGGTGGGCAGCTGCTGCAGCCGGCGGTCGGCGGCCACCAGATAGCGCATCAGGTCCGGCAGCCGCTTGGCGCCGTGCGCCGTGACGAAGCCCGGCTTGATCAGCGCCGCCAGCTGCTCCTTGACGTCCGCCAGCGACGGCAGCAGGGAGGGGAACGTCGTCTCCTTCAGCCGGCGCTCGCACGCCTGCCAGGCGGCCAGCACCTCCTGGACCTGCTGGATGGTCTTGAGCGTGACGTCCACCAGGTCGGTGCGGACCGCGTCGAACAGCTTGCGGAAGGACTCCTCGTCCCAGGCCGGACCGCCCCGGGCCGCGATCAGGCGGTCGGCGGCGGCGGTCACACAGTCCTCGAAGAGCGCCGTGATGGAGCCGTGCGGATTACGGGACAGCGCCAGCTTCTGCTGATTGCTGAGCTTGCCCTGCGCGAACTTGGCCGGATTGGACGGGATGTTGAGCAGGATGAGCCGGCGGGTGCCCGCCCACATCGCCGTGAGCTGCTCGGCCTCGGTGTCGAAGAGGCGTACGGCGACGCTGCTGCCCTCGTCGACCAGCGCCGGGTAGGCCTTCAGCGGCTGGCCCCCGCGCCGGGTCTCGAAGGTGCGCGCCAGGGTGCCGATCGTCCAGGACGTCAGCCCGGTCCGCTGCTCCGGGCCGGCCGGCGCCCGTCCGTCGCCCGCGCCGCCCTTGCGGTCCCCGGCGGGCCGGTCGGCGGCCTGCTCGAAGGCCTTGGAGATGGCCGCCCTGGTCTTCGGCTTGAGCTTCAGCCGCAGCGCCTCCAGGTCCTTGTCCTCGGCGAGCTTGTGACGGCGCTCGTCGACCACCCGGAAGGTGATCCTGAGGTGGTCGGGGATCTTGCCCGGGTCGAAGTCGGCGGCGTCGACCGGTACGCCCACCATCCGCTGCAGCCCCGCGGCCAGAGACGTCGTCAGGGCGCCCTGCAGGGGGACCGTGGAGTCCAGGAAGCGGGCCGCGAAGTTCGGCGCGGGGACGTAGTTACGGCGGATCGGCTTGGGAAGCGACCGGATCAGCTCCGTCACCAGCTGTTCGCGCAGGCCGGGGATCTGCCAGTCGAAGCCCTCGGAGGAGACCTGGTTGAGGACCTGGAGGGGGATGTGGACGGTCACGCCGTCCGCGTCGGCGCCCGGCTCGAACTGGTAGGTGACCTTGAACTTCAGCTTTCCCTGCCGCCAGGAATCCGGATAGTCGTCCTTCGTGACGGCCTCGGCGGATTCATTGATGAGCATCGAGTGCTCGAAGTTCAGCAGCTCCGGCTCTTCCCGGTGCTGCTTCTTCCACCAGGCGTCGAAATGCGCACCGGAGACCACATCGGCCGGAATGCGCTGGTCGTAGAAGTCGAAGAGGGTCTCGTCGTCCACGAGAATGTCGCGGCGCCGGGCGCGGTGCTCCAACTCCTCGACCTCGCCGAGAAGTTTGCGGTTGTCATGGAAGAACTGGTGATGGGTGCGCCAGTCGCCCTCGACCAGGGCGTTGCGGATGAACAGATCCCGCGAGGTCTCCGGGTCGATACGGCCGTAGGCGATCTTGCGCTGGGCGACGATCGGGACGCCGTAGAGCGTCACCCGCTCGTACGCCATCACCGCGGCCATCTTCTGTTCCCAGTGCGGCTCGCTGTACGTCCGCTTCACCAGATGCTGGGCGAGCGGCTCGATCCACTCCGGCTCGATCTTCGCATTCACCCGCGCCCACAGGCGGGACGTCTCGACCAGCTCGGCGGACATCACCCAGCGCGGTGGCTTCTTGAAGAGCGCGGAGCCGGGGAACACCGCGAACTTGGCGCTGCGGGCGCCCAGATATTCGTTCTTGGCGTCCGTGTCCTTGATGCCGATGTGCGAGAGCAAACCGGAAAGCAAGGAGGTGTGGATATGGTCCGGCGCCGCATCCTCCTCGCTGAGGTGAATGCCCATGGTCTTGGCGACCGAACGCAGCTGGGAGTAGATGTCCTGCCACTCACGTATCCGCAGGTAATTCAGGAACTCGCTCCGGCACATCCGGCGGAAGGCGGAGGAGGACAGCTCCTTCTGCTGCTCGCGGATGTAGCGCCAGAGGTTGAGGAAGGCGAGGAAGTCGGAGGTCTCGTCCCTGAAGCGGGCGTGCTGCTGGTCGGCCTGCTGCTGCTTGTCGGCGGGCCGCTCGCGCGGGTCCTGGATGGACAGCGCCGCCGCGATGACCATGACCTCGCGGACACAGCCGTTGCGGTCGGCCTCCAGCACCATCCGTGCCAGCCGCGGGTCGACCGGCAGCTGGGAGAGCTTGCGGCCGAGCGGGGTCAGGCGTTTCTTGGGGTCCTTCTGCCGGGCGTCGAGCGCGCCGAGCTCGCTCAGCAGATCGACGCCGTCCTTGATGTTGCGGCGGTCCGGCGGGTCGATGAACGGGAACTTCTCGATGTCGCCCAGGCCGGCCGCGGTCATCTGCAGGATGACGGAGGCGAGGTTCGTACGGAGGATCTCGGCGTCCGTGAACTCGGGACGGGAGAGGAAGTCGTCCTCGGAGTAGAGGCGGATGCAGATGCCGTCGCTGGTACGGCCGCAGCGCCCCTTGCGCTGATTGGCGCTGGCCTGCGAGACCGGCTCGATGGGCAGCCGCTGGACCTTGGTGCGGTAGCTGTAGCGGGAGATACGGGCCATGCCCGGGTCGATGACGTACCGGATGCCCGGGACGGTCAGCGAGGTCTCGGCGACGTTCGTGGCCAGCACGATCCGTCTGCCCGTATGCCGCTGGAAGACGCGGTGCTGCTCGGCGTGCGAGAGCCGCGCGTACAGGGGGAGGACCTCGGTGAACGGCAAGGCCTTCTTGTTGAGTGCGTCAGCGGTGTCACGGATCTCCCGCTCGCCGGAGAGGAAGACCAGGATGTCGCCGGGGCCTGCCGACTGCAGCTCGTCCACGGCGTCGCAGATCGCGGTGATCTGGTCGCGGTCGGCGTCCTGGCCGCCCTCTTCCAGCAGCGGGCGATAGCGCACCTCCACCGGGTACGTGCGGCCGGAGACCTCGACGATCGGGGCACTCGGCTTCGCCCCGTCCTCGCTCCCGGATGCACCCGCCGGACCCGGAGCACCCTCGTCGTCCGTCGCCTCCACGGCGGCGAAGGCACCGAAGTGCCGTGCGAACCGCTCCGGGTCGATGGTCGCGGACGTGATCACGACCTTCAGGTCCGGGCGCCGGGGCAGCAGCTGGGCCAGATAGCCGAGGATGAAGTCGATGTTGAGGCTGCGCTCGTGCGCCTCGTCGATGATGATCGTGTCGTACTGGCGCAGCTCGCGGTCCGTCTGGATCTCGGCGAGCAGAATGCCGTCCGTCATCAGCTTGACGAGGGTGTCGCCGCCGACCTGGTCGGTGAAGCGGACCTTCCAGCCGACCGCCTCGCCCAGCGGGGTCGCGAGCTCCTCGGCCACCCGCTCGGCGACCGTACGGGCCGCGATCCGGCGGGGCTGGGTGTGCCCGATCAGCCCCCGGATGCCGCGGCCGAGCTCCAGACAGATCTTGGGGATCTGCGTCGTCTTGCCGGAGCCGGTCTCACCGGCGACGATCACGACCTGGTGGTCGCGGATCGCGGCGAGGATCGCGTCCTTCTTCTGGCTGACCGGCAGCTCTTCCGGATACCTGATCCTGGGCACCGCGGCGCGCCGCTGGGCGACCCGCAGCTCCGCCTCGTCGATACCGTCGGCGATCTCGGCGAGTACGGCCGTCCGGGCGTCGGGCTTACGGATCCGGCGCGCGCCGTCGAGCCGTCGCCCCAGCCGCTGCTGGTCCCGCAGCATCAGCTCGGGCAGACGTTCCAGCAGTGCGGGGAGGGTGGGAGCGGAGGTGCCGGACACGGCGGGAGCATTGCCGTCGGGCAGGGCGGAGGCAGGCTGACTGGACATACGTCCCCCAGGATCTCACCTCACGTAATCGACTGGCGAACCATTTGCCCGCACGGCCGGATCGCGGGCACCGAGGCCGCCGCACACGGGGTATCTGCCCAGGTATGTCCGGCATCGCTGCTTTAGCGTGTTCCTATGTCTGATCATCGCGGCGATTCCGGCCCGCCCGACGATTCCGGCCCGCCCGACGGCGGACCCGCTGCGGACGGCGCACACGGCGGGCCGCGGACCCTGGCGGAGAAGTGGACGGCCTTCAAGAAGTCGCCCTACTTCCCCGCGGTCGTGCTGATCTTCATCGTCGCCGCGGCGGCCGGGCTGTTCGCCGGCTCGTACACCTACGCCATGGCCAATCCGACCCCGCGGTCCATCCCCACCGCCGTGGTCGGCTCCCCCGACACCCCGCCGGTGAAAGCGTTCACCCAGGGGATGGAGAAGGCGCTGAGCGCTTCGCTCCAGTTGACCGGCTACGCCACGTACGGCCGGGCCCGGCGGGCCGTCGACGAGCAGGAGGAGTTCGCGATTCTGCGCGCCCGCGGCAAGGGCGTGGAGCTGGATGTGTCCGGCGCCTCGGGCGCCACGGTGGCGCAGCTGCTCGCCCAGTCCGGCGCGAAGGTCGGCAAGGCGATCGGCGTCGACGTCCGGATCCGGGACATCAAGCCGCTGCAGAAGGGCGATCCGCGCGGGCTCGCGCTGTTCTACATCTCGCTGGCCGCGGTGATCATCGGCTTCGTCGGCGCGATCCAGCTCAGCGTGCACGCCAGCGCCCTGGAACCGGCCGAGCGGATCGCCTGCACCGCGGTCTATGCACTGCTGGGGGGCTTCTCCATTGCGGCGGTGGTCGACTGGTGGCTGGGTGCGCTGCGGCTGCCGTTCGTGGAGTCCTGGCTGATCCTCGCGCTGACGATGTTCACGTCCGGCATGGTCTTCTCGATGTTCAACGCCCTCATGGGGCGCTGGGCGATGATCCCCACCTGGGGACTGATGGTGCTGCTGGGCAACCCCTCCTCGGGCGGCGCGGTTTCCTGGCCGCTGCTGCCCTCCGCCCTCGGCCTCGTCGGCCGCTGGCTGCCTCCGGGCGGCTCGGTCAACGCCCAGCACACCGCCGTCTACTTCGGCGGCCACCAGCACGCCTTCCCCTTCCTGGTGCTGGCCGGCTGGTCGGTGCTCTCGTGCACGGTCTTCTGGGTCTGGCGGCACCGCCACCCGGGTGGCCGCGACACGACGTCGGCGCCTGCCGCGGACGCGTGAGACGGCGGGCCCGCGGGCGAGGGCACCGGGCGAAAAAGCGATGGGCCTCGGGGCCACGGGGGTGATCAGCGGCGGCGCCCGGCTGATCTTCCGGAAGCCGGAGAGCGAGCGCGCCGGGAAGCTGTCGCCGACCGGATAGGAAAAAGGCCCCGATTCGAGGAATCGGGGCCTTTTTCCAATGGGTGTGGCTGGGGCCGGGGTCGAACCGGCGACCTATCGCTTTTCAGGCGATCGCTCGTACCAACTGAGCTACCCAGCCGCAGCGGTCCTGACGGGATTTGAACCCGCGGCCTCCACCTTGACAGGGTGGCGAGCACTCCAAACTGCTCCACAGGACCTTGCATTGTGCGAAAGCGGCGTGAACCAGTCTCGCACACGGTGATGCGTGCCCCCAACGGGATTCGAACCCGTGCTACCGCCTTGAAAGGGCGGCGTCCTGGGCCACTAGACGATGAGGGCTGGTGGCCACCTTGGCGTCGTTACCGGCGCCGTCGGGGACGTGAGAAGCATATGGGATGGGAGGACCGTTCGCCAAAACGGTTTACCGGGGGCTGCCGGAAGGGCTCCTGGCCGGGTGGGAAGGGGGGCCGGACGGCGTGCCGGACGAGGGCCTGGCCGAGTGCGGAGAGCCGGACGGCGAGGGCGTGGCGCCGGGTTGGTTCTCGCGGGGGAGGTGGCGGCTGACCTCGGCCCGCGACAGGCCCAGTCCGCCGAGGGTGATCTCGTCCCACGCCTGCAGCCGTTTCGTCGTCCGGTCCAGATAGAGCACCGATGCCTCGACCGGTGCGGGCTTCTTGTTCTGCACCGCGCGCAGCCCGCCGCCGCCCGTGGAGCCCTCGACCATCAGCCGGGTGCCCTGGGGGAGCGTGGTGTTCTCGCGGTGGTGGATATGGCCGGCCAGCGCCAGCGGGGCCAGGCCGTCCGCCTCGGTCGCCGCGGTGGGGTTGTGGGCCAGCGCGATATCGACGGGGGTGCCGGCCAGCCGCTCGGTGCGCAGGGAGTCGGCGAGCCGGCCGCCGGCGGTGCGCTCGGCGGGGTCGCCGGCCGCCACCACGGAGCGGTCCGGAGTGAACTGCGGGTCGCCGACACCCGCGATGCGTACGCCGGCGACCCGGGCGACCTTGCCGTGGTCGAGGACGGTGACGTGGGTGCGGCCGGTCAGGTACTTCTGCGTGCTACGCGAGTCGTGGTTGCCGCGCACCCAGACGTACGGGGCGCCGAGGGCGGAGACCGGGTCCAGGAAGTGGTTCTCGGCGGCCGAGCCGTGGTCCATGGTGTCGCCGGTGTCGATGATCACGTTGATCCGGTACTGCTTCACCAGGGAGGCGATGATCCGCCAGCTGCCCGGGTTGAGGTGGATGTCGGAGACATGCAGAACCCGGATGGTGGTGGGGTCCGGCTGGTACACCGGCAGCGTCGAGGTGGCGTCGTAGAGCTTGGTCACGTTGGTGACCAGGCGCGCCAACTCCTTCTGGTAGACGTTGAATTCGCTGACGATGTTGCGGGCGTTGCCGACCACGGACGGGGCCGAGGAGAGCAGTCCGGAGAACTTCGGCTCCAGTACGGACTTGGGGTTCCAGGTGGCGTACGCGGTCCCCGCGGAGGCGGCGAGCAGGGCGAGCGCCAGACCCCCGGCGGCCAGCGCGCGGCGCGGGCGGCGGTAGACGGCCAGCCCCAGCGCCGCTGCGCCGGACGCCACGGCGACGCAGGAGTGCAGCGCGAGCCCCAGGGTGCCGCGGGTGACGTCGTGGGTGACCTCGTCCTGCAGGCCGGCGAACCTCTCGGGGTGGTCGACCAGCGTCCGGGAGCGGACCGGATCCAGCCGGTCGACATCGACATCGAGCCGTACGGGTGCGTAGTGGCTGCTCAGTTCCAGGTCGCCGAGGGGCGGGACATTGATCCTGGTGCCGCCGGTCAGCGAGGGGCGCAGCGCCATGCTGGTGTCCATCGGGCCGACGGGGGCGTGGACGCCGCCGATCAGGGCCAGCCCCAGCCAGGCACCGAGGGCGGCGACGGCCATCAGGCCGAGGGCGGAGCGCAGGGGGCGGCGCGGGGCGTCATCGAGCAGGGGGGTGGGGGGTGACGGGTGGCCAAGGGGTGGCGGCTCGGTGCGGGTGGCAGCGGAGGACGTACGGCGGGAGCGGTAGGCGCGGCGGACGGCTGCGGGCAGTGCGGGTACGCCGTCGAGCCAGGTACGGAGCAGCCGGTGCAGCGGGTGGTGCGGTGTGTCGGGGTTCGGTATCCGGGAGCGCGCGGCGCGGGCCATTGGTCCCGTATGCCCTGCCGTGGTGCCGTTAAGCGGGGAGCGGTGGCTTCCGGTTGGGGTGCGGTATGGCGTGCGGGCCGCGACGATCGGTCGTGGGGCCGGGTGGCGGAGAATGGTGGTGTGCTGGAAATGATGCGCGAGGAGTTCGAGGAACTGGTCGCCGAGGCGCTGGACCGGATTCCGCCGGAGCTGACCCGGCTGATGGACAACGTGGCAATTTTCGTCGAGGACGAGCCCTCGTCCGACGATCCCGAGCTGCTCGGGCTGTACGAGGGGACGCCGCTGACCGACCGTGGGGAGTGGTACGCGGGGGTGCTGCCGGACCGGATCACCGTCTACCGGGGGCCGACGCTGCGGATGTGCGACACGCGCGAGGACGTGGTCGCGGAGACCGAAGTGACGGTCGTTCATGAGATCGCGCACCACTTCGGGATCGACGACGAGCGGCTGCACGCGCTCGGCTACGGCTAGGGCGGGTCCCCCGCGGCCGGCGCTTATCGGCCAGGTCCGCGGGGCCGGGTCTTACGGGGCGGCGCGAGTCCGGGTCCGGCCGGAAGGCGCGGCCGGGGCGATCGGCCGGGCCGTGTGCGTGTCCTCAGGTGGGGAGCGGGAGTTGGGCAGGGCGTCCGTGCCGCTGTCCCTGCGCTCCGGATCCGGAGGTCCCGCCGTGCGCCCGAGCCCCTGCCACCACTCGTCCCTGACGCCGACACCGTCCCTGTCGCCGTCCGCCACCCCTGCCCCCTCGTCGCGCCCGCCTGCGCGCCGTACGTCCTCCCGGGCCGTCGCCGCGGCCGTGGCCGTCTCCGCGCTGGCCGCTTCGCTGGCCGGCTGTATGAGCGTGAGCGATCCGGAGAAACCGAGACCGTCCGGCAGTACGGCGCGCCACGACGGGAGGGGCGGGCTGTCCGGCCCCGGCGGGGTGACCGTGGACGGCCGTGGCGGCGGACCGCGGCGGATGGGCCACAACGGCGCCGGGCACCCGGCCGGCGGCGACGACAAGGCGGAGAAGTCGTCGGGGAGTGCAAAGCCGACGCCGTCCGAGCCCGGTACGCCGTCCCAGCCCGTGCAGCCGTCGGGCCCCGAGCCGGGCGCGGGCGGTGTCCACGGCGGCTCCGACGGTCACGGCCGCCCCGGGCACCCGAAGCCGACGCCGTCCCGCCCCGACCACCCCGTCACCCCGCCGGCCTCACCCCCGCCCAGTACGCCCCCCGCGCAGCCGACCCCGCCGCCGAGCAACCCCCCGCCGCCGAGCTCCCAGGCCTCCGGACCGTCCCCCGTCGCACCGATGTCGCCGTCGTCCTCGTACCTGTACGAGGACGACGCATAGCGGATCAAGGAGGGGCGCGGCGGAAGGGCGCACGGCCTCGTGCGGACAGGTGGCGTCAGGGGCGGATGGCAGGGGCCGGAAGGTCATTTGCCATCCGGGGGCCGGAGTGCGTATGGTGGTAGATCGTTTGATCCCATTTGCCCGGCGCCAGAAAAGAAGCGCGCCGCGTGGCGCGTTCTCTCCCTTGCCGTGGCTGACCGCATAGAGGCGGTCGTGTGAAACACACGGAGTTTGGGCGCGTGCCGAGACTCCGGAAGGTTTCGCATTTCGCATGTCCATTTCCACTGAGCAGTCCGTCATGCCCGCATCCGACGAGCAGACGGTTCCCGAGGTGACGGCGGCCGACGAGGCGCCCGAGACCGACGCGGCGGAAGCCGCCACCGACACCGTCACCTTCGCCGACCTCGGACTGCCCGAGGGCGTCGTCCGCAAGCTCGCACAGAACGGGGTCACCACCCCCTTCCCGATCCAGGCCGCGACCATTCCGGACGCGCTGGCCGGCAAGGACATCCTCGGCCGCGGCCGCACCGGATCCGGCAAGACGCTCTCCTTCGGTCTGCCGACCCTGGCCCAGCTCGCCGGCGGCAGCACCGAGAAGAAGAAGCCCCGCGCGATCATCCTCACCCCGACCCGTGAGCTCGCGATGCAGGTCGCGGACGCGCTCCAGCCGTACGGCGACGTGCTCGGCCTGAAGATGAAGGTCGTCTGCGGCGGTACGTCCATGGGCAACCAGATCTACGCCCTGGAGCGCGGCGTCGACGTCCTCGTCGCCACCCCGGGCCGGCTGCGCGACATCATCAACCGTGGCGCCTGCTCCCTGGAGAACGTCCAGGTCGCGGTCCTCGACGAGGCCGACCAGATGTCCGACCTGGGCTTCCTGCCCGAGGTCACCGAGCTGCTCGACCAGATCCCCGGCGGCGGCCAGCGGATGCTCTTCTCCGCCACCATGGAGAACGAGATCGGCACCCTGGTCAAGCGCTACCTGACCAACCCGGTCACCCACGAGGTCGACAGCGCCCAGGGCAATGTCACGACCATGACCCACCACGTCCTCGTCGTGAAGCCGAAGGACAAGGCGCCGGTCACCGCCGCCATCGCCGCCCGCAAGGGCCGCACCATCATCTTCGTCCGCACCCAGCTGGGCGCCGACCGCATCGCCGAGCAGCTCGTCGAGTCCGGTGTGAAGGCCGACGCGCTGCACGGCGGCATGACGCAGGGCGCGCGGACCCGGGTGCTCGCGGACTTCAAGGACGGCTACGTCAACGCGCTGGTCGCCACCGACGTCGCCGCCCGCGGTATCCACGTCGACGGCATCGACCTGGTCCTGAACGTCGACCCCGCCGGTGACCACAAGGACTACCTGCACCGCTCGGGCCGTACCGCCCGCGCCGGCCAGTCCGGCACCGTCGTCTCGCTGTCGCTGCCGCACCAGCGCCGGCAGATCTTCCGCCTGATGGAGGACGCGGGCGTGGACGCCTCGCGCCACATCGTCGGCGGCTCCGGTGCCTTCGACGAGGACGTCGCCCGGATCACCGGTGCGCGTTCGCTCACCGAGGTCCAGGCCGAGTCGGCCAACAACACCGCCAAGCAGGTCGAGCGTGAGGTGAGCGAGCTCACCCGCGAGCTGGAGCGCCTGCAGCGCCGCGCCACCGAGCTGCGCGAGGAGGCCGACCGGCTGACCGCCCGCGCCGCCCGTGAGCGTGGCGAGGACCCGGCCGAGGCGCTTGCCGCCGCCGCCGAGACCGCCGAGGCCGAGGTCGCCGCCGCAGCCGCCGTACCGGCCCAGGCCGGTGCGTCGGACGAGCGCCGCGACGACCGGGGCAACTTCGAGCGCCGTGAGCGTCGTGACGACCGTTCCGGTGGTCGTTCCTTCGACCGTCGTGACGACCGTTCCGGTGGCGGTTTCAACCGTGACCGTCGCGATGACCGTTCCGGTGGTCGTTCCTTCGACCGTCGTGACGACCGTTCCGGCGGCGGCTTCAACCGCGACCGTCGTGACGACCGTTCCGGTGGTGGCTTCAACCGTGACCGTCGCGATGACCGTTCCGGTGGTCGTTCCTTCAACCGTGACGACCGTTCCGGCGGCGGCTTCAACCGCGACCGTCGTGACGACCGTTCCGGCGGCGGTTTCAACCGTGACGACCGTTCCGGTGGCGGCTTCAACCGCGACCGTGGCGACCGTCCGAGCCGCCCGTTCAACCGTGACGACCGCTCCGGTGGCCGTCCGTCCTCCGGCGGCTACCGCTCCGGTGGCGGCGACCGCCCGTTCAACCGTGACGACCGCTCCGGTGGCCGTCCGTCCTCCGGTGGCCACCGCTCCGGCGGCGACCGTCCGTACGGCCGCCGTGACGACCACCGTGGCGCCACGACCGGCTCCTACGGCCGCCGCGACGACAAGCCGCGCTGGAAGCGCAACGGCTGATCACCGACGCTGATCCGCAGGGCCCGTACGCACTCAAGTGCCGTACGGGCCCTGCGCGTTGAGGGGCGGGCGGCGCGTCCCGTCCGGCCCGCCGGCGGGTCCCGCGGCGCCCGGCCGGGCAGCCTGATCCCTAATGGCTTCGGGCTGTGGCAGCTCCTCGGGCTATGCTGCTCGGTGCGGGCCATTAGCTCAATTGGCAGAGCAGTGGACTTTTAATCCATTGGTTCAGGGTTCGAGCCCCTGATGGCCCACCAGAAGCGGACGGGAGCGCCGTCCGGCCTGCTGAGCAGCGCCCCGAGGGCCCGGACCGATGCGGTCCGGGCCCTCGGCGTCGGCCGGGTCGCAGGCGGCTCTCAAGTGGGCCTGCGGGGAGCGGGCTTGTGACGCCTCCGGCCGCGTGACCCATCCGGACCCCGACGATTCGCCGCCCGGCGCCGTAGCCGAAACGCTGGGGAGGCCGACGCGGCCGCCACCACGGTGCTCGTACGGACGGGCAGGAGTGGGAAGAGGCCGGTGCGGATGCTCCAGGACGAAGCGCCCTCCAGGGACGACGGGGAGCGGCGGGTGGGCCGCGGCCGGCCGGCCCGCTCCGGCCGCCGCCTGGTGCGCCGGCTCCCCGCCCTCCTGCTCGTCGGCGGCCTCGCCTTCGGCATCGGGACGTCGGCCGGCTACACCGCCGCCCCCTTCTTCTGCGCCGCCCCGCTGATCGCCGCGTCGCTCTCCTCCCTGCGCACCACCGCCCTCACGGCCCTGGCCGCCGTGCTCGGCGAGACCTGGGTCGTCACCTACCGCGGTGTCGCCGAGGACACCTACGAGTCGGTGGCGGAGATCGCCATGGTCTTCGTGGTCGCCCTGCTGGCCCTCGGCATCAACCGGTTCGTCCGGGTGAGCGATGCCCACCTGGCATCCGTACGGGACATCTCGGAGGCCGCCCAGCGCGCCGTACTGCCCACACCGCCCGAACGGCTCGCCGGCCTCGCCGTCGCCGCCCGCTACGTGGGTGCGCTGGCGGATGCCCGGATCGGCGGCGACCTCTATGCGGTGCAGGACACCCCGCACGGCGTACGGCTGATCGTCGGCGACGTTCGCGGAAAGGGGCTGGAGGCGGTGGAGGCCGCGGTGATCGTCATCGGTGCCTTCCGCGAGGCGGCGGAGCAGGAGACGACGCTGGAGGCGGTGGCGGGCCGGCTGGAGCGGGCGCTGCAACGGGAGGGCGGACGGCGCGCGGGGCTCGACGAGTTCGAGGGGTTCACCACTGCCGTCCTCGCCGAAATCCCCGCCAACGGGCAGTCCGTTCTGCGGGTGCTCAACCGCGGCCACCCGTCCCCGCTGCTGCTCACCCCGGACGGCGGGCTGCGCGAGCTGGTGCCCGCGGTGCCGGCGCTGCCCCTGGGAATGAGCGAGGTGGCGAGCTGGCCGGACCGGTCGGACGAGACGTTCTTCCCGGCCGGCGCCCTGCTGCTGTTCTTCACCGACGGGGTGACCGAGGCCAGGGACCTGCTGGGCCGCTTCTACCACCCGTCGGGCAGACTGCGCGGCCGTCGTTTCCCGGGCCCGGACGCCCTCCTGGACGCCCTCGTCGAGGATGTCGCACGGCATACCGGCGGCGCACCGGCCGACGATATGGCGCTGTTGGCGGTGCAGCGGCCGATGGGGGCGTAGGGGAGGGACGCGCAGGGCGCCGGGGGACGGGGAGCCCGGGAGCGCGCGGGCGTCCGCTCAGCCCCCTGCCACGCCTCCCGCCGCGCCCTCCGTCCCCGGCAGCCGGTGCAGGCTCTCCCCGTGCGGACCGGTGAGCGCGACCGGGCGCTCGTCCAGGGCGAGGGTCAGCATCAGCGCATCGTCCGGGTGCGGTGAGCGATGCGCCGGCGCGGTGATCCAGGGCAGGACGGAGTGGTGCTCGTGGGAGAGCCAGTGCCCGCCGCCGGGCCGTCCGCGCAGCAGCGACCGTACGAGACGCGCGAACTCCTCGCGGCGGACGGGCGGGAGGCCGCTCAGCACGGCGCTGTGGAAGATGACCAGCGTCGCCCCGGGCGGCGCCTCGGCGGCGAGCGCGGGCAGCTCGTCGAGCAGATCGCCGCGCACCATCCGCGGCCGCGGCGCCGGCCGCACCGCCTCGACGGCCGCGGACAGCCGGGCCGCCCGCTCCGCGTCGCCCGGCCATACGAGCGCCTGCAGCCAGCGCAGATCGTCCGGTTCGGCAACCGGGTCGAGCGGATCGAGGCCGATACCGGCCCGCCAGACGATCCGGGGCATCGGGCCGGGCAGCTCGTCGGCCGTCCATCCCGTACGGCACCTCAATACGAGCGGGCTCTCCGGTGCCCCTGCCTCGGCCCGGAGGGTGTCGCCCCGGAGGGCGTCTCCCGGGAGGTCACCCCTGCCCGCGCCCTCCGCTTCGTTGTCCTCGTCCTCGTACCGGTAGCGATAGCGGTCGGGATGCAGACCCAGCCCCGCCGACGCGCCGACCTCCAGCAGCGCCAGCGGCTGCGGCAGGCGGGCGAGCAGCGGCAGCAGCGTCGCGCAGTGGGCCGGCTCATCGGTCCGGGGCGAGCGCTGCATGATCACCGCGCGCACCTCGTCCCAGTGCCGGATCGTCCACTCGCGCCAGCGGCCGTACGCCATTTCACCGCGCGGCCCCAGCTCGGCGTGCGGGCCGTCGAGATAGCGGACGGCGGCGAGCAGAAGGTCCGGCTGCTGTTTGCCGCCGGCCGGCAGCGACCCCGACAGCAGATCGCAGAGCTCCTGGTCCTGGCTGATCCGCGCGCTCAGCTCCTCGTGCGCCGCGGACCACCCCCGTGCCCGACGCCAGGAGAAGTCCCCGTACCGCTCCGCCACCTCCCAGGCGCCGGCGGCAGCGCTCTCGACGTTCCCGGTGTTCCCGACGTTGACGGCCATGATCCGACGTTACTGCTCTCACGTTCCGTAACCGAGGGGCACCCCTCCGCATAACAACTGGCACACAATCCACGCGAGATCGTTTAGGCGTGGGCGGCCAACTCGCCCGATTTGTGGCCGTGGTGGCCGAAAAAGTCCACGCCAAAGCTGTTGTGGGGCCGTGATGAATTCCCGGGAAGGCTTGGAATCCGGCTGCGATCTCTATTACTGTCCGATAACGCAGCGCGGTCGTCCCAGCCGTCGCAAGAGGCGGCACCGCGCGCCGACGCCGAATCCCGCACGCGCTTTTCACGCACCTCCAGCACCTCGAACTGCACCAAGGGAACCGGGGAACCACTTCCTTGGGGTGAATCGGACGCCCTCCGCCAGGGGGCGCCCGTAGGAGACCTTCCTGCTCCGAACCCGTCAGCTAACCCGGTAGGCGAGAAGGAAGGAAAGGAGAGCGCCCCCGTGGCGTCCAACAGGCCTGCCCCCGAGGGTCCGTCCGCCTACGACCTCGATGACCGAGGTGCCTTCCCGGGCCCCGGTGATGCGGACACCATCAACGACGGACCGTGGGAGGAATGGAATCCCACCGAGGATTCCGTCCGCTCCGTCCGCGGCAAGCACCGGGTGGCCAAGCAGCGCGGCGGACTCGCCCGCGGCGGCACGGTCCTGGGCGTCGGCGTCATCGCGGCCGTCGGTGCCGGCGGAATGGCGTCGGCCGAGGGCCGCCCCGCGGTGCCGATCTCGATGCCCGACGTCGGCGGCATGGCCGACGAGCTCGCCGGCAAGCTGCCGGACGCCAAGTCGCTCCCCGGCATCGGTGACCTCATATCCGACTCGGGCGCGGACTCCACCGCGGCCGAGGGCGCCGCCACGGGCGATGCGGCCGCGGCGGCCTCCGGGCCCCTCACCCGGGCCGCCGGGACGGACTCGGACACGGGCGCCGCCGAGGCGCTGCGCAGCCGCATCCTCCAGCAGGCCGACGCGCAGCAGGGCGCAGCCGATCAGGAGTCCCGCGAGGCCGCCGAACACTCCGCATTCCAGAAGGCCGAGAACGAAGCCGCCGCTCACCAGAAGTCGGCCGAAAAGGCCGCAGCAGCCAAGAAGGCGGCCGAGATGGAGGCCAAGCGCGAGGCCGAAGAAGCGGCCCGGCAAAAGGCGGAGGCCGCCCGCCTCGCCAAGCTGGCGAAGAACTTCATCGCCCCGGTCTCCTCGTTCACCCTCACCGCCGGCTTCGGCCAGGCCGGCGACCGCTGGGCCGCGGACCACACCGGACAGGACTTCGCCGCGCCGACCGGCACTCCCATCAAGGCAGTGCACTCCGGCACCATCACCCAGGCCGGCTGGGCCGGCTCGTACGGCTACCGCATCGTCCTCACCCTCGACGACGGCACCGAACTCTGGTTCTGCCATCTGTCCTCGATGGTGAAGACCTCCGGCAAGGTCACCACGGGCGATGTCATCGGCCGGGTCGGCGCCACCGGCAATGTCACCGGCCCCCACCTCCACCTGGAGGTGCGCCCCGCCGGCGACCCGATCGACCCCATGCCGTGGCTGCGCGACCACGGCATCAACGTGTGAACTTCTGACGGGGTTGCTGTTGGGGGGAGCGGGAGGAATAACTCCCCGCCCCCCAACGCTGCAACCACGCATGACCGCCACACACACCCCCCGAAACCGCAGGCCCCTCGGCTCGCTCTCCGTCTCCTCGCTGTCCCTCGGCGGCAATGTCTTCGGCTGGACGGCCGACGAAGCCGAATCCTTCGCCGTGCTCGACGCCTACCTGGCGGGCGGTGGCAACTTCATCGACACCGCCGACGTCTACTCGGCCTGGGTCCCCGGCAACAAGGGCGGCGAATCCGAGACGGTCCTCGGCAACTGGCTGTCCTCCCGCGGCAATCGCTCCGATGTCGTCATCGCCACCAAGGTCGGTGCCCACCCGGACTACAAGGGCCTGTCCGCCGCCACCATCAAGTCCGCGGTCGACGAGTCCCTCACCCGTCTCCGCACCGACTACATCGACCTCTACTACACCCACTACGACGACGAATCGGTCGAGGTCGGGGAGTTGCTCACCGCGCTCGACGACCTCGTGCGGGCCGGCAAGGTCCGCGAGATCGCCGCGTCCAACATCTCAGCGACGCGCCTGGAGGAGTCCCTGGCCTTCTCCGCCCGCGAGGGTCTGGCCCGCTACGTCGCCCTCCAGCCCCACTACAACCTGGTCTCCCGCGACACCTACGAGGGCGAACTCGCCGACGTCGCCGCCCGCCACGGCGTCGCCGCTGTCCCGTACTACGCCCTCGCCTCCGGCTTCCTGACCGGCAAGTATCGTCCGGGCACCGCCACCGAAAGCGCCCGCTCCGGCGCCGCCGCCCGGCATCTGACCACCGACCGCGGCCTGCGCGTCCTCCAGGCCCTCGACACCGTCGCCACCGCCCACGAGGCCGAGGTGGCCACCGTCGCCCTCGCCTGGCTCGCCGCCCAGCCCACCGTCGTGGCTCCCCTCGCCAGCGCCCGGACGGTGGCCCAGCTGCCGGCGCTGCTGGCGGTGGGGGACCTGACCCTGACGGAGACGGAACTGACACTGCTGAGCGAGGCGTCGGCGTAACCGACACCTCAACAGGGTGGTGGGGTGGGGCGGTTGTGGTGGCGCGCCACCCCCACTTGCTGCCGTCACACCCGGGTGGCGCGGAACGTCATACCTGTGCCGTCACACCCGGGTGGCGCGGTCCGTCATACCCGTGCCGTCACACCTGACGGCGGTCAACCACCACCCACGACGTCACGGCAACCCCACCCGCCACCGCGCACACCGCAGGCCAGGCCCCGATCTTCTTGGCCAACGGATGCGACCCGGCAAAGGCGGCCACGTACGCCCCACCCAGCACCGCCGCCGTCGCATTCCCCGCCTTCTGCTGCCATCCCCTGGCCGCCACCACTCCGCCCGCGGCGAGCGCCACCCCACCAAGCGGCCGCTTCTTGGTCCAGCGGGCTACGGCGTAGCCGCCGACGAGGCCGGTTGCTGCAACTACTGCGGTGGGAACTTCAGCCATCACCATAAACTCCGCTTCATCGGGCAATTTCCTTAGAACCCTACGTTCGGCACTGCGGCTGCTTGCGATAACCCGGCTCCCCGGAGCTACGGAAGCGGTGTCGCCGTGCAGCTAGGAGCGGCGCTCTCCTTCTCGGCCAAGGGCTTGCGTAGGGGGATGTCGGTGGCGACCCCCTTGTGCGTGGCTCTTGGCTGCTTGCACTGCTTGGGTCACCTGCTCGGCCACGCTCTCCGGGGTCTCGTGCTCCCAGAAGCGCAGTACCGTCCATCCTGCCGATTCGAGATGACTGGTGGTTTCGGCGTCGCGGGCCATGTTGCCCTCGAGCTTCGTGCGCCACCACTGGGCATTGGCCTTGGGGCTGGTTGCGTGCTCGGGGCAGCCGTGCCAGAAGCAACCGTCGAGGAACACGGCGATGTGCAGGCCGGGGAAGGCGATGTCGATGGTGCGACGGGCCATCCCCGGCACGCGGCGCTGCAGCCGGTAGCGCAGGCCGGAGGCGTGCAGCAGTCGTCGTACGGCGAGCTCCGGCTTCGTGTCGAGCCTGCCCTGCCGTCTCATGCGCGCGGAGACGCCGGGGGACGACGGGGAGACGGGTGGGCGTGCCATGAGCCAAGAATGGCTCATCACCGATCAGCAGAAGAAGCCGGTCACCTTCTCATCGGGTGTGCCCACGAGGAGCGCACGGTCGAGAAAGGTGTTGTTCATCTCGCAACTGGTTTCGGGGAGGAGTATGCAGGCGTGGCAGGCCGCGCGATTGAGGCCATGCACGCCGCTGCTGTCGGACTCCATGCACAGGGGGTCCGCGGAGCACCAAGAGATCCGAACGAGGGCCGACCGTAGGGACTCCGCCAGGCGGTTCGGTTCGCCTTGGGCGACGATGCCGCCGAGGCTTCCCGCCGAGTCGCTGGTGGCGGTGTAGAGGAGGACACCCGCCATGTCGTCGTCGACGTAGAGGCGCTCCCGCAGAGAGGACGCGGGATATCCACAGTCCAGACTCCATTCGTTGATCAGGGCGTGGGCGAGGGTGTGGAGGAGGACGAAGCGGGTGGTCACGGGGGAGTGGACCGGCGCCCCGTCCTCGGCACGTTGGCGCAACCGGCGTTCGTGGTTGCGGCGCAGGGCCTCCGCGCGGGCGGCGGGGGTGTCCGTGCCCGAGAGGGCTTCCCAGGCACCCAACTTCTCCGGGTCGAGGCTGAGGAAGACACCTTCGCCGATGACTTCGATGGCCGGCAGCCAGTCGATCTCCTCGCCCCGGGCGAGCCTGACCGCGCGCTGTCGATCGGCCTCTGTCGGTAGGAGCGGTTCGATCCGGGTGAAGCTCTGCAGGGCCCGAACCTCACGCAGACGCTTGACGAGCATGGTGCGGTCGACGCCCGGTATTTTCGCGTTCGTCGATCCTTCTGCTTCCGGCTCGACGCAGACGAAGTGCTCGTTCTCCGGCAGCTCCTCCGTGACGGTGCACAGCTGTCGGTATTCCTCCTGACGGAGAGCAGAGGATGCCTCGAACCCAGTGATCTCCTCGGGATCCTCCGAGCCCTCCTGTGTCACGTCCTCCATCGTCCGTACGGCCTTGACGACCTCCTCTGTGGTGTAACGGCCCTTGTCGAGCCACCCCTCGTCCCGGGCGAATTCGCCGATCCGGTCGTCGCTTTTGCCGACCAGATGGCGCTGTTTCCGCTCCACGAGCTGGATCAGTTTGTTGTGCCAGGGTGGGATGGACAAAGCGGATGCCACCGTTGGGAACCAGGCGGCGGAGGCGCCACGCTGCAGAACCCGCAGGGAGCTGCTGCAGTTGTCCTCGCGGGCTTCCCGGCCGAGCCATGGGCGTCCTCCTCGACAGGCGATGCCCAGTGCAGCCATGGAATCCCGGCTGAACGCGCCCTCCAACGAACCGCTCTCACCGCATCCGCATTCGATCACGATGCCGCGCAGACTGGCCGTACGCCCCTCGCTGCGCAGCTTCAGGTCGGCTTTGCCTGGGTCGCACTGATTGCGTGACCTGCGCTCTTCGCTACGGCGGGAGTGCAGCCAGCGCCAGTAGGGGAACTCGTCCAGGTGGCCGTGCGGGCAGGCGACGACGAAGCGGGAGGGGGTGAGCGGTACGTTGCAGTCACCGCAGGTGTTGTCGGTGCGCCGGTTGCCGAAATCCCGGAAAGGCTTCAGCGCATGGCAGTCGGGGCAGGCGTAAGTTTCCGGGAAGCGGCGTACTTTTACGCCGTTACCCGTGGGTGCCTGGGCGGCAGGGGGCAGGCGGAAGCCTTTGACACCGAGACGCTGTTGCAGGCGAGGCTCATATATCGCGTCGTCGTCCCGGGTCCCCCAGGTGTCCAGGCCGCTGACGATGTACGACTGGTCGCCGATGGCGATCAGCGAGCCGACGCCGTACGTGGTGATCTGCTGGGCGCGTCGGACCGAACCCAGCGGAGTCCTTCGTTTGTTCTCTCGATGCGCTGCGGTGCCAGGGGTGCCGGACGGCGATCGACGTGCCATTTCAGCTCTCCAGGTAGAGATCGGACTCGGCATCGACGTCACGGAGGCTCCACAGTGTGTCGTGGGCGTGCTCGAGGTCGAGGTCGGAGTGGGTACGGAGCAATGCGGTGTCGGGGTCGCGGTCCGGATTCGGGCTGAAGGTGTACGGCGCTTCGTAGACGAGCCTGTCGTTCTCCCCGGCGAGTCGGAGCCAGTGGGCGATGTAGTCCCGGAGCTGGGCGTCGGTGGCGTCCGCCTCGTCCGCCGCGATCTTGTGTACTCGGTCCACCAGCTGTCGACGCAGTTCGTGTAGGTCCTCCACGAAGCCAGCCACACGCGCGGCGGCGGAGTTGGACCGGGCTAGGGGCAACATCAGCCGGGCCAGGCCGACGAAGACCGCGTGCAGGGCACGGTCGCGGGCGCGGGCGGAGTACGGAGTGACACTGGTCGACTCGACCTGCTTGTAGAGGGCCGAGTGGTAGGCGACGAAATTCTCGTAGTGGGACACGTCGCGCGAACGGGCGGCGTTGAAGAGGGTGATGACGAGGCCGGGGTACTTTCGGCCGACACGACTGGTCGCCTGGATGTACTCGGCGGTGGTCTGCGGCTGGCCCATCACGGCCATCAGTCCGAGACGGTCGACGTCGACCCCGACGGAGATCATGTTGGTGGCGAGCACGACGTCCTGTGCCGATCCGGACGCGAAGGTTCGCTCAAGTGCATCCAGGCGGCCCCGGATCTCGCTGGACGGCACCCGGCTCGTCAGCTCTCCTGGGACGACCTGCCGGGCCGACCCACAGTCGTCCCATTCGGCGTGGGTCTTCAGTCGCTCGTTCACATCGGCGTGCACTTGCAGTTCGGCGGCGGCGAGCAGACGGAGGCTGTTGAAGTACCCGATCACGGTCCAGTAGGCGTCGCGCACCGCTTCGTCGCCCTCGACCTGCTGGCCGTTGTGCAGCAATGAAGCGTACGCGCGGATCAACAAACTGGCCTGGGAGACGCCGGGTGCCAGTAGGCCGACGTAGCGGCGCGAGGCCTTCCGCTCGGCCGATGCCTGCACTGCGAACCAGGAGTCACGGGCGTCCAGACCGGCTGGGGGGAACTGCGCGACATTCCGGTTGAAGAGGGCTGTGCCCTGCTGTTGGGCGCGGCGGATGGTGGCCGTCGAGGCGATGATCTTGGGTTTGTCCGCTGCCAGGTCGATCGCTGCCTCGTACAGGCCGGCGAGCGTGCCCAGAGGGCCCGAGATGAGGTGCAATTCGTCCTGGACGATCAGCTCGGGCGGCGGAGTGCCACGGGGACCCGTGCTGCGGTTGAACAGGGCGGCCACATCGTCCCGCCAGGCCACCCGGGCAAACTTGTCGGCAGTGGCGATGACCAGGGTGGGGCGTATCCGGTACAGCTCTGAATCCACCACGTGCACCGGCAGGCCCTCCCGATAGGCGCACTCGCCATCGGGGCAGCTGATCGCCATGTGCCCGCGGTCCATATCGACCGTGTAGTTATCCACCTGGAGGGCGGTGCCGCACCATGGGCAAGCGCTGAGCTGGACCGGGTTCTGCTCTTGGAGGGTTGCGCCCTTCTGCAATTTGCGGAGGGCGGTCTTGGCCTCCTCGAGTGTGTTGGGGGTGGCTGCCTTACCCACCCACATGCCGATGGAGATCGGCTCGTGCCCCAGGCGGTCGGGATCCTCGGCGCGGATCCGGTCCATGGCACACATCAACCGGGCTGCGCGCTCGAACTGCTGCAGTGTGAGCAACCGGAGGGTGTAGCGCATGAGCACAGTGACGCCGGCTCCGGACTCGCCGTCCCCGTTCTCGTGCTGGCGCAGTCGACGGTGGAACACCGTGAAGGCGATCAGGCCGAGATATGCCTCGGTCTTGCCGCCACCGGTCGGGAACCACAGCAGATCGACGGTGCCGCGGTCCTTGTGCTCGGGATCCACGATGCCGTTCAGGCAAAGGAGCAGAAAGCCGATTTGGAACGGGCGCCAGGTCCCCTGCGGCCGCGGGTGTCCCCTTCGACCGTTCTTGATCCACAGGCTGCGGCCGAGCTGCAGCGCCATGACTTCGTTCGCCTTCCGAAAGGCATTCATTGCCCGCTTGCCGGCCGGTTCGTCACCTGCCAACAGCACGATGCCTGCTGCCATGCGCTGCCGGGCCTCGTGGCAGTGGCGCAGCTGCTCCTCGGCCAGTTGTAGGTACTCGGTGTCCCCGTACGGACCCCCGCGCAAGCCCTCGATGTCGCCTTCGCGTGCGATGATCCACTGTCCATAGGCGTGGACCAGTTCTCGGAGCGAGGCGATGACCTCGTCCGCAGTGGCATCGGCCAGGGTCTGCATTCCCAGATGACGTACGTCGATGTCTGGATTGGAGTCCGTGAGCAGCACCTCGTGAGTCGGAACGGACTCGGTCCAGACGGAGGCAACTCCGGCAGGTTCGGGCGCAGCAGCGTAACCGGGGGTGGGCGGAGTCCAGGTCCAGTCGGCGGCGCAGCCGTGGCCGGTGGCGAAGGCGGGGGCATGTCGGTGAAGCAGTCGATTCAGCCGGACCTCGGCGTCGACGCCGCCCGCCGCCGGGCGTTCCACCAGGGCAGGTGCTCCGTCGGGTACATCGATCCGCAGACCGAACTGAAAGAAGCAGTGGGTGTCCTTGATGTCACGCGTCCCCACGCGGTGTGTGTTCACCAGCGTGGCGGTCACGGCCACTGTGCCCCGAGTTTCGCTCGGCCGACGCACTCGTATGCGGAGCTCCAGGCCGTCTGCCAACTTGATCGGGTCGTGACCGGGGCGAGTGACGTCGATGGTCGGGGCGCAGAGCTCAAGACGGCGGCGACGCCAACGGAGGTCTTGTGTCCGAGTGGTGCGGCGCTCGGCCCGCTGCGGCACGGTCGGCCGGCCTCGGCCGTCCACCGGGTCGTACACCGCAGCGGTGGGGCTGATCCGGATGGTGCGACTGCGTGACGGGTCCACGGCGAAGGTGATGCCCATCGCCGACGGGCGCGGCACGTTCGCCAGGGTGATGCCCGTGTCCGGAACCTCGTCGACAGTGAGCGTCGAGTCGGCTTCGTCGTAGTCGCTCTCGTCCGCCTCCTCGCGGGCGAGCTCGTCCTCGGCGCGCGGGAACAGGACGCCCGTGGCGTAGGTGGTGACGGGCCAGTCGTCCAACTCTTCGGTGGAGTCCGAGGCCATACCGGTCGGGCCCAGCAGGTCGGCCTTGAGCCGGTCCACCAGCTCGGTACGGAAGCGGTAGTGCTCCTTGTGATCAGGCATGGTCGTCAGTCCTTGTCCGTGGGGTCGTACTCGAAGTGCCCGAGACCGGTCGGGCGGGGGGCAAGCCACAACCCGGGGTCGACCTGCCGGCCGGCTGCGCGCTCCCCGGCGACGGTCTCGATCACATCGATGCGGATACCTGTGAGGCGCCGGGGCCAGTTCCGGGGCATGAACGTGCGCGACTGCTGCAGGTGTCGGTACAGGTCAAGTCGGAACGCCTCCGAGGCGACGCCTATCTCCCGCTGCTCATGTCGAAGGACATAGCCAGGACTTATCCGACCGTCATGGTCCGCGGGCAGTTCATCGACCCGCACAAGCTCGACCGGGTCACCGGGGGCCACCTGGGAACGGAGGTATTTCTGGAGCGTGACGGCATCGTCCTCGCCTTCACAACCCGCCGCTGGATGGCCTACGTGGATGTCACCGCCGAGGATCTCCATGCCCGAGCGTTTCCAGTGCTGGAAGCCGAAGCGTGCCCATCGGCCGGTCTGCTTGTCCTTGCGGATCAGCCAGAGCCCGTTGTGATCGGGGCGGGCCTGCCTGGGCAGGTCGAGCCGGTAGATCTCCTCGCGAGATCGGGTCATGGCCACATACAACGCGCGCACCCGGTCGGCCGCATCGACGCCGAGGGCAACATCTGTGGCGTCGATCCGACCTGGGTCGACCACCAGGACACGGTCGAACTCCAGCCCCTTGGCCCGGTGGAAGGTGGAGATCACCAGCGGATGCGGGGGCTGGGCCGTCAACTCGTCGGGCAGCCTGCCGACGGACAGCGCGTCGCGCAGCCGCGGGAGGTCGATGGACTGCCCTGCACGGTCCCGGGCGCAGATGAGCAGGATGCGCCACATGCGTTCGCGGTCCCACTTATCGGTGACACCGTGCAGTGACGGATGAAGATCGTCGAAACGCTGTCGGGTAAGGGTCAGCGCTCCCCGGTCGGCGTGCGCGAGGTCGTGCAGCCAGGCCGGGGCGACCCGGTCCTGTGCGGCGCGGCGCAACTGATGCGGGATGTCGAGGCCGTGCAACCACTCGGAAATCAGGAGTGCCTCACCGTTCGTACGGCAGAGGACGGCCGTGGTGATCTCGGTGTCGAGGAGCGATTCCCGGATGAACGGAACAGTGATGTCACCGAAGTCCAGCCGAGCCGCGAGCTCCGTCCGCAGCTCGTCGTGGATCCGATCGGCCTCGGCGAAGGTTACGCATCCTCGCATTGTCCCTTCGAAACGGAGGGCGGCGCGGGCCTCGTCCGTACGGGCGCGGAAGTTGCGGCTGAGGGAAAGCTCGATCAGGTCGTCGACGAAGAAGTTGCGCAGCCAGTCGAAGAAGCGGTTCGTCTCGATATCCCGCTCCCCTGGGTCGGCGACCTGGAAGCCGTAGATCGCCTGCGCCGGGTCACCGACGATGGTGAAGCCGCAGTCGTACGCCTCCAGCAGCACTTCCACCAACTCGCGTCGGTCGCCGACAAGGTCCTGCACCTCGTCGATCACGATATGGCGGAGTTCGTCCAGCCAATCGGGGGCGGTCTGTTCGTCGGCGATCACCTTCGTGGCCTCACGGATCCGCTCATCGAACGGACGTGAGCGCCAATCGACATCCGCCGCGACCTCGATGAGGATCTCCAGGGCCCAGGAATCGAAGGTCGTCACCCGCACATGGCGGGCGCGGCCGCCGTACAGCGACAGCCGCGCCCGGAGCTCGCGGACGGCGGCGCGGGAGAAGGTCAGGACGAGGATGTCCCCTGTCGTCAGGCCTTCGTCGGAAACCAAGGCCTCGACACGACGCACCAGGGTGTGCGTCTTCCCCGCACCTGCCCCGGCGGTGAGCAGTAGCGGCGCGTCGGCGGGCAGGCCTACGACAGCGAGTTGTTCGTCGGTGAGCGGCGGGGACCCCTCGTAAGGGCCGGTGCTCATCCGTTCCCCTCCCACAGGTGCTCGAACTCGGTGTAGGCGAGGTCACGGCCAAAGTTCTCGATGTTGTCGCGAACGTTGAGGATCAAGCAGCTGTCCTTGCCGCCGTTGAGTGGGCCCCGCAGACCCCGGCCGATCATCTGCACGTATGTGTTCGGGCTGTAGGTCGGCCGTGCCACGACCACCGCGCGTACCGCAGGGGCGTCGAAGCCCTGGGTGAGCACGTTGTAGTTGGTCAGCACCTGGATCTTCCCGTTGCGGAACGACTCGATGCGACGGTTACGCACCCCCGTGGGCGTCGTGGCATCGACTGAAGCAGCAGTGATCCCACTCTCGTTGAGCAGCGCGGCCAGGACCTGGGCATGCTCGACCGAGGTGCCGAAGACCAGCACGGGCCAGTGCTGTGGCAGTCGCTCGATCTCCTCGACGATGCGTTTCGTGCGGCCCACGTCCCGCGCCATGCGTGCAGTCACAGCGGCGGGCAGCGTCATGCTGTTGCTGCTCATGACCTGTGCGATCTGATCGGGGCTGAGGGAGTAACTACCGCCGGCGAGCTCGCGCTGCTCCACCTGGGAGAGCACGCCGAGCTCCTGCAAGTGTGGATAGGGGTCGTCGCCGTCGAAGACGTCGCGGTCCAGACGCTTGCGACCGAACCGGGCCGCCAGTCGTCGCGTCTCGTCCTCGCTGCTGCCCCTGAACGCAGTGGCGGTCAGCCCCACGAGATGGCGCGAAGTGCGGTGCTGGTCGATGCCGAGGGCGTCCAAGATCTTGGTGTACGTCTTCGGGATGGCGAAGTGTGCTTCGTCGACGATGACCAGAGCGGCTTCGCGTAGCCAAGCGTACGGCTCGGTGTCCAAGTGGCGGGAAAGGGTGTCGTCGATGGCCACCACGACCTGAGGGCCGGCCGTGGCCGGTTCCGCGGCGACGCCGCCCCACATACGGCTGATACGAAGATTCTGCTCGGGCCCCGCTTGGGACCAGACGAACTTCCAGGTTTCGATGGCCTGCTCGCACAGCTCCGTGCTCTGCGCGATCCACAGGATCGGGCCTTTCAGGACACCGTCGGCGATGGCTTGGACGGTTGCCTCGACGGCGATGCGGGTCTTGCCCGCCCCGGTCGGGATCTGCAGCATCGATCGTTTCTCGTCGCTCTGCACCAAGTGCTGGTACATGTTGGCGACCAGGCGCATCTGATACTGGTGCAGAGGGCGGGGCTTGCGCGGTCCCTGAACAGTCTCGAACGGCGGCGGGGCCTGGCTCGCCTCCTGATCACCTGCCCACTCGGCCGGGAATCCGTACGTCTTCACGAACGAACGCGCCGCATGCCCACCCGTCCAGCGCTGCGGAGCGTCGAAACCGGCCTTGGTCAGCGCAAGGGAAAGTTGGCGCAGCACCTCTTCGCCGTGGGTGGCGATCACCAGCTGCGCGATGCGCAGTTCATCCGGAGCCTGTCCGTTCAACTCCTCGTCGGCCAACAGAAGACCGGGCGGCAACTCCTCCCGAAGTCGTTCACCACCGAGCGCGAGAAGCAGCTTGCGGGCGGCATCAGGCTCCTGGCGGACCTTCAGGAAATGCTCGTTCTCCCTATCCTTCTGCTGCTGGGCCAGCATGGCGCGGCAGCCGGGCTCCCCCAGTCTGAGCCCCAGCATCCGGTCGACAGCGCACAGCACTTCGAGTTCGTCGTCCGGCCCGCACAGCAGCACGGTTTCGGCGTCACGTGCCTCGGTGAGCGGTTCCTCGCGTTTTCCCTCAGGAGTGCGGACGACCCTGGCGAGGTGGGAACAGTGAGACAGCTGCCACACCGTTCCGCGGGGCAGACGTTGGCGTAGCCGGGGATAGAGGTCGGTCAGCTGTACTGGATCTCCCAGCACTACGCTGTCCAGTTCTTCCTGGAGTAGCTCGGACGGGGCTTTCAACGGCCAGTCCGCGATCATCCGCTCCGCGTCCTCGGCCGTAGGAACCAACAGCGCGGGTACGCTCTCCCGCACGAGAATGCGGTACTGCTCCTGATCGGCGGTGACCGCGATCTCCTCGTCGGTCCGCGTCGTCCACTCCCCGCCCACCTGGCAGCGAGTGAGAGTGTCTTCCGGCCATGGAATGTCCTCGACGTCGCGGCTGGTCAGCAGTGCATAGGCGCTGCCGACGAATTCGGCGTCCGCACTGTCGTGAATGCGCTGGAAGAGTTCCTCCCACAGCGCCTCGGGCACGGAGCCCAGGTCCGACGTGAGGCGGAGCACGCGGGCCGTGTCCGCGTCGATCGAAGCTACCGGCAGCAGCTGCGGATTCACGTCGGCTGCGGGGGAGAGGCAGGCGCTCGGCCTTCGGTCGCCGAGCGAGGTGGGTACAACGCCCTTCTGCCACAGCATCCACATGATCGGGGAGTGCACCTGCTGCGGGGGGTTGCGGTTGGAGCCGACCTGCAGCGTCCAGTTCTGTACCAGACCGTGCTGGGGCAGGTGCTTGACGAATGCGGCGCGGCCTTCCTGGGACAGCCGGGGCAGCAGATGGAGTGGTCCGGCGGGGTTGGCGCCACTCACCAGCAGGGTCTTGGGGCTGGGGCGACGAGCACTGCTCGGCAGGCTCTTGTAGTAAAGCTTGTGGACCTTGTCGAGGTATTCCTGGAACCACTCGTCTGCGCGCGGGTCGCAGCCGACCACGGGGCGGTCAGTGGCGCCGAGCTCGCGTAGCACGGTGATGTCCGGGCTGTGGAAGTCGGGATCGACGAGCAGTTCGGCATCCCGGCTGCCGTCCGCCGGTACCACCGGACCGGCGAGGAAGGCATCGCGGAGGGGCCGGAACGTGCCGTCGGCGGTGCGGACCATGATTGCGAGCGAGGGGGCCTGGATCTTCGCTCGGATCGCCACAGCGGCCCGCCCGGTGCCGGCCTGACGCAGTAGCGCCCAGAAGTCCTCCCACTCCTTGGGGCCGTAGCGATCGAAACCGAGGTCCAGGATGGCCTTGAAGCGCCCTTCGGCGTCCGCCTCCGGTATGCCGAGCGCCTCCAGCGCGTGGCGGGCATTGTCGTCAGCGACGACGTCAGGGTGTACGTACGTCATGTCGTCCTGCAGCCCGCTGCCGCCGACGGGGCTCCGACGGTAGACCCGCCCGCGCCCGCGTGCGGGGGCGATGAGGTCGCCCTGCTCCGTGAGCAGGACACGAGCGGCGGCCGCCGGGGCGGCCCGGTCGAAGTGGGCCGACTCCATGTCGGCGACGATGCGCAGTGCCAGGGCGGATGCAGCGGGCGTACGGTCCGCCACCAGAGCCTCGAGCCACTCGGTCACCGAGGCCGGGCGCACGCTGGCCAGCTCCATGATGTCGCGGGCCCGGGAACGCCGTTCTCGGCTCTCCACGGAACGGTGGCACCAGCCGACCGGACGGCCCGGGTGTTGAGCCCACAGCTCCAGCCACTTCTCCTGGAGGTCCTCCGGATGGAGCCGGAGGGCCTCGGGCTTGCGCAGGGTGCCGCGCTGGTCAGGGAGCGAGGGCAGACGGGCGGCGGCTTCCAGCACCTTCTTGCTGAGCATCTCGTCACCCCATTGGGAGGCCTCGCGGCCACGGGCCGTGAGCAGGGTCAGGTACGAGCCGGGGTCGCTCGTTTTCAACAGGCGGGGCAACGAGGAGATGACCAACTCCGCTGCTTCTGCCAAGAGTTCGGTGTTGAAATCGCTCTTCGTGAGGTTCTGCCGGTCTTCGGGGGTCTTCCACGGCGCGTTGAGGATTCCGGTGAGCGTGGTGTCGTAGTGCGTGGGGAAGAAGGCCCAGAAGCTCCCCCGCTTCTTGCGGGCGTCGACGCTCTCACCGGGAACCGCCCAGGAAAGCCGGATCAGCAAACGCTCGTGAAGCTCGCCCGCCGTCTTCCGGGCTTCGTCGGACGGCGAGTGGTCGACATGGAAGACATCCCATCGCTCGTTGCGCACCGGTCTGCCGTTGCTCTCCTCGACGACGAGGTGCCTCGTGTGGGTGAGCTTGGCATCGGTCTCCTCGGCAGAGGGCTTCTCGGTGTCCTGTGTCGTCTGCCACAGGGCCCGGTGCAGTTGGTGGCGATCGCGGCGATCCTCGAGCACGACCGATTCCATGTGGGAGGAGAACAACATGAAGTGGGGCGGGAAATTCCGCAGGTCCCGCCCCAGGCGGTGGGCCGCGCCATGGTGCAGAGGAAGCACGACCGTGGTGCTCGCCCATGCCATCAGCTCGTGGAGCACTGGGTCCTGGGCGCGGTCATGGGCAAGGTCCAAGGGCTGGGCCATGCGCAGGACCGGCGTCTCCTCGAGTGCGGAGAGGCCGGGCACGACCTCGCGGATGCGTCGCGCGGACCAGTCCTTGTCGAAGCCGAAGCAGCCCGAAGTGCTGTAGAAGCGCGGTGTGTCCGAGACGCTCAACACGGACTTCACACCGACGCCGAAGCGCCCGATCTGCCCACCACGCTTTCGGGACACGGCCATGCGCAGGATGGTGTCCGCGCCGCCGGATGTCACGGGGGCACCGGTGTTGGCGCAGTACAGGTGCGTATCGGTGAGAAGGACGTGGATGCGACCGCGCCCGGGTCGGTCCTGGCTCTCGTCGGCGCCGTTCTGCACCAGCTCGTAGATCTGGCGCTCGCCGTACCCGCCCTGGGTGATGCGACGTTCGTTGTTCGCATGCTCCTGCACGTGGCCGGGGTCGGCCCGATACACGTCCAGGATACGGCGGGACTGATCGAGGACCGTTCCGATGACGTCAGTGGCATCGGAAATAGGGCTGTTCATGATGTGAAGGGCTCCCTGGGGCTGGTCTGGCAGGACTGGCGGAGCAGGGCAACGAGTGAATCGAGCGTCCCCCGGAGAGAACGTTAGGGCGTGGCACTGACAACGCGCCCGGAATCGAAGACCTCGGCCGTGCGGGCCGTGATTCGCCATCAGAGACAGAAGGCGAAGAGGTGGGCTGCCGGGGCGCATCCATGGGTGTGGACACACTTCACCCCTGAACCGGCTTGCGTGTCGAACAAATTGCCGATTGCGGTCCCGGGACGCTACAGGTGAACAAGCGTCCTGCACAAGGAAATTGATGACTCATGGGGATCGGCCCGCCCTGCGCGTCGCATGAACCCGCGCGCTTCATAGGAGAGGAGCTCAAGGGTATGGCAACGGAATTGTCCCCCTGGTTGTTTGTCAAATAGGCGATGTACCCTCGTTGTTGTCGGTGAGGGAGGGGCGATGGACATGGACAACGAGCGCGGCGAGAGCTTCGGCGTATGGCTGGCACGTCAGTTGAAGCGCCAGAAAATGACGCAGGCCGAGCTTGCCGCGGCCCTCGGCATCACTCGTGCCGGCGTCTCGGCATGGATCACCGGCCGGGCCGAGCCACGTGAGGACAAGAAGCGCGCCATAGCGGAGATCCTTGGGACGGACGAGGCGACCGTTCATCTCCGGACCACTGACGCGCCCGCTGTTCGACCGGTCACCTGGTACCACCGGCGTGCACATTCCGATGGCGGCAGGGAGTACGGCAACGCCGCAGCCTTCGCTTTCGACGCGGACGTCTCCGTCCTGGCCCGGGAGGCCACCCAGAACAGCCTCGACGAGCGCGACGACGAGACGATGCCGGTGCGCGTCCGGTACGTGTTGCACGAGTTGAGCGGCGAGCACCGGCAACAGTTCCTGCAGGCTCTGCAGTGGGACGAGCTGCTGCCGCACTATGAAGCGGCAGCGGCCCAGAAGCAGAAGGTCGGCCGGGTCATTGCGGAGGGCCTTCGCCGGCTCCGCGAGACGGACACCCTGCTGTTGCTGCGCGTCGACGACTACAACGCTTCCGGACTCACCGGACCCGAATACGACGACGGGCGGTTCGCTGCCGTCGTCCGACGGCAGCTCGACAGCCATAAGAGCAGTGGAAGCGCGGGGGGTTCGTACGGCCTGGGTAAGGCCACTCTTTGGGCGACGAGCCGCCTCGGACTCGTACTGATCAACAGCACGCTTTCGGAGCACCATGAAGGGCGCACCGAGCGCCGCGTGATCGGCCGACTGGACCTGCCCTGGCGCGAGGTGAACGGTGAGGCGTACGCCGGCCCGGCCTGGTTGGGCGAGGAGGATGCGGATCCAGAGTACGGGGACAAGGGGGTCACCCGCTCCTGGTGGGCGGACGACGCGACAGTGGACCGGCTGCACCTGACGCGTGCCGGTTCCGACCCCGGCACGTCGTTCCTTGTCGTCGGTGCCCATGATGCGGCCGGTGATGCCGGGACCGTCCAAGAGATGCACGAGAAGCTCGTCCGCTCGCTTGCGGAGAACTTCTGGGCGGCCATGACCCATGGCGCCGCTGCTCCGCTGGTGGAGGCGTCGGTCACCACACTCCGCAACGGCCAGGTGTTGATCAAGGAAGAGCGTGTCGATCCGCATGTGCACGAACCTGCGCGCTCGCGGGCGCTCAAGGCCTACTTGGACGGGGCCACCGTCGATCGGCTCACCGGCCTCGATCAAGTGGCAATGGCCCATGTGTCCCTGACCGTACCTCCGTTGCGCGGCGGTACGGGCGCGGCAGTGGAGCATCACGCCGTAGTACTCGTGACTCCCGCCGACGACGCGGACGCGCAGCCCAACCAGCTGGAGTGCGTGCGCGGCAACCGCATGACGGTCAGCGCGCGGCGCGTCCCCGACCTGCCGATGGGCACCAACCCGTTCCAGGCTGTGCTGCTGGCCGGTAGGGCCACCGGAAAGGAGTCCGACGACGTCGATGCCGCCGAGGGATTCCTGCGAGCGGCCGAGCCGCCCGAGCACGACGACTGGAGCAGGACGGAGGAACTGGCGGCCACCTATGCCCGCGGCGCGCTCACCCGGATCAGGGACTTCCGCCGTGAGATGAATGTCGCGGTCCGCCAACTGGTCGCCCATCGCGAGGAGAAGACGGAGGGCGGGCCGGCCGTACTCTGCGAGCTCCTTCGGCTCGACGAAGGCGGAGGGGTGGGCGGCGGACGTCGTATCGACGGACACCCGACCGTGCGCAACGTCGATGGAGGGCTGGAGCCTTCCGGTGCCTGGCGGGTCCGGGTCGAGGTCAAGCTTCCAGTACGTGAGGACTCGTGGTTGATGGCACCAGTGGCGAAATTCGATGTCCGCTCCGGCAGCAAACCAGCCGTACGGTGGGCGGAGCTCATCGCCGAGGAAAACTGCCAGGTGGAGAACGGCCACCTCCGCTTCGATCCCGGAGTGCGCGCCGCCTCCTTCAGCGGTGTCACCGACGTTGGCAGCCACCCGGTGGTGGCCACGATGGCGCGACTGATCATCGACCTTCAGAAGGCGAGGGGTGCGGCCACATGAAGGCTTTGATGCCGTACGCCACACTTGCCGGCGCGATCACCCTCAAGGTCGCGGCGGCGAAGTTGGACGGCCGGAATCTTCCTCTGGAGATGATCTCCCAGCAGGACCGTGTCGTCGCCGTCCATCAGGTTGAGCGCGACGAGTGGACGGAGGCACGCTTCGAGCTACGGGCCGAGCTCCCGGACGCCGAACTGGTCTCCGGCAGATGGGGCGATGTGACATGTGTGGCCGTCCTCGCAGAAGGTGCGACCAACTCCCGTACAACCAGCCGACTTCGTCGTGCGCCCGACGGCACCTGGACCGGCAGTATCACTCTGGCCCGTGGCAGCTACCGTAGCCGGCCCGAACTCTCGGCGAGTGTCGTCGCCACGGTCGACGGCGTCGAAGGGCGAGTCATCGGAAGCTCCCACGACAACTGGGTCCTCGACCTGGAGGCCCGCAGGCCGGAGCGGCAGCGCCAACTCAACATCAACGAGATCGACTTCCGGGACGGCGGACAGGAGTGGCTACGCACCTTCAAGGACGCCCCGTGGCTCGTCGAGACCTCCGGCGACATGCCCACAGTGCACCTCAACACGGGGTTCGAGGGGATCGCGGCGCTGCTCAACTCGGGTGTCACCCCGATGGAAAAGGCGGTACGAGGCATGCTCGCGGCACAGATCGCCACCGATGCCTGGACCGCGATGTTCCACTCGGCCGTGAGCGATCTCGAGGTCGGAGACGACGGTACCCCACAATGGCCCGCCGGCTGGCGCGACTGGGTGCTGCGCAGCATGCTTCCCGACGTGCTGCCCGAACTGTCTTCCGCCGATGCCCTGTTGGAGATCCATTCCCGGCGCTCGGAGAGCACTGGCTGGAGCGAAATTCAGCCGCGTATCCAGTACGCGGCCTCCCGCCGCTCCCGCGTCGCCAAGAACCTCGGGTCGGCGATCCGAGTACTCGACCGCTCCGGTGAGGGGAACCAGCCATGAGCCGAGACATCGAAGATCTCCCGGAGCAGCTCGGGCGGCTGCGCGATGCCGTGGCGGCGAAGAATCTGACCCGGGGCGTTCTCATGGGGCAGGAGGTCCCGCCGCTGGTGGCTCTTGTGCGCGCTTCCGAGTCTTTGGGGAAATCCGGCTCCCGCTGGAATGTCAGACCCCTTCGAGAGCTCGTCGACGACACCATGCGGCTGCACACCGAGTCGGGCCGTACCCACGCGGATGCCTGGCTTGCGCCCAGGTTGCACTCCACGCTGCGCCTCACACGCGCGGAGGCGGCGGACTCTGCTCTCTGGAACTTCGTCGCCATGGTGGTCGCCCCCGACTACGTGGTCTGGCGACACCTCTCGAAGGGTGACGGGACGAAGGGGCCGGCAGTAACGGCGGACCGATTCTGTGGTCCGCACTACAAGCACGCCTTCGCCCGCCTGTGGTGGGCTGCCGAACTCTTCCGTGACGGTGAGGACTATCGGCCCGCTGTCACGGCCTGCCGCAACCAGGACATCCTCAATACCGTGCTGCGATTGGACGTGATCGACCACCGCCCCAGCGCCCGAGCTGTGACACGACTCCTCGAGGAGAAGTCCGTCCGGACGGGCCGTGAGGTCAACGCCCTCGCCACTGCCATCAACACTGCTGCCAGCACGCTGATGTACGACGTGCTGGCCCCCGACGAGGGGGCCGACACCGAAGCCCTCCGTCACTGGATCGACGAGTGCGACTTGGCGCCGCCCGTGCCCCGGGACGCACTCCCGGACGGCCCCAACGACGGAGATGTCCCGCGTGGGGCGGTAGACGTCATGACGAAGCAGTTCGAGAAGCTCTTTGCCGAAGCACCGGTACGCGGCAAGGAGCACATGGGTACGGCGGAAGCGCCGCACGGTGATTGATGCCCGCGATCGGGCTATCGCGTCGTGAGCGCCTTGGCCGTGGTGGCTGCCCCCACAGTGACGAGGGATTCTTGGGGCTCGCGATCGGCGCGGGCGGTGGCGGAAATCTTGGTCAGCGAGTCCAAGGCCTTGGTGAGAGTTTCGCCACCGATGTCCAGCGCGGCGGCGAGAACGTGAATGGCGAGCCGCGGCGGAATTGCGTTACCGATCTGCTGCCCAATATCGCGGCCGGTCCATTTATGGTCGGCCGGAAAGGTTTGCAGCTGCCCTGCCTCGGCAGGAGTGAAGCGGCCAAGTTCGACATCGGTCGGCGTCACCACGCGGTTACGGAAGATTTTTCCGGTGACGGTGGCAGCCGGCTCGTCGGATGTACGTCGGCCGCGGGCCTTGGGGTTTCCGCCGGTGCCGTAGTTGGAGATCACGACGAACGGCTCCGGCCGATCGAGCGCATCTCCCATAGTCACCCACGGCAGTAGATCCGGGGCCCCCTCGCTGCGGGACTTGCCCTTTTGAAAATGGCGGTGAGTCGGCTCGGGCAGGGCAGCCTTGCCGTTGCGACGGGCGATCAAGATGGCGCGACGCCGAGTTTGCGGCACGCCGAATTCCTCCGTACGCAGCACGCCACAGGCCACCGAGTAACCCTCGCCCTCGAGTACTTCGCCCACCGCCTGCCATACCGGCAGCGCCGCGCGCACCTGCTCCAGCACGATCGCTTCGTAAGGGTTGCCCGCGTCGATTGCGTCGAGGGCCCACCGCAAGGGCTCGAGTACCAGGCCCGTGCGCGGGTCGTTCAGGTTGGCCAGGTCGGTCAGGTCCGCAGCGACGGACTTGTCGCGAATGGCCATGCGCTTGGCGAGAGCACGCACATTGTCCAAGGCTCGGCGTCCGGCGCCGGCGCCGGCCACGGTGTATGTCTGGCACGGTGGCCCACCGGCGAGGACGGTGGCCTTCGGGAAGTGCGCGGGCCCGAAGTCACGCACATCACCTGCCTCAGTGGGCAGTTGGGCAGCGGTGCGAGTTGCACACGCGTCCTCGTCCCACTCGATGCCGACCGCAGAGAGCGACAATTTGCGCGCAGCCACGTCCAACCCGCCCGGCCCGGCGAACAAGTCCACAATCTCGGCGTCGTGCACGTGGTCTCCCGGCTGTCGGGTTGGAGAGGTGATCAGGCGGGATGGCCCAGGCCATTCTATCGGGAGCCGTGGGAGGCGTTCCAGCCGGACAGAGCGACTCGTCAAGATCGGCCGGTGACCATTCATGAGGCCGGCTCGGCGTTCGGCTCCAAGGCGGCGGCAATCTGTTCCCCCAGGGCCCGTGCGACGGGAGGCGGCGATGCATGCCCCAACTGTCGGTAGCGGGCGGTCTTGCCGCCCAGCATCCGCCACTGGGGCGGAAAGCCCTGGAGGATCGCGACCTGCTCAACCGTGAGCTTCGGCATCAGCTTGACGTCCCCGTCCGGATGCCAGCGGTAGTCGGCCCCGGGGACATCGTCTCCGATGCTGCCGCCGTTGATGCTCATGCGTGCCCAAGCCTTCTTGGTCCCGGTCGGCCCGAGATCGGCACCACCCCGACGCTCGGAGCCGCCCACGATGGCCGGGGCGGGCCGATCCGCCTGCGCGGCCCAGGCTGCGGCCTGACGCCACCCGCGTCCAGCCATGGATTTCCACAACGCTGCGCCCACTGTCGGGGTGGGAGCGGTGGGGGGCTCCGGCCAGCGGAATCGCTCGGATGCCTCCGACTGCAGCGCAACCATCAGACCGAGCTTACGATCTTGGGCGAGCCCGAAGCCGCCGGCATTGAGGATGTGCCAGTGAAGGTCGTATCCGAGATGCTCCAGCTCCAGGCGGGCGAACTCCCTTATGTCGACAAAGGCTTCGCTGTCGACCAGCGCCGGCACGTTCTCGATCAGCACGGCACGCGGTCGCACCTCGGCCACCAGCCACACGGTCGCCTCGAACAGCTCGCGCTCGTAACGGTCCTCGGTGCGCTTGACCGCTGCGGGCGATTTCACCCGCGGAAGCCCCGCCGCGATCAGGTCCACGTCCTGCGCGTATGGATGCTCCTGCGCCACGAAGTCCCGCAGATCCATCTCCAGCACTCGCCACCCGAGCCGGTTGGCCCGAAGAGTGGCGCAGGCGTGCTGGTTCCGTTCGATCAATGCGACCGGGGCGAAGCCGGCGGTCTCCAGCCCCATGGCGAGCCCCCCGGCTCCTGCGCAGACTTCCAAGGATGTGTAGCGGACAGCGGCCAAGGCGGTGGGTCCCTCTTCTCATGACGTCGATGGCCAAGGCCCTCCGCGGTTTCCCCTGGTCCTGGGCTCCTCACTCCCGGCCACCACTGAACGTGCTGTACCCATCTTGCAGTTCAGGGGCTGTCGGACTAACCGGGGCCATTGGGAGGGTCGGACGGTGAGGCAGGGGCAAACTTCTGCTCTTTGGCCACCCACGCATCCACCAATGCCTCCCGCCCCCACTGTTGGTAATGCCGCAAATGCTGCAGCAAGTGCTGCTCCCGGTTCAAGAAGTTGGGCGAAGGTCCCAAGAGATGAGCCCGCCGCCGATGGAATGACAGGGCCGTGGCGGTGGTGGCGTATTCGGTGACGGCGCGGGCGGCCGCCGGGCCGTGGGTGTCGTGGGCGATGTCGCGGGCCAGGGCGCGGGTTTTGAGGGAGGAGAGGGCGGCGGGTTCGGTGGGGGTGAGCCAGCCGGCGGTGATGTAGGGGGCGAGGTAGCCGCGCAGGGAGAGCAGTTCTTGGTTGCGGGCCCAGACGGCGAGCCAGGTGAGGGCGAGGAGGACGGGGACCATGAAGAGGCCGTAGACGGTGAGGAAGCCGGGGTCGCCGAGGGTGGAGGCGCCATTCCAGATGGCGTGCAGGAGGACGGCGGTGAGCAGGCCGAGGAGGGTGAGCGCGATGCGGGCGGTGCGGCGGCGGGGGTAGCGGGTGGCGGCAATGCCGAACGCGAGACCCGTGAGGATCGTGAAGAGCGGGTGGGCGAAGGGGGAGACGACGATGCGGAGGAAGAAGGTGCCGGCGGTGAGGGAGTTCAGGCCGGAGTGGCCCATCGACTGGTCCTCGCCGAAGGCGTTGCCCAGGTGGAGGACGTTCTCGGTGAAGGCGAAGCCGGTGGCCGTGATGCCGGCGATGACGATGCCGTCCGTGATGCCGTCGAAGTTGCCGCGCCGGAAGCGGTAAAGGAAGAGCACGGCGGCGGCCTTGACCACCTCCTCGACGACGGGGGCGATGACCGTGGCGCCCCAGGCCTCGGCCTCGGAGGGCGACGTCGAGGCGATGTTGGCGGCCAGCCAGTCGGTCGCGAAGCCGTTGGCGAGGAGCGCGACCAGGGCGGCGGCGCAGGCACCCCAGGTGAAGGCGAACGCGAGGTTGCGCCAGGGCTCGGGCTCGACGCGGTCGAGCCAGCAGAACGCCGCCAGGAGGAGCGGCACCGGGAAGACGGCCAGGCCGAGGCCGACCAGGAAGCCCTCGGTGCCGGTCTCCTGGCGGACCATGCCGATGATGATCACGCCGGAGAGCGCGAGCATCGAGATCAGGGCGAGGGCGCGGAGGGTGGTGCTGTGCCAGGGGGCCGCCCGCCGGCGGCGAGCGGCCGCGTCCGCGTGCGGGTGGGGTGTGTACGGGGGAGGGGCAGGTGCGGACGGCGGGTGCGGGGGCGGCTGGAACGGGTACACCCATCGACCCTAACGAGCGGCGTGCGCCCTACGCGTCGCGGCGGCGGAAGAGGAGGTCGTGGACGACATGCCCCTTGTCCAGGCCCTGGCCCTCGAACTTGGTGAGCGGGCGGAAGTCCGGGCGCGGCGCATAGCCGGGGTAGAGGTTCTCCAGCGTCGGCTCGGCGGAGAGGACCTCGAGCATCTGCTCGGCATACGGTTCCCAGTCGGTCGCACAGTGGACGAGGGCACCGGGCGCGAGCCGGGTGGTCGCCAGCGCGATGAACTCCGGCTGGACGAGGCGGCGCTTGTGGTGGCGCTTCTTCGGCCAGGGGTCGGGGAAGTAGACGCGCAGGCCGGCGAGGGAGCCAGGGGCCAGCATTTCGCGCAGCAGGATGATCGCGTCGCCGTTGGCAACCCGGATGTTGGACAGGCCGTTCCGCTCCGCGAGAGCGAAAAGATTGCCCTGCCCCGGGGTGTGGACGTCGCAGCCGAGGATGCCGGTGTCCGGGTCCGCGGCGGCCATCTGCGCCGTGGCCTCGCCCATGCCGAAGCCGATCTCCAGGACGACGGGCAGCCCGTCGAAGAACGCGTCGAGATCGATGCGGGAGAGCCCGTCGATGTCCAGCCCCCACGTGGGCCACAGACGGCGCAGCGCATCCGCCTGGGTGGGCGAGACACGGCTGCGGCGCGGCTGGAAGGAACGGATCCGCCGCTCGTGATGCGAACCCGCGGGGTCGGCCGCGGGGCCGGTCCCGTCGGGGAACATGGGCTCACCGCGGCGCGGAGTGGCGGCCGAGACGGCGGTGGCGCCAAGGCTGCGGGCCTCCTGCGGGTCGGCTTCGCGCGCGTCGGCTTCTCGGGGGGCGGGTTCCCGGGTGGGGGATGCCTGGGGGGCGGCGGCCGGAGCGTCGGCTTCCAGGGCGTTCGCTTCCGGGGCGTCGGTTTCGGGGGTGGCGGGATTCTCGGACACAGTGAGTTGATTCTACGGATGGCCGGCGGGGGAGGGGCCGGCTGATGGTGGGTGGTGGTCAGCGGCCGGCGGCTCCGCCCGAACCTGGCCGGTCCGGCTTCCCGTCCCGTCAGTCCCCCACCACCCCCAGCACCCGCCGTGCCACCTCCCGCCCGATGGGGAGTGAGGCCGTGGCGGCCGGGGACGGGGCGTTGAGGACGTGGATCATGCCGGGGGATTCGGCGAAGAGGAAGTCGTCGACGAGGGTGCCGTCGGGGAGGACGGCCTGGGCGCGGACGCCGGCCGGGGAGGGGACCAGGTCCTCCTCGCGGGCGGCCGGGAGCAGGCGGCGGACCGCGTCGGCGAAGGCGTGCCGGGACAGGGAGCGGTGCAGTTCGCCGGCGCCGTAGCGCCAGTGGCGGCGGGCTATCCGCCAGGAGCCGGGGTAGGCGAGGGTGCCGGCCAGCTCGGCGGGGCGGATCGTGCGCCAGTCGTAGCCCTCGCGGGCCAGGGCGGGGACGGCGTTCGGGCCGATGTGGACGGCGCCGTCGATGCCGCGGGTCAGGTGGACGCCGAGGAAGGGGAAGGCCGGGTCGGGGACCGGATAGACCAGGCCGCGGACGAGCGAGGCGCGCTCCGGAGCGAGGGTGAAGTACTCCCCGCGGAACGGGACGATCCGCATGCCCGGGGCGTCGCCGGCCAGCCGGGCGATCCGGTCGCAGTGCAGACCGGCGCAGTTGACCAGGGCGCGGGCGCGGTGGACCGTGCCGTCGGCGGTACGGACCGCGACCCGGCCGGGGCGGCGGCCGATGGTCGTCACCTCGGTGCCGTAGACGATGCGGGTGCCGGCGTCCTCGGCGAGGTGGGCGAACCGGCGGGCGACCGCGCCGAAGTCGCAGACGCCGGTCGTGCCGACACGGATGGCGGCCACGCCGCGCACCTCGGGTTCGTACTCGGCTATCTGGGCCGGGCCCAGCTCGCGCACCGGCAGGCCGTGTTCGCGGCCGCGCTGGATCAGGCCGTGCAGCCGCGGCAGCTCGCTGCGGTCCGTGGCGACGATCAGCTTGCCGGTGACCTCATGCGGGATGTCGTGTTCGGTGCAGAATTTCACCATTTCCGCCGAGCCCTGGAGGGCGAAGCGGGCCTTGAGCGAACCGGGTGGGTAGTAGATGCCGCTGTGGATCACGCCGCTGTTGCGTCCGGTCTGATGGCGGGCCGGACCGGACTCCTTCTCCAGGACCACGACGCGCGTGCCGGGCGCGGCACGCGTGATCGCGTAGGCCGTAGAGAGTCCGACGATGCCGGCACCGATCACCAGCACATCGCAGTCGTACGCCGCCACTACACCTCCCCAACCGCATGATCACAGGCTCGCCCGTCGCCGCGGACCTGCGCATCATCGCCGACGACGTATCCCATCATGACGGCCGGCACTGACAATGCCGATCGGACAGGCCCGGGATGCCGGGGCGCCGGGGCCGGTCTGCCGGGGCGCCGGTCTGCCGAGGTGGCAGTCCGCCGCGGTGGTGGTGCGCCTGGCCGGCCCCCGCACGGCCCGTCCCCGCACGGCCCGTCTCTGCACGGCCCGCCCCGTACCGGCCCCTAAGCCGGCGCCGCCAGCAGTGGTCTCGCCCGCTCCCGCAGCTCGACCACCCGGGGCTCATCGCCGTACGGCTCCAGGCGGTGCAGCAGATCACGGACGTACTCGGTGGTGCGGGCGGAGGAGATCCGGCCGGCCACCTCGACCGCGCGGGTGCCCGCCGCGCACGCCGCGTCCAGATTGCCGGACTCCAGTTCGGCGACCGCGGACACGACCAGGCGCAGACCGTGCGAGCGGACGAACTCCTCGGTCGGGCGGGACAGCGCCTGCTCGGTGAAGCGGCGGACCTGACGCGGCAGCCGCAGATCGCGGTAGCACTCGGCGGCGTCGGCGGCGAAGCGTTCGTACGAGTAGAAGTCCAGCCACGACGGGTCGGGGTCGCCGCCGCGGGAGCGCTCCAGCCAGCCCTCGGAGGCCTTCAGCGCCACCTCGCAGGCGCGCGCCTCGCCGGCCTTGGCCTGCGCCCGCGCCTCCACCAGGCGGAAGAAGCTCATGGTGCGGGCGGTGGCCAGACCGCGGTTGCGTTCCAGGGCGGCCTGGGCGAGGTCGACGCCTTCGTCGGCGAAGCCGCGGTAGGTCGCCTGGAGGGACATCGAGGCGAGGACATAGCCGCCCAGGGGGACGTCGGCGGCCGCGCGGGCCAGCCGCAGCGCCTGGATGTAGTACCGCTGCGCGGCCTCCTGCTGGCCCGTGTCGAAGGCCATCCACCCCGCGAGCCGCGTGAGTTCGGAGGTCGCCCCGAACAGCGCGCGGCCGACCTCGTCGCTGTACGAGGCCAGAAGTAACGGTGCCGCATCCACCCGGAGGCACTCCGGCACCATGGAGGAACGCCAGTCCCCGCCGCCGTACTTGGAGTCCCAGCGGCGCGCGTCCTCCGCCGCCTCGCGCAGCTTGCTGACGTCGCTGTGGCCGACGTGCTGCGGAATCCCGCCGTCGCCGGCCGCCGCGGCGTCCTTGTCGCGCGCCTCGGCCGCCTCCCGCGCCACCGAACTGTCGGCCGGGGATATCAGCCAGCGCGAGGCGGGGGTGGCGTACGCGCTGACGGCGAAGGATCCGGCCAGGCTCTGCCAGATGCCGCCGCCGCCCGCCCGCCGTCCGGCCAGATCGAGACGGTACAGCTCGGTGGCGGAACGCACCGCGGCGCCCACATCGCGGGGAAATGCCAGGCCGACCTCGGGCGCCGGGTCCGCGTCGGCCAGCCCGATCTCGTGCAGCGGGACCGGCCGGCCGAGCTTGCTGCCGATCGCGGACGCGATCAGATGCGGCGCGGCGCCTTGGGGCACCATGCCCTTGGAGACCCATCGCGCCACCGACGTCTTGTCATAGCGAAGCGTCAGTCCGCGCTGCGCACCTAGGTCGTTGACCCGGCGTGCCAGTCCGGCATTGCTGATACCCGCGAGGGCGAGAACAGTGCCGAGCTTTTCGTTCGGCCCGCGTATATCCCTGGACATGCGCACCCCTCGACACAGCGACGGCCGCCCCGGTACCCCGGGGCATGCGTCCACCCAGAGTAGTTCGCCGGATCCCGACCGTTAAGAGTCGGTGTCCCGGATGGCGAGATTCGTGTTCAAACAGGGGTACGGGAATTGGCATGTGCTCCGGGTACGTGTGCCCGTGCGCCCGTCCGTGCGCGCTGGCCCCCTCTTATCGGGAGCGCTTCCATGGCTTCTGCGTGGGTCGGCCCGCTGCACTGGATCCAGTGGGCTGGGGGATACCGTCACCTCATTCCCCGCGGGTGACGGTCCGGTCCGGGGGGCGCAGCCCGCCTCCCGGACCGTCGCGCGGACCGGTCGCCGGCCGGCCGTGCCACCGGTTGACGCAACGCCCCAATACGTCAACTGGGCTGTAGGGAACGGACTTTGGCCGAAAATCGACGGGTGATGATTTCACGCCGTCGCCCGCTCGGGGGTCGCCCCGGGGGCCACACGGGGGGCCTTCCGGGGCCGGCGCGGCGGAGCGCTCGCGCACGGTGCGAGGGCGCTCCGCGGGCCCGCTCGCATGGCCGTCCCGCAGGCGCTCCGTGCCGCCTCCGCTCCGCCGTTCGCGGCCCGTCGGCGGTGGCCCGTGACGCCCCCGTGACGCCCCCGTGGGCCCGCCGACGGCCCCTCGGCGGCCGCGCGTACCGCGAACCGCCCGTATACAGGGCCGCTCCGGCGCCTCCCCCGTGCCCTTGTCATGGCAGCATGGTCGCCACAACAGCCCGGCGACGGCTGGGCAATCCGCTGTACGGGGCGGCCGTTGGCCCCGGCGCACGGGGAATCGGGTGGAGGCGGCGATGCGCTGGTTGGTGGGGTGGAGCAGTGCCGCCACGGGTCAGGCCGCCACGGGGCCGACGGCCGGCGAGGAGAGCCGTGCGGTTCTCCCTGTAGGTGCCCAGCTCCTCTGGGCCGAACCGGATCCCCTCTGGGCCGTCGGCGACTGGCGGCCGGACGAGGTGCGCGTCGTACAGGCCGACCCCGAGACCCGGCTCGCCGTCTTCGGCGCCTGCGGAGCCACCAACGACCAGCTGCGGGTGGGCCTGTTCGCGGCGCGCGGGGGCGCACTGCGCCATCTCACCGCCTGGCCCGGCAGCTACACCGCCGTCGTCCAGGTAGGACGGCGGATCACCGTCACCGGCGACCTGGCCGGCGCCCGCCCCGTCTTCCACACCCCCTGGGCCGGCGGCACCGCCTACGCCACCGCCGCCCTCCCGCTCGCCGACCTCGTCGAGGCCAGCCTCGACGTCGGCCACCTGGCCGCGCTGCTGGCCTGCCCGGACATCCCCGAGGCCCTCGGCGCCGGCACGCCGTACGAAGGGGTCCGCCGCATCCCGCCCGGCCACGCCCTGGTGCTGCGCGGCGGCGCCCGCGACATCACCTCCTTCGAGCCGACCGCCTCGCTCGCCGTGGCCGCCCCCCAACTCGCCCCGGAACAAGCCGTGGACGGCGTCCGCGACGCCCTGGTCGAAGCCGTCCGGGCCCGGCTGGCCGGGCCCCGGCACGCCCCTGATCCGGACGGCCTCGACGGTCTCGACCCCGGACCGGTGCCCGGCATGGGGCCCGCCGAACGGCGCGCGGCGCGCGGGGCGCCGGCCCCCGGCATCGGCGCCGACCTCTCCGGAGGCAGCGCCTCCGGAACCCTCGCCCTGCTGGCCGCCGGCCTCCCCGGCCAGCCCGGACGGCTCAACGGCCACGGCGAACGCCTCCTGGCCGTCACCTTCAACGACCGCGCCACGAGCGGCGGACAGGCCTACCACGACGCCGAGTTGGAGCGCGCCCGCAGCCTCGCCGACAACCCGCGGCTGCACCATGTCGTCGTCGCGGCCGGCGAAGAGGCCCTCCCGTATACGGACCTCGACATCGGCCCGCTCACGGACGAGCCGGGCCCCTCCCTCACCAGCGCGAGCCGCCACCGCCGACGGCTGCTGGCCGGCAGCGCCGACCACTTCGTCGGACACGGCGCCCGCCAGGTCCTCGACGCCCACCCGGCCCGCCTCGCCGACCTCCTCATGGACCGCCGCCGGCGCCATCTGCTGCGCCCGGTCACCGCGCTGGCCAAGGCCGACGGCACCTCCGCACAGTCCGTCCTCGTGCCCTTCACCGTCTACCGCGCGGCCCGCAGGCTCGCCCGTACGCCGTACTCCGCCGGCCTCACCGATACGGCGCGGCGCCTCCTGGAGCGGCAGTTCGCCGACGAGCCGGTGGCCGGCGGGGCCGTGGACGCCTCGCTGGCCGCGCTCGCCTGGTGCGGACCGGGGCCCGCGGCGCGCTGGCTCACGGGGGAGGCGCTGGCCGAAGTATCGGTTCGGCTCAGCGATGCGGCGACCCGTTCGCCCGCCGTGGGCCGCCCCGGGGAGCGGCGGGCCCGCGCCGCGCTGGCCCGCCAGGCCGCTGACCACCGCGTCTTCGAGCAGGCCGCCGAGGTCCGCAACCAGCGGCTGCACGCCCCGTTCCTCGACAACCAGGTGGTGCTCGCCTGCCGTGCCCTGCCGGACACCCTGCGGGTGCAGCCGGGTGCGCGGGCCGCCGTGCTGCGCTCCGTACTGGCCGGGGCCGGCGTACGGGATCTGCCGCCCGGGTGGGGCGCCACCTCGCACCTCACCCACGCGGCAGCGGTGCGCGCCGGGCTGCGAGGCGCCGTCGGTGACCTGGTGCAGCTCTTCGACACGCCGCTGCTGGCCGATGCGGGGCTGGTGGAGGCCCGGGTGGTCCGCAAGGCGCTGCGGTCGGCGGCGGAGGGGGCGGCGCTGCCGTTGGACGGGCTGGCCGAGCTGGTCTCCACGGAGCTGTGGCTGCGGCGGCTGGTGGCGCGACGGGGGACGTGCTGGACGGGGGCGGGGGCGCCGCGCCAGAAGGCGGTCGCGGGTGGCGTGGTGCCCCGTGCCCGCCTGGCTTGAGCCCGGAGGCGCTGTCGTCGGCGGGTGACCTGACGGGGGTGGGTTCCGTTGCCCGCCTCCGGCCCACGCCCGCCCGTTGCGGCGCGGCCGACCCTGCGTGGGCGGAAAGTGGGCAGCCACCTGTGCGGGGCTGTGGATAACGAGGGGCCGGGCGAGTCCGGGTTGTGGATAAAAATCGGGGGAGCGGCGTGGGTCGGGACAATGACCGGGTGAGATTTCGGATTCTGGGTGCGACGGAGGTCCTGGACGCGCGGGGGCAGCCGATGCCGCTGGGCGGCGCGCGGGTGCGGGCGCTGGTGGTCGCGCTGGCCTTGCGGGGCGGGCGGCCGGTGGCCGTGGAGACGCTGATCGACGAGGTGTGGGCGGTCGATGCGCCGCCGCAGGATGCGCCGGGTGCGTTGCAGGCGCTGGTCGGGCGGTTGCGGCGGACGCTGGGCAAGGGCGCGGTGGAGTCGCTGCCGGGCGCGTATCGGCTGGTCACGGGGCCGGACGAAGTCGATCTGCAGCGCTTCGAGCGGCTGGTTGCCGACGGTACGCGCCAGCTGCAGGAGGGAGATGCGGCCGCGGCGGCCGAGACCTTGCGCGCGGGGCTCGCGCTGTGGCGGGGTCCGGCGCTGGCGGATCTGCCCGACGCGGCGGCGGCCGCCCACGGCCCGGAGGCGTTGCGGCTGGCGGCGCTGCACCGCCGGATCGACGCGGATCTGGCGCTCGGCCGTGCCGAGGAGCTGCTGCCCGAGTTGCGGCAGCTGACCGCGGACCATCCCCTGGACGAACCGTTCCGGGCCCAGCTGATGCGGGCTCTGCACGGCGCGGGACGGGGCGCCGATGCGCTGGCCGCGTACGAGCAGACCCGGCAGCTGCTCGTGGACCGGCTCGGTGCGGACCCGGGGCCCGAACTGCGCGCGCTGCACGCCCGGTTGCTCGCACAGCACGCGGAGCCGCAGGCGGCAGCTCCGGCCTCGGACGCGGCGGCCCCGGCCCCGGAAGCGGGGCCCCGCTGCGGCAATCTCCGGGCCCGGCTCAACTCCTTCGTCGGACGGGAGGCCGAACTCTCCTCGCTCCAGTACGCCTTGCGGTCCCATCGGGCCCGGCTCATCACGCTCACCGGAGCGGGCGGCTCCGGCAAGACCCGGCTCGCCGAGCAGCTGGCCGGTTCGCTGGCCGGGGACCACCCCGACGGGGTCTGGATCGCCGAGCTCGCGCCGCTGGATGCGCCCGAGGCGGTGCCGGGGGCCGTGCTGTCCGCGCTCGGACGACGCGACACCGCCGTCTTCGCGCCGGCCATGGAGGCCCGTAAGGCCGCCGAGCACACCGACCCGGCGGCCCGGATCGTCGACCACTGCGCGCCGCGCCGCCTGTTGCTCGTCCTCGACAACTGTGAGCACGTGGTCGGCGCCGCCGCCGCACTGGCCGATCTGCTGCTCCGGCACTGCCCGGGGCTGACCGTGGTGGCCACGAGCCGGGAGCCCCTGGGCGTACCCGGCGAGGTCGTACGGCCCCTGGAGACGCTGCCACCCGAGCCCGCGCACCAGCTGTTCGCCGAGCGGGCGGTGGCGGTGCGGCCGGACTTCCGGACCGCGGACGATCCGGCGGCGGTGGACGAGATCTGCCGCCGGCTGGACGGTCTGCCGCTTGCGATCGAGCTGGCCGCGGCCCGGCTGCGGCTGCTCTCCCCGCGCCAGATCGCCGACCGGCTCGACGACCGTTTCCGGCTGCTGACCAGCGGCAGCCGGACCGCGCTGCCGCGCCAGCAGACGCTGCGCGCGGTCGTCGACTGGTCCTGGGATCTGCTCGACGAGCGCGAGCGCGCGCTGCTGCGCCGGCTGTCGGTGTTCGCCGGCGGCTGCACCCTCGCGGCGGCCGAGGCGGTGTGCGGCGAAGGGGCCGAGGACGTGCTCGACCGGCTCGGGGCGCTGGTGGACAAGTCGCTGCTGATCGTCGACCACCGGGGCGCCGAGCCCCGTTACCGCATGCTGGAGACCATCCACGCCTACGCCAGGGAGCGGGCCGCCGGCCGTCCCGAGGAGCACGAACGCACCCTCGCCCGGCACACGGATCACTTCCTGGACTTCGTCACGGACGCCGACCCGCGTATCCGCTCCGCCGAGCAACTGCCCTGGCTGGCGCGTATCGAGGCCGAACTGGACAACGTACGGGCGGTGCTGCACCGCGCGGTCACCGGCCGGGACGCGGACACCGCACAACGGGCCGTCATGGCCATGGGCTGGTTCTGGTGGCTGCGCAACTACCGCGAGGAGGGCGCCTCCTGGGCGGAGCGGACCGCGGCCCTCCGTCCCGGCCCGGAGCACCTCACCGAAACGGACCCGGCGTTCTGGGCGCAGACGGACCTCCGGCTGTTGCTCCTCTTCCTGCTCCAGGACCAGCGCCTCGACCGCAAGGACGACACCCCGAAGCACCGCGCCCTGATCGACCGGCTGCTGACCGCCTACCGCCGCCCGCATCCGCGCAGTGCCCGCTTCCCCGGTCTGCTGTGGCCGTTCACCGTGTACTTCCTCGGCGGCTACGACCAGATCCTGCCGCTCATGGAGGGGGCGGTGGCCACCACCCGTGCACTGGGCGGCAGTTGGGAGCTGGGCGTCTCGCTGATGTTCCGTACGCATCTCGCGATCGATCTGCCCGGCGGACTGGAGTCGGCAGAGGCGGACGAGCAGGAGCTCACCGAGCTGGCCCGGCGGGTCGGCGACCGCTGGATGCTCGCCCAGGTGGCCGCCGCCACGGCCGAGATGCGCCAGATCCGCGGCCGCTACGACGAGGCACGCACGGCCTACGAGGAGGCGCTCGCGCTGACCTGCGAGCTGGGCGCGTACATGGAGGGGCCGTTCATCCTGTCCCGGCTGGCCGAACTCCACTTCGCCGGCGGTGATGTGGACGGCACCGAGAAGGCGCTGGTGCGGGCGGACGAGCAGGCCGCCGAGTGGGGCGTACAGGACCCGCGGGCCTTCAACCACTCCCTGCGCGCCCGGATCGCCCTGCGGCGCGGAATGCCCGAGGCGGCGCGCGAGGCCTGTGAGGCGGCGCGCGCAGCGGCCGCGCTGGGGACCCCGCCGCCCCGATTCACGGTGGTACTGGACGCGTTGGCGGGCCGGATAGCCGCGGAGGCGGGCGAGCTGACGGAAGCGCTGAGCCGGTGCCATCAGGCGCTGAGAGCGGGGCTGACGCTCTACTGCACCGAGCCGTTGCTGGCGGCCGTCGTGGAGTCCGCGGCCCTGGCACTGCAGCGGGCCGGCCGTCCGCACGACGCGGCCCGACTGCTGGGCGCCGCGGACGCCTGGCGCGGGGACGTGCCCAGGAACGTCCCCGAAGAGGAGGACGTACAGCACACGGCGGCCACGCTCCGCGCTGAACTGGACGGCGCGGGCGCGGGCCTACCCGGCGGCGGATACGACGGCATCCGCGGCGGCATGAGTGACGGCATACGGGACGGCGGATACGACGGCATACGTGTCGACGGTTACGAGGCCCTGCACGCCGAGGGCGCACGCCTCACTCCCGCCGAGGCCGTCGCGCTCCTGGCGCCGCCCCCCGAAGCCGGCGGCCCGGCCCCGCCCCCCGACACCCAGGGCCGGCAGCCGTCCCGGCCCCTCAACGACAGCTGATCGTCGACTGCGCCCAGTCCCCCAGCGCCACCACATCAACGGGCGACGTCGACTCGGTCACCAGCCGCAGCGTCCTACGGCCCGCCAGCGGAACATGCACCGGCACCGCCCTCTCCCCGCCGCGCACCGCCGCCGACCGCCACTGCCGCACCCCGTCCGCGTAGACGGAGAAGCGCAGCGACCCCAGCCCCAGACTGAGATCGTCGATGCCCGCAACGGCGTCGTACGCGGTGCACCGGCGATTGAGGTCGATGGTCACCGAGGACTGCGCGTGCATGCTCACGCCACCCGCATACGTCGTGCCGGCGATCTTCGGCGACTGCCGCTGCCACAGCCAGCTGCTCCCGACGGTGCGCACCTCCGGCTTGCTGCCGTCGCCCGTGAAGTCGTGGTCGAGCGCATTGAGCCGGTAGGCGGTCGGGGCGGGAAGCGGCGGCTTCGGTGAGGGTTCCGGCGGCGTGGGCCCGGGGGCCGGCGCCGATGGCGGGGCCGGAGCCGACGGCGGGTCCGGGTGGGGCGTGGGCCGCTGTGGAGTCCGCGGCGGGGCGGGCTGCGGCTCGGGGCGCGACGTGCGCGCCGGGGGCGACGTCCGCTGCGGCTTCGCGCTCTGCTTCGGGGCCGGTGCCGCGCCGGCCGCCGGCGGGAGCACCGACCTCGACGGCCCGGGCGCCCGCTTCCGCGGCGCGGCCGGGGCCGGCTGTGCGGACCCGGCCCGCGGCTCCGGCGCCGGCTTCGGGGAGCCGGTCAGCGCCAGCGCCAGCGCCGCGCCCGCCACCACCGTCGCCCCCACGCCGATACCGACCTTCACCGCAGCGCCCAGCCCTTCACCCGCGGCACCACCGGCACCTCCCGCCGCACCGGAACCGCTACCGCCCGCGACCGCCGTCGCACCGGAACCACCACCGCTCGTAGCCGTCGCACCGGCACCGGCCGCCGCGCCCGCCCCCGCGACACCCACCGCCGCGGCCGCCGCCTTGACGGCGTACCCACCGGCGAACCAGCCGATGACCGCGACCGGCAGCAGCGCCCCGATCCGCTGATTGACGTCCTCGACCTCCAGCGCGGCCACCCGGCACCGGGCACATGCGTCCAGATGCTTGCGCAGCCCCCGCTCGGCCCGCATCCGCAGCCCGCCACGGGCATAGGCGCCGAGCCGGTCGGCGTACCGGGCGCAGTCGCCGCCGGCGGTCAGCGACCGGCTGACGTGCGCCTGCAGATACGCCTGCCTGAGGCCCTCCCGGGCGCGGTGCGCCAGTACGGCGGTGGCGTTGGCGGTCAGTCCGAGCAGCGGGGCGACCTCGCTGGGCGACTCGTCCTCGACGGCGGTGTGCCACAGCACCGTCTGATACCGCTCCGGCAGACTGCGGAACGCCTGCACGGCCATCGACTGCTCGGCCTCGTGCAGGGCGCGCACCTCCGCGCCCAGGTCCAGGGTGTCCTTGTCCCCCGGGGCACCGGCCACGGACACCGCGAACACCGCGAAGTCCTCCACCAGTTGCTCCCGCCGCGCCGTCCTCGCCCAGGAGGCGGCGACCCGGCGGACGGTCGTCAGCAGATAGGCGCGCACCGCGGAATCAGGGCCCGCGCCGCCGCGCACCGCCTGCAGCGTGCGCGCGAAGACCTCGCCGGTCAGATCCTCCGCGGTGTGCACGTCCCGGCAGCAGCCCCGGGCGTAGCGCCGGACCGCCACGGAGTGCCTGCGGTACATCTCCTCGTACGCACTGTCGTCCCCGGCCCGCAGATCGGCGAGCAACTGGGCGTCGGACGGCGGAATATCGCCGCCTTCGGGGGTGCCGGCCGGGCCCGCCCGGCGGGAGCGCTCCCGCTGCGGCGGCACGCCGTGCCCCTCGTCCGCCGGGTTGTCGGCGCGATCGTGCCGCTCAGCCGGCCCGTCGGCCGGGGCGCTCGACCCCAACGGCCCGGCCTGGCCCGGGATCCGTCCGGACGGCGTCCCCTCGGTCCCGTCCACCCCGGCCTCGCCGTCGCGCCGCCCGTCCCGCCCGTCAACACCCATCTTCGAGGCCCCCGAAGCCGCCGTCACACCGGAATACCGCGCCAGCGTGCCATACGGAACCCCGGCAGTTGAGGCTCCTGAGCGCCATCCACTCATCCGGGGTGTGCACGGACGACCGCACGGACGTTCACCCTTACGAGCCATTCCACGCATACGGGCCATGCTCTCCGCGGGACCCGTACGGGCGGGACACCATGCGCGGAACCCGTACGCACCCCTAGGGGCCCCTACGGGTTCCGCGGTCGCGTACTACACCGTCCGGCGGACCGGCCCTCCGGTGGACCCGGCGATCGGGTCCACCCGTACGGGGTCGGCCGCCGAGTCTCACCCGACGGGGCGCGAACGCAGCCCTTCCAGCAGAATCTCCAGCAGCCGTGCGGAGGCGGCCTGCTGATGGCCGGGATCGGGCAGCGTGGGCGCGCCCGTGGCGATCACTAACAGGATGTCGGAGACCGTCACATCGGCGCGCAGCTCACCCGCCTCCTTGGCCCGCTCCACGAGCCGCCCGACGACCTCCAGCAGCGCGTCGGCGCCGGTCGTCCCCTCGGCAGCGGCCGGCGCGGCCGGTTCGCCCTCCGGGGTGTCGCGCGAGGCGACCAGCCGGAGATCGACGGGAACCCCGTCCGTGCCGGGCGCCATCCGCTGCTGCGGCACCCGTGCCTCGCTCAGGCCGTCCGGCACCCGAGGCCCTTCGGTGCCGTCCGCCGCCGGCTCAGCGGGCCGGTCGGTGTCCGCGCTCACCCGCAGAATGCCCGGCGGCAGCAGCCGTCCGGCACCCGAGGCGACCGAGGTCCGCAGAAAGCGGGACAGCGCCGACCACGGATCGTCCTCCTGGCCCAGCGCCGTACGTGCCTGGTCCGTCAGCCGTGAGGTCTCCTCCTCGGCTATCCGGCGCACCAGCACGTCCTTGCTCGGGAACCGGCGGTAGACCGTGCCGACACCGACCCGGGCCCGTCGTGCCACGTCCTCCATGGGCGCGCCGTATCCCAGCTCGCCGAACACCTCGCGCGCGGCGCGCAGCACATGTTCCAGATTGCGCTGGGCATCCACCCGCAGCGGCGTGCTCCGGCCGCGCGCCCCCGTGCGGGCACCGTTGCTCACACCGGTGCCGTTGCCGTTGGTTCTGTCGTTTTCCTTCTCGCTCCCGGCGCCGTCGGAGGCATGTGCCACAGCGACGGTGGTCGGCCAATGAGAGCCCTGAATGTGCATAGTGATCCCCCGGTAATGTCGTCTCCCCCCGGAGACTCCCCGCCCTGACAGTCAGGGCGTACCGATGACAGGGTGCACCCCAACGAGATACGAACATAGTTGAGCCCGGGTCAAGAATGAAGGGGGCGTTCCGCGCAATGCGCCCCCCGATCGGACCAAGGGGCCTGATCCGCCCGGTTTACGCCCCCGCTCTTCCGTCGCCACCCACCCCCTGACCAGGGCGCCTCCTCCCGCACACACGGAATATGCCGTTCCGTCCCCAGGGCAGCGGCCGGTCATACATTTCGACGGGCCTGTGGACAAAGGCGCTCCGGCGGTGCGTCATGGAAGGGTGCTGTGCTTTCCCGGGGGTGCAGCTCCCGATGGTGGCCGTGCCGCCGGCCGCCCTCCGGATCGGTGCCGCCCCGGGCCTGGTCGACACCGCGAGGAGAACCTCTGTGAAGACTGTGTCTTCGAACGACGTGACGCGCATTCTCGTTGTCGGCGGCGGCTACGTGGGGATGTACACCGCCCTGCGGTTGCAGCGGAAGCTGAAGCAGGAGCTGCAGCAGGGCGCCGTCGAGATCATCGTGGTCGACCCCGAGCCGTATATGACCTATCAGCCATTCCTGCCCGAGGCCGCGGCCGGTTCGATCTCCCCGCGCCATGTCGTCGTACCGCTGCGCCGGGTGCTGCCGCAGTGCAAGGTCGTCATCGGTGAGGTCACCGCCATCGACCACGGCGACCGCAGGGCCACCATCACCACCCTGGCCGCGGAGGAGACCGGCAACGGCGCCGTCGAGGTGGAGTACGACGAGCTGGTCCTGGCGCCGGGCTCGGTCTCGCGCGCCCTGCCCGTCCCGGGCCTGGCCGACGTCGGCATCGGCTTCAAGACCGTCGAAGAGGCCATCGGACTGCGCAACCACGTCCTCGCACAGCTCGACATCGCCTCCTCCACCCGCGACCCCGCGGTCCGCGACGCCGCGCTCACCTTCGTCTTCGTCGGCGGCGGTTACGCGGGCGTCGAGGCGCTGGCCGAACTGGAGGACATGGCCCGCTACGCCGTCCGCTACTACCACAACATCCAGCCCGAGGACATGAAGTGGATCCTGGTCGAGGCGACCGACCGGATCCTGCCCGAAGTGGGCCCCGACATGGGCCGCTACGCCGTACGTGAGCTGCGCGCCCGCAATATCGACGTACGGCTGGAGACCCGGCTGGACTCCTGTGAGAAGCGGGTCGCCCAGCTCAGCGACGGCTCCCGCTTCCCGACCCGGACCCTGGTGTGGACCGCGGGCGTCAAACCGCACCCCATCCTGGCCGCGACCAAGCTGCCGCTGAACGCCCACGGTCGCCTGCAGTGCACCGCCGCGCTCCAGGTCGACGGCGTCGAACACGCCTGGTCCGCCGGCGACGCGGCCGCGGTCCCCGACCTGACGGCGCCGCCGCCCGCCAAGCCCGACGAGCCCCGCGTGCTGTGCGCGCCCAACGCACAGCACGCCGTCCGCCAGGCCAAGGTGCTCGCCGAGAACATCGCGGCGGCGGTGCGCGGCGGCCCGATCCAGGACTACGAGCACAAATACGCCGGCTCGGTGGCCTCGCTCGGCCTGCACAAGGGCGTTGCGCACATCTACGGGCGCAAGCTGAAGGGCTACCCGGCGTGGTTCATGCACCGCGCCTACCACCTCAGCCGGGTGCCGACCTTCAACCGCAAGGCGCGGGTGCTCGCCGAATGGACGCTCGCCGGCCTGTTCAAACGCGAGATCGTCTCGCTCGGCTCGCTGGAGAATCCGCGCGCCGAGTTCGAACTCGCCGCGGGAACCGGACGGCACAACGAAGCCAGTTGACCCGCCGTACCGCACAGAGTTGACGTGCCGTCAGGCCTGGAACGGCCGGAGGTTCCGGAGTGCGGAACTCCACACCGGCACCCGGACACTGACGGATGTCCGTCCGGTCGGCCACACTGGACGTGTGACCATGGGTGGGCTCGTATCTGCAAAGAGTGACAATCACGAGGATTCTGGACGTTTGCTGCATTCCGCAAAAGGGCGCCGAGAGTGTCCCCAGCCGACCTTTCCCCGGCCCCCGGCCGGGAGGTCCCGCCATGCCGACGGCCCGAGCCCGCGCGACGACGCGAAGTAAGAGGTACCCCTCCGTGATCTTCACGCGCTGGAGCGCCAAATTCCCCGGCACACAACGGCGTGCCGCCGCGCGGTCCGACCGCGCCGCACCCCGCCCCGCGTCCGGCACGCCGGCGGTCCCGCCCGCCGCGTCCCCGGGCCCGTCCGCCGTACCCGCGCCGTCCGCCGTGCCCGCGGCGGACAACGACACGCCGGCCGCCCCGACGGCCGCGACCACGGGCTCCGTCCCCGCGGCCCGCGCCGAGCACGCGGAAACGGCGCCGCCCCGGGAAGCCGCCCCCCTGGCCCTGCCGCCCACGGTCGACGCGCTGTCCGTCCACGACATCCTCGGCACCATCCCCGCCCTCGTCGCCGTCGTCTACGGCCCCGAGCACCGCCTCGCCTACGTCAACGGCGCCTACGCCGGCGTCTTCGGCTCCCGGCCGGCCGGCCACACCGCCCGCGAAGCCCTCCCCGAGCTCGACACGCTCGGCCTGCTCCCCCTGATGGACCAGGTCCTGCGCAGCGGCAAACCGCGGACGGTCAAGTCCCGCAAGGTCTCCGGCGGCGCGGGCGGCGACCGCTCCCGCGACGGCTACTACACCTTCACCTGCACCCCGATCGAGGTCGCGGCGAGCGGCCCGGCACCCGACCCCGAGGTCGCCTGCGTCGCCCCGCACAAAGGCGTCCTGGTATTCGGCGCCGAGGTCACCGACCAGATCGAGTCCGCCGAGCGGCTGCGGGCCAGCGAGGCCCGCCAGCGCGAGGCCGCGGTCACCCTCCAACGCTCCCTGCTGCCCCAGGAACTGGAGCAGCCCGACGACCTCTGTGTCGCCGCCACGTACCAACCCGGCGGCACGGACGCCGCGGTCGGCGGCGACTGGTACGACGTCATCACCCTCGGCGCCGGCCGTACGGCCCTGGTCATCGGCGATGTCATGGGCCGCGGGGTGCGCGCCGCCGCCGTCATGGGCCAGCTGCGCACCGCGGTCCGCGCCTACGCCCGCCTCGACCTCCCGCCGCACGAGGTCCTGCAGCTCCTGGACGGCCTGGCCGCCGAGATCGACGCCAGCCAGATCGCCACCTGCGTCTACGCCGTCCACGACCCGAACGAGGGCCGGCTCGTCTACGCCTCGGCCGGCCATCTGCCCATCCTCGTACGCGACCCGGACGGCACGGTCCGCCGCGCCGCCGAGCCGACCGGACCGCCCCTGGGCACCGGCGGCTGGCTGCACACCTCGGGTTCGGTACCCCTGAGCCCCGGCAGCAGCGCCGTCCTCTACACCGACGGCCTGGTCGAGCGCCGCGACAAGGACATCGACCACGGCGTCGAGGCCCTGGAGCGCGCCTTCGCCGGTGCGGCCGGCGCCCCGGACATCGTCTGCGACCGCCTGCTGCGCTCCCTGGGCATCACCGCCAGTCACGACGACGATGTCGCCATCCTGGTCCTGCAGCACCCCGAACGGACCGGCCATGAAGCCGAGCTGTTCCACAACGCCGCGCTCGAACTCCACGGCGGCACCGAAGCGGCCCCGCGCGCCCGCGCCTTCGCCTCCGGGGTCCTCGCCTCCTGGCGCTTCCCGACCGAGCTGCACGACCTCGGCGTGCTGGCCGCCAGTGAACTGGTCGCCAACTCCCTCCAGCACGGCACCCCGCCCATGCGCCTCCGCCTGCGCCGCACGGACCGCCGTCTGATCGTCGAGGTCACCGACGGCGACGACCATCTCCCGCGCCGCCGCCGCGCCGAACCGGCCGACGAGGCAGGCCGGGGCATCTCCATCGTCGCCACCATCGCCTCGTCCTGGGGCTCCCGCCGCACCCCGGGCGGCGGCAAGGCCGTCTGGTGCGAATTCGCGCTGCCTCGCGGATAGCGACATACGCCAACGGCCCCGGTCCGATCGGACCGGGGCCGTTGGCATGAAGACGCGGCGCCACGGACGGCGCCGGTCGCGTGGGCTCAAGGCCCGACCCCGACGGCCCGAGGCTCAGGCGCCGCAGGCCACGGCTTCCGCCTCGGCCGGCACCCGCGCCGCGGGCAGGGGCGCCACCGCCCGGTGCGGATTGTCCTGCGCCGGACGCAGCATCCGCCCCAGCCACAACGACAACCCCGTGATCCCCAGCGCACACACCACGAGCATCCCGATGTACGTCACATACATCCCGTGCCCCACCATCAGCGCGCCCACGGCCGGACCGACCGCCAGCGCCAGCTGCTTGACCAGGGCGAATGCCGAGTTGTACTGGCCGATCAGGGAAGCCGGCGCCAGATCGGCCACCAACGGAGCCACCGTCGGCGACAGCATCGACTCACCGATACCGAACAGCGCATACGTCGAGATCAGCAGCGTCGTCGCCACCACCTGCGCGCCATGCACCAGCCCGGACAGCCCGGCGGCTGTCCACGCCACCGTCCAGACCATCCCGACCAGCGCCATCACCCGGCTGCGCCGCCGCCGCTCGACCAGCTTGAGCACCACGAACTGAGCCGCCACGATCGCCGCCGTATTGGCCGCCAGCGCAATACCCAGGCTCGACGGCGCGATCCGGGTGACCTCGGTCGCGTAGGCCGCCAGCCCCGACTCGAACTGCCCGTAGCAGGCGAAGAACAGCACGAACCCCAGGACGCACAGCCACACCATCCGCCGGTCGGCGAACATCGCCCGCCAGGCACCCTTGGCCCGCTCCTCGGTCGGCACCGCGTCCTCGACCTTCGGCACCCGCGGCAGCCGTACGGTCGCCACCGCCGCGCCGAGCACCAGGAACATCACGGCCTCGATCGCGAACAGCCGCACAAAGCTCGACGCATGCGTCTCGTCGACCAGCAGCCCGCCGACGAGTCCACCGACGCCCAGCCCCAGGTTGTTCATGAAGAACTGGGTGGCGAACGCCCGCGACCTCGTCAGCGTCGTCGAGCACCACACGATCATCGTCGCGAGCGCCGGCTGGATGACCGCTATCCCGGCGCCGAGGGCGATGGCCGACGCGATGACCAGCGGCTCGGTGGCGGACAGCCCGATCCCCAGCGAACCGATGGCGGCGGAGACCGTACCGATGATGGCCACCGGCAGCGGCCCGCGCCGGTCGATGGCACGACCGGTCAGCGGCAGGACGACCAGCGCGGCCACCGCAAGCATCGCCAGCACCGCACCGGCAGTGCTCGCGCCGAGATCCCGCACCTTCGCCACGTAGACGTACAGATACGGAACGGTGAAGCCGCTCCCGAACGCGCTCAGCGCGTTCCCGAGCTGGATCCGGCGCAACGCGGCGCCCATCGCGGTGGTCACACTCACCTACCTAGGTCAGGTCATCGAACGGGATAAGGGGACGAACCGAGGAGCTGCCACAGACGCCAGGGCGAGGACCGTCCGAAACCGGACAGTCTCACCCTGAAGACTTCAACTCTAAAGTTCGAAGCTAAAGAGTACACGCCGAAGAACTTCAACGCCAATGACTTCCATGTCATACTGCGCCGCATGCCTGAGCCCTCAGATGCGGCCGCCGACGCTGCCGAGCCGAGCCTCGAGGAACAGATCGCGGCCTACCAGCGCGAATTCCAAGACCTCGACCCCCAGGTGGAGCAGGTCGTCTCCGCACTTCAGCGCCTCAACCGGCGGATGAACGTCGCCTACGGGCGGCAGACCGCCACCCTTGGACTGAGCAACGCCGAGTGGGAGGTCCTCAAGGCCCTCGTCGTCTCCGGAGCCCCCTACCAAATGGGCCCCGGCGAACTCGCCAAGCTCCTCGGCCTCACGCCGGCCGCCATGACCCACCGCATCGACCGCATGGCGAACGAGGGGCTGGTCACGCGAGAGCGCGACGAGACCAACCGCGTCCGCGTCATCGTCGCGCTGACCCACGAGGGTCGCGAGAAGTGGCTCGAGGCGATGCGCCTGGCGACGGTCTTCGAGGAGGACCTCCTCCAGGACCTCTCCGGCGAGGACCGTCAACTCCTCGGCCAGGTCCTGACCCGTCTGTTGCGCCGCGTCGAGGACGCCCAGCCGGACGCCGACGGGCGTCTGAGTGACCTTGACTGACGCGAGTTGACACTGCCCTTCCCGATCCGTAGTGTTCTCCGAGTTGCCACAGAGCCGAAACGGTTCTGAGGCGACCATCCCGCCGCTTCGCGGCACACCACTACTGCACGGCCCCTCACCGGGACTGATTTCGGTATGCCGAAATTCGGACCGTGACGTGATTATGCGTCAACGAGGAATTCCGCTAAAGTAGTGATCACGCCGAAAGGCGCGGCAGATCAAATAGCCGCACCACGGCGGACCCCCTCCGACGGGGAATCGGAAACGAATTCGGACCGGCAACGGAACGAAATAGGATCTGATAGAGTCGGAAAGGCCGGAAAGCGAAAGCCGAACGGCCGACCCCGCTCCGACAGGGGCCAGACACGGAAACGGATCTGGTAGAGTCGGAAACGCGAAGAAGCCGAAAGGCGGAAACGCACCGGCGAAAATCGGGCCCGCAAGGATCTGATAGAGTCGGAAACGCAAGACCGAAGGGAAGCGCCCGGAGAGCCTGGTGAAACAGGCACAAAGGAAGCGTCCGTTCCTTGAGAACTCAACAGCGTGCCAAAAGTCAACGCCAGA
>NZ_JBSHAW010000007.1:165655-216007 GCF_053611685.1 Streptomyces sp. NPDC054786 | reverse complement strand
AGAGCCGCGCCACACCACGGCCAAAAATCCGGAAATGATCACCAGATCCCAAGGTCAGCGCTTCGCTCATGGAGTGATCGGCAACGGATTTGTCAGAGGGTGGGGCAGTCACCGTCGTCGGATGCCGTGCCGATGAACCTGAGCGTCATGGCCGTGCCCTTCTGTGAATACCCGTCAGGTTTCAGGATGCTGCGCCGTGCGGGCCGCGGATGAAGGTTGCGGGACATTGCGTGAGCACAACCGGATCGCGCGGTTGCGCGCAACCGCCTGCGGCAGGTGCGTCCATCAGCTTGATCGATTTGGATCCGCTGACGTAGTGGGTGCCGCTCCAGGTGCTGTTGCTGTGGGTCGCCGCGCGCATCTGCGCGTCAGCGCGAGAAGGTGCCGCATGATCTTTATCGGCGCATGTTCGCCTGAGCGTCATTCGCCCAGCCCTCCCCTGTACAGGACTTCACCATGCGCCTCCTGGTTTGCTTCCCTCGCCCTCTGCCAAACGCCGGCTTTTGACAGGCTGCCGCCGAACGATGCAAAGCAGTCCCCGCACCGCTCCGGGGTGCGGGGACTGCTGCTGGCCGGGCTGCGGAGTCGCCCGGAGCTCGTTCGTCAGGCCGGATTTTGGTGCTTTTCCTTCATCTCCACGGCGCCGGAGGATGCATTGATATGGACGAGTACGCTTGATCGCTCGCAGGTGACCACGATGCGCCAAACGGCATGCCACTTGGAGCCTTTTTGCACAGCCAGCAATTCTCCCACTTCGGCTTTTTGGCATCCTGGCACAGAACTCTTGGCGAGCTTGAGTGCCTTTTGCTTGTTGATGCGAGTGGGTGGGATTGAGACATCGGATGCTCTGCGCGTCGAGAGTTGAGACACGCGCCCCGTGCGATCGATCTGGACGTCCAATCGCATAGGCATGAGTACGGCATCGCGATGCCTGCGCCAACTAACGAGCCAGCCCAGGGAGGCGTTGTCGCCGACTGGCGAGATTTCTATTTTACTGTCTCGGATAGCCCACGGGAAATGCGCATCGGCGTATGTGGTAGCTGTCTGCTTCGCCTGCATCGAATTTGCGACCTGCGCCGGCGCTCCGGGTACTGGAAAACCGGACGGCTTCCCACTGTCCGACATGTCCAGGCTGGCCGTGATCTCATTACCTTCTGGCCAATTGATTTGGACGAACCCCACAGGCAAACTCGCCATAACAGTTCCACTGTCAGAATCCGGGGAGGATGAGAATTGCACGTTGCCAACCGTGTAGTGATTTCCGAATGCCTCACGGACGGCCTTGGCAACGGCATTGCGCTGATCGCCAGCCGCCGCCCCAACTGCCTCAGTAGCTTTCACGGGATGCGGCTGGATAGAGGTCACCCAGACGGCCCCAAGAATCACAGAGAAGAATACACACGTGATTACTGCCCACGGACCCCGAATTCGCCAGGGCGGCACGTCGCTTTTCTGCCATCGCACGATAAGGAATGCTATAAGTGCACCCAGCAAGCTACCAGTAGAATTAGATACGAAGTCGCTGGTGTCGCATGCTCTTCCGATGGCGGGCAGCGCGCCTTGCGTAGTCTCGATCACGGCTGAAAGGGCCACGCCACAGGCGACGGCGGGAAGAATCTTGCGTGTTACGAGTACGCCCATGAAGCCCACTGGCGCGAACATGAGGCAGTTCAATATGCCCTGCTCGGTTCCGAAGGGTTCAAGGAGCTTGAGATTTACAACGCACCTGCCTGACCCTTGGCTGCCGCCTGTGGTCCACAGCGTCAAGATACTTACACTCAGCATCGAAGTGCACCAGAGCGCCAGCGAAAGCGGGCGATCCGTTCTCTTCTTCGAGGCGAGAAGAACCGCAATAAAGAAGACCAGGCAAATAGCGGTCGCGGTAAGGGTGAATGCTGTATGGCCTTTGAAGACGGCTTCAAGCATGGGCAGCTCCCCTGGGATGGTTCTGTGAACGTGCGGCGCCCCCCGGCGATTTCCGCAAGGGGGCGCGAAAGGCATCACGGCGCAGTCCCGTGAAACCTTGAGCTGGCTGACTAACTCTCGATGAGAATAGGCCGTACCAGCATGAAAAACGTCAGCACTTCCTCGTGGGCGGGGTCTGATAAGTGGTTCCACCGGAAAGGAGAAGGCCAACGTCAGGGCTGCAGGACGCCGAAGGGGACCACTGTGCCGAGGCGGTCAGCGAAGTACTGCACGTCTTGGTCCCACTCCAGTGATTTGTACCACTCCGGAGATAACCGACCTTGCAGGAAACGGAACCGCCTGCAGTCTTGTCGTATGAGACGTCTATATAGGTTCCCTTAGTCGCCGAGTTCATGAGCAGAACACCATTACCGAGCGAGGTACACACGTCCCAGTTCGTGATATACCCGTCGTGCGGGCAGCTGTAGGACGAGGCGGACGCCTTAGCCATCCCCGGCTTTACCTCTGCGGCACTTGCGCTGGCGGCGGTCATGAAAGGCATAAGAGTAACGACGGACGCAATGGCAGCGGCCACGCGATAGCGCGAGTTCACAATTCCCCCTGGTTCTTTACACCGTCTTTACGGCGAGGAGGAGTCTAACATGTGTTCGATCTTGCTGCGGGAGCATTTTCGGCCACCAGGTGTCCCGTACACCTTCCGAGCCAACATTCCCCATCCGGTGCACAGGCGTCGGTCAGCAGGCCGCCGTGCTTCGCCAGCGCGACGGTCAGGACGTCGATCACGGTCAGGGCGTCGCCTGCTCTGAAGGGCGACCAGCCCGGATCGACCGAAGTGTCCAGGACGGCGATAGCGGCGTCGGCCAGCCCGGCGAGCCGGTCGGGCAAGGAGTCACTCACGGTCCGGACAACCCCGGATGCCCGGGCACCACGCCGCACAACGGATACCCGAATGCTCAGATGCTGCCGTCACACCGCCTCGCAGCCTCGGCCGGTATCGGCGCCGGCCTGGAGACGGCAGGCGTCCGTTCCTGCTGCGGTGATGGCCAGAGAAGAAAGGGGCGAGTCGGTGGGGACCCGATGCCGGAAGATGTTTCCACGCACAGGGAGGAAACCGGATGACCAACGTCTTCGAATCGCGGCTGGCAGAGATGGTGAACGCAGCCACAGACAGCATCCGTCAGAGGGTTGCTGCGGCTGTCGCACCGGGACCGAAGGTGCAGATTCCCATGCCGGCGTTGGAGGGCTTGGCCAAGCCCTCGCTCCTTTGCAGGCGGCGCCGGAGCGCGTGGACGCGATGATGCCGGGCAACTGGCGAGGCGAACGCCTCGATTTCACGGCCACAGGGAGGACGCCCGCCGAAGCACGGCAAGGAGTTCCGCTTCGCCAAGCCGGATTCATGGGGCGATCCGTACGCGGAGACCGTGCAGGTCACCGACCGCTACGGCACCGCTCGCGTGATGGCCTGGGACCGCATTCACCCGAGGCTGACCACGCGCTCGGCAGGGATCGACCACAACGGCGAACTCCCCGTCATCGGGGGCACGTTGATCCGTCTGGAGGTCGACCGTCTGCCCGGCGGTCACGATCCACTGCCGGTCTGGCTGTGGTCGTCGGCGACCAGCCTGTCGGGTGAGGACGTCGATCTGCGCCGGCAGTCGTTCTTGCGCAGGTTCGATCTGGAGCACACCTTCCGGATGATCGAGCAGACGCTGGGCTGGACCCACCCGAAGCTCCGCACGCCCGCGGCGGCGGACCGGTGGACCTGGCTGATCATCGCCGCCCACACCCAACTCCGCCTAGCCCGGCCCCTGGTCGCCGACCTTCGCCGTCCGTGGGAGAAGCCGGCCGAGCCCGGCCAGCTCACCCCGGCTCGTGTCCGCCGGGGGTTCAGGAACCTCCGCCCGAACTTGTCCTGCCCGGCCCGTGCGGCAAAACTTAACCGGCCCGGCCCCAGCAGGCCGCTCGGCTCGAAGAACCGGCGCCCAGCCACCCGCTACGGCGTCGGCAAGACCACCAGACGCCCCGAAAGCATCACCGAACGCGACCAGCTCAGACGCTGAACACGGCTTCAGAACGGAACGACCAGCCCGGCTTCCCGCAACCCAAGCAACGCTCTGCCCATGCACTCGGCGGCCGAGGTCCCATCGGCCCTCATCCCGCCATCCAGGGGCCCGCCAGAGGCTGCGAATGTCCACGCCGGCTGACCGTCACGTATGCGCTCCGCGTCGACCCGGATCATGGCACCTACACCCTGCTCGCCGAGCCACTCCAGGATGAGCAGCGTCGCGTCCTCGACGCCGCTGTCCAGATCCACCTTGAGCCGCCGCCCCATTCCCTTGGCCATGGCCACAACCCTACTCAGGGGCTGGATTGGCCTCGTCCCACGCTTTCAGGCGGCAGACCTTAAAGAACAAGCTAAGACAGTGTCCTATGCGGTGAACCGGTCGAGTCGCTTGTAACAGCAGAGTGCGACGGCGAGGCCGAGAAAGGCCAGGTAGTTGCTGGGTTGGACGTTCGTAGCGGGGGCTGAGTCTGCGGTAGCCGGAAAGCCACGACATGGTCCGCTCGATCGCCCACCTGCGAGGCCCCAATCGTTCGCTGGACTCGACACGCTTGCGAGCGATGCGGACCCCGATGTGCTTGCCCAGAGCCATCGCCGCAGGTGCGGGATGTCGTAAGCCTTGTCCGCGTGGAGACGTTGGGGCTTGAAGTGGCGTCGTGTCTCGTTTGGTGACCCTGGACCATGGGCTTCAGTGTGAGGCTGTCGTGGACGTTCGCGGCGGAGAGGCCGACGACCAGGCCATCCGTTCGCGTCCGACAAGATCGCTCGTTGGAGGTCCGCCGCCCGTTCGGCGATCTCGTAGGCGGTGGCGTTGGAGGGCCCCTCCGGCGGATCATGGTGGCTTCGGAGGCCGGCTCTGATCTGTGGTGGTGAGCGGGGTCGATGGGGTCTCCCCTGCTCGAGCGAAGTCGAGGGCTTGGGGAAGATTGAGGACAACGCCGCAGGTGGGCGTGCCAGACCCCGCGGCCCAGGCATGATCCGCCGGACAGGTCCTAGCCGACCTCGGCCTCCAGCTCACCTAAGAGATGGTTCGCAGCCCGACGAGTCTCAGCTTTGGGTGGCATGACAGTGCCCGTGGGCGACTTCGGGCGGGCACGGGTCCGCTGTTGCGCCACGGTCGGTACGCCACTCGATCAGTGCGATGCCCAACGCCGTCAAGATGGCGGCGATGCCTACGCCGACGGACGCTGCCACGGCCAACCGGTAGTCGTCCCCGCTTGAGGTCAGTACCAGGTAGTACGTGCCGGGAAGTGCGGCCGTGCCCACTGCGCCGCCCAGGCGCTGTCCGGTCTGTAGCGCACCGCCGGCGGCGCCCGCCATCGGCACCGGCACTTCCCGCAGCGTCATCGTCACATTCGGGGAGATGACGAAGCCACTGCCGATACCGCCCACGAGGAGGGCGGGGACAGCGGCCCAGACGGCGACCGACGGCGGGGCGAACCTGAGCAACAGCGCCGCTGCGGCGAGCCCGACGACGACACCGACCAGGCCGAGCACGGTCAGCAGCCTGCCCATCCGCTCCACAAGCCGTCCGGCTACGACGGCCGCTCCCGCGGAGCCCACCGCGAATGGTGTCACGGCCAGTCCGGACTGCAGCGGCGAATAGCCCAGGCCGTTTTGGAAGAAGAGTGCGAACACGATCCACACACCGCTGAATCCCATGAAGTAGAGCGTCGCCAGGCTGGCACCGGTCGCATAGCCGCGGGTTTCGGCAATCAGCCTTGGGTGCAGCAGCGGTTCGCCGCCTTGGGCTGCGACTCGGCGCTCCCACCACCCGAAGCCGAACAGCAGCAGTGCCCCTACCGGGAAGAGCCACCACAGACGGCGCACGCCGCCGGAGTCGGCTTGGACCAACGGCAGCAGGACCGCCAGGACACCGCAACCGATCAGGGCGACGCCCGACAGATCGAGGTGTCCCTTCTTGCCCGGGGCGACGCGGGGCAGCAGCCGGTAGCCGAGTACGAGTGCCACGGCACCCACGGGAACGTTGACGAAGAAGATCCAGCGCCAGCCCTGGGGTCCGGTGGCCAAGGCGAGGATGACGCCTCCGGTGATCGGACCGACCGCACTGGAGATACCGACAGTGGCGCCGAACAAGCCGAAGGCGCGAGCACGCTCGACTCCAGTGAACATCTGCTGGATCAGCGCAGAATTCTGAGGAGCAAGGCAGCCTGCGGCGATTCCTTGCGCCATGCGGGCGATGACGAGCAGGGTGATCGTCGGGGCCGCCCCCGCTGCGATGCTGCACAAGACGAAGGCCGCGAGCGCTCCGAGGAAAATCCGGCGTCGGCCGATCGCATCGCCAAGACGTCCGGCCGGCACGAGTGCAAGTGCGAACGTCAGCGCATACCCGGACACCACCCATTGGACTGCGGCCGGGGAGGCACCCAGATCCCTTTGTATCGAGGGCAGCGCGACCGCGACGATCGTCACATCGAGCAGGATCATGAAGCCCGCCACCAGCGTGACCCACAAGGCACGCCACCGGCTCGGATCTGGCCGGCCTGCTGACGTCGCCCTGCCTGGTGGTCGCCTCCTCGGTCCCACGGGGGCTCCTTTCGACGGAGTCACGACCCAGTGTCCGTGCACACGGCAGGCCAGACATCGAGTGAATAGGTACGACGACTCATCCGATCAGAGCTAGGACCTGCGGTTTTCCGGTCTCAGGGGAGGAATTCAGCGCCAACCAGCACCGGAATCCGGCATGCTGACTACCAGAGCTCCACCACCTGGAGTTCCCGCGGTACAGCAGCAGGGACATCTGCCACTGACGATCATCACTGATCGTGACGATGAGTGGAGTCATCATCACCTGAATATGGGCGTGGTGGCACGATCTTGCGGTCATGCGGCGGCCTGGCGCCAGGGCTGGCCGGCCGGGGAGACAGTCGTACGACGTAGCGGGTGCCGAAGGCGTTCGCCATGGTGGAGAACTCAAGGGCCGGTGACGTCCAGCAGCTGCTCGCCGTCGAAGGCGGCTACCACGACCACGCGGTCGCTGCTTCACTCGTGGGCTATTCGGCCCACGGGGAGTCCAGGATGGTGCGTACGAAGTCCCCCCGCTCGAAGCCGGGCACGTAGTGTGCGAGGACGTCGGCTTTGACGTTGCCGAACGTGGTCTGTGGCCTGGGCCGAATCCCCTCGGTGAAAGCCTCCAGGATGCGCGGCTTGAAGCCGGGGCGCGGGTGCAGAGCCGACGACTGCGGCGAGGTACGCCTCGTCGACGTCGTGGTGGCCGATGCCGAGGACGTCAGCCGGGACGGAGTCGTCGACCACGAGGTCGGGGAGGTGACATCGGGGCTCAGCCACCTGGCTCTGCCGGCGTGCGGCCCCTGCAGGGACAGCATGAACTGTACGGAGCTGCCCGGCGCTGTCCATCCATCCGCCGGATACGGGGACATGGCAGCGGCAAGAGCGGCGTGACCACGCGCCCGTACCGGATACACGTGCTGCATCCGGAACGCACCGGATGCAGGAGTTCGATCACGTGGAAAAGCGCAAGGGAGCCGCCGCGGGCTGGGCCACGCAAATCGTGGGAGGGCTGTTGTGTCTGGCCGTATCCGCGATCCACGTCGTGGACCAGGGTGGTGTACCCGGTTCCAAGACCCCCACGTACATCGCTGCCCTCTATTGGGTCTTGGAAATCGTCGGCGTTGTTACCGCCGTGCTGCTCTTTGCGGGCCATGTCAGGCTTGGCTGGTTTCTCGCGATGGGCGTGGCCGCCGGTCCCATCGCGGGCTATGCGCTCTCGCGTGGACCGGGTCTGCCCGACTTCCGCAGCGATGTCGGAAACTGGACCGAACCTCTGGGGCTGGTCAGCCTCGCGGTCGAAGGTGTCCTGCTCTTCCTTTCGGCTACATGCTTCCTGCTCGGGCTGCGCGGCCCAACGCGCCACATGCCCTGAACGAACGGCATCTCGGCCACGAAGGCTGCCGGCGCATCCACGTCGCGGAGGAGCTGAGTCGAGTCGACAGGCGAGCGCACCGTCGGTCGGGCCGGCGGGCCGCACTGGTGGTGCCGGTCGGCAGGTCAGCTTTGCGGTGACAGACCGTCGTCCACTGGCACGTTCTGGGCTTCCAGCGTGATGCCGGAGTTCCTGGCCTGCTCAAGGATCAAGGAGGCGAAGTCCTCTTCGACATGCCCCGCACCGATGGCACCCGCGACGAGCTGAGCGGTGGCGGCGGCGAGCGGCATCGGGACCTCCAGCTCGCGGGCCGCGGACAGCCCCAGGTCGAAGTCCTTGCGCAGTAGCGGCGCGGTGAACGTCGGCGTGAAGTCCAGGTTGACCAGCGCGGGCGACTTGTAACGGGTGAAGGTGGAGCCCATCACGGAGTCGTTGAGGAATTCCAGGAAGGCGGCACGGCTGACACCGCCCTTCTCCGCCAGGATGGTGATCTCGGCGAGCGACTGGGTGACGACGCCGAGGAAGACGTTGTGCGCGATCTTGACGAGACGGGCGACTTCGCCCTCGCCGACGTAGGTCACCCCGCGCCCCAGCACTGCCAGCAACGGCTCAACCCGGCCGAACACCTCGGGTGAGCCGGAGACCGCGACCGTCAGTTTGCCCGCGGCGATCACCTTCGGGTTCCCGCTGACCGTGGCGGCCAGGAAGTCGGTTCCACGCCTGGCGGCTTTGTTCCGGATCAGCGCGGACGCCTGGGTGGACACCGTGGAGCAGTCGATCAGCACCTCCGGCGTGGCATCCGGCGGCGAGGTCAGCACGCCGCCCGACCCCGTGGTGACCGCCTCCAGGGCGGCCGAGGCGGTGACCATGGTGAAGACGACGTCCCGGTCGGCCAGATCAACCGGCCGGTCGGCGATCGTCGCTCCCCGTTCAGTCAGCGGTTCGGCCTTGGCGCGGGTCCTGTTGTAGACGGCTACGTCGTGCCCCGCATCCAGCAGCCGGGCCGCCAGTTGGAAGCCCATGCGGCCGACGCCGATCCAGCCGATACGCAGGCGGTCCTGGGCGGCAATCGTCATTTCCGTACCTCAATCCTGGAAGACGGCTCGACCGATGCGGCCCTGCAGCTGACCGACCGGACGCGGTGTACGACCGACGAAGAGCCGACGGGCGACGGCCAAGCCCTGTGGAGAATGCAAGGAAGTCCGGTGAGTGGGAGGGGCGGCCGACGGCGCCGCCACGGTCCGCGCATCCAGGGGCACGGAGGCAACCTGGGGCTGCCCGCCGGTAGCGCGGCCCAGGTCGGCTCAGGCATGCGGCCGAGCGTGGTGAGGAGGAATTGGTTCTTTACCGGCCCCGCCGGCTGGCTGGTCGCCGACGATCTCGAGAGTGGCCATCATGCCCGCATCCTCGTGATTGAGGATGTGGCAGTGCAGCACCGTCCTTCCGGTGTAGTCCGAGAATCGGATCCGGAGCACGGATTCCCCGCGGGGCGCAATGTCCACCGTGTCCCGCCAGCCGTAGAACCTCACCGGAACGCCGTTCTCGCTCATCACCTGGAAGTCATCGGTATGCGTATGGAACGAGTGCACTTCGTCGGTATGGTTCTGGACCGTCCACTCCTCGACGGTGTTCAGCTTCGCCGTGAAGTCCGTGCGGTTCATGTCGAATTGCCTGCCGTTGATGAAGAACTGAGTCCCTGCCGGATTCTCGGTATACGTGATCGTCTTCCGAGCGGCGATCCTGGCCTTGGACAGGTCCTTCGTCGGCGCGAAGGCGGTGGGAATCTTCACCGGGGCCATTGTCTTGCCCTGCGAGACAACCGTGGCGAGGGTTGCCCGGGGGAACTGGTTGCCGGCCGTACCCGTGTTGTACGGGAGCGTCTGCAGCTCGGACGTACCGGGCGGGCCGCCTTCCACCAGCACGTCGAAGCGCGCCGCGGCCGGGATGACGATCGATTTCGCGGAATAGATCGTGTTGACGGGATTCGCGTCCCTGGCGATCACGTGGAACTTCCGGCCGGGCAGCGCCACCTTGTAGAAGATGTTGGCGCCGATGTTCGCGATCCGCCAGAGCTGAACCTCGCCTGGCCGGATATCGATGACGGGGTTCAGCTGGCCGTTGACCGTGCGATTCGTGGATCCGCCGATCTTGAGACCCTCGGTCTTGACCTGATCACCCTGGACCTGGAAGTCCTTGAGCGCAATGACCCGCTCCCTGATGCCCTGCAGTGATTTCGGCAGGTACTTCTTCAGCCCGTCGACGATGATGAGGCCGGACATGCCCCCGGCCGTCTGAGGGCCACTCTGCGTGTGTGGGTGCGGGTGATACCAGTAAGTCCCCGCGGCGAGGTTGCTCGGGAACTGGTACGCGTAGTGATACGTCTGCCCGGGCTCGATCGCGACGAAGATGTTGTCGGAATTGCCGCTCGGTGAAACATGCAGGCCGTGAACATGCAGGTTCGTCACCTTGTCGATGTTGTTCACCACGGCCAGCTCCATCCGATCCCCGGGTTTGATGCGCAGGGTCGGCGGCATGTACTGCCCGTTATAGGTCAGGGCCCACAGCTTTCGGCCGGCGAGCTCCACCTTTTTGCGCTCCACCACGATCCGCGTGCGCAGCAACCCGTCCTGGCTCACCACTTCCTCGGGGTTCCGCAGCGCATTTCCCGGCCGGGCCGAGGCCCATGACGAGGAAGCCGACGGAGAGGATACCGGGGCGTGCTCCGCACCCGAAGTGCCACAGCCCGAGACAAGGGCGAGAACGGCGAGGAGCGCCCCGGCAAAGGACTTTCTCCCCTGGGAATGAAGCCGCATCACTTTCCTCCGATGTGACGTAGCGCCAGGAATGCGGCCAGATCGCTCCCCAGCCGAAATTGGTACCTTTCGGCTCATCCTGGCGCGAGAGTCCCGCCAACCGGACCCACGACCCGCTGCCGAAGGGAACGGCCGACCCGAACAGCGTCAGGCCGGGCCAAGCGCACGAAGCAAGCGGGGGCATTTATGGGCACCAGGGCGGGATTCGAACCTGCGTCCACACCGTCCTGGGCCGGGGCCGGGCTCGCCGCTCGGCTGCCCCTGTGGGCCCCGCTTCACCAGTGGACGTCCTCGATGATCTCTTGCAGAAGCGGCTGACAGGTCGCTGTCGAGCGCCGCCGCCCTGCTACTGCTCCGGTGACTTCGTACGGCCGGGACCGGAACGACGGCCCGCATACGGACTACGACGGCGGCTTCCTCAGGTAGTCGACGGCGGCGAGGTCGTCACGGTCATGGCCGGCCGCGACGGTTGCTTCCAGGCGGTCTCGCACGGCCTGCAGCAGAGGGCTGGGGGCTGCGGGTGAAGCACACTGATCCACTTCGCCCCTGGGCGCCGCGGCCACCGTGGTGTCGTTGGTGCCGCAGGACGAGGACATGGCCGAGACCGCCATGCGCAACGCGCCGGCCACCCGGTCCAACACGGTCAGGCCGTTTGATGAGGGAGTTGGAACAGCCTCGTAAATCTGAGACCTCAGCCGTGGTGCGGGGCGCCATCGTGGCTGCGGTCCTACCAGCCGGTCAGGTCCACGAGGAGATCACAGTGCGGGTCGTCCGGGGCCGGCTGGTGGCGCTCCTCTTCCCTGACGAGGGAGGGAAGCGAAGCGATCAGCGCGGTGAGCATGTCGGCCAGGTGGATGTCGGCGCCGATGATGCCGTCGCCGCCGGGATGCTGCACGTACAGGCGCAGTCGGCTGTCACCCCTCATCAGGAAGCCGATCAGGAAGGGGTTCTCGTCATCGCCGGGGTCGGACAGGGCGCGCAGAATACTGAGCGCCTGGCCCTCTTCGGGTTCGGGCGCGGGGGTGATGTCCTCCGGGTTGAGGCGGATGAGGGTCATCCCCATGGTCTTGCTGATGTCGTCGCTGCTGTAGAGCTGGGTCCCGGCCAGGGTGGTGCGCAGGATGCCGGGGATGTAGGCGGGGGCCACGGCGTCGTAGGGGATCTCGTAGAGGAAAGTGGCGCCGACCTCGTCGTCGTCCCCGGCGTGGATGGCGATCCGTACGGCGCCAGGGGCGGGCAGGACGCCACGCAGGTGGCAGCCCTCGGCGATGGGTGCGTTCAGGTAGTCCAACAGCAGACGGCTGATGGACGCCTGCTGCTCTCGGTCTTCGGGGTGCGTCACTCGTTCATCCATGCGGGGCACTTGTTGTTGGCTTGGTTGCGGCAGAACGCGTTGACAACGCCGATCGTCTGCCCCTTGCCGGCGTCGTACTTCTTGTCCTTGGTCTTGCGGGCGTACTGGACGATGACCTTGAAGTGGACCTCCTGGGCCCCGGGGCCTGTCTTGACGGCGACGCCGTCGTATTCCAGTCGCCCCTGATGGTCGTTGTGGTCGACTTTTCCATGGATAGCGGCGGTGAGGGTCTTACAGACGCGGATGTTGTGGCGGTAGGTGAAGTGATTCCAGCCGAGGTGGGGGTTGCCTCACCGGGTCACTATGTGGCGCCCTTCGGGGTCCGTGGCCTTGCAATGAACGTTCTTGTTCCAGGTCGGTCCGGCTGCGGCCTGGGCCGTGTGTACGGTGCCGGACAGCAGAGACGCGGTGGTCAGCGCGATGCCGCCCGACCCTCTCCACCCCGGCCCTCCGCATGGCGCCCAACCCTCGGGTCATCTTGAGCAGGTAGCGGTATCCGGCCGCGGTGGCTGAGAACCCGGGTGCCGACCCTTGTCCCCAGCAAGGAGAGCACGGCGGCGACATGAGCGTCCCGGTGCGTGTCCACTCCAAGAACCACCTCTCCCGTGGCCGGCGACGGCGGGCAGCGGAGCGGGGGACATACTGGTCATGCTCGTCCACCTCCCGACCCGATGGCACATCGCGTCGCCGGCACCGGACCGCGCGGGCGGTCAGAACTGTGGCAACGTCGGGCTGGTCGGCAAGCCCCTATCGGGACACACCCGCCCGGCCCGGCACCGGCACCGGCACCGACACCGACACCGACACCGACACCGCACCATCCCCGGCCACCATCGGCACAGCGTGAGCAAGACACCCCGGTCAGCGCGCTGTCAGCTCTCCTGAGTCAGGGCCCCGGCCCGGGACAGCACTTACCCATGGTCGCAGCACAGCAGCCGCGTCGCGGGGGCGCACGAAAGTGAATGGTCAACCCGCGCCGCGCCCCCCGACATCGTTGTCGAAAGCGCGGCCTGCACGGATCACAGCCCTATGGGATGCGGCAAGCCCCGAGGGAGCGCCGCGCACTGGGGCGTGCGGTCACCCTACGGCGTGTAGACGGCGTCACTGCCGTACAGCTCCCTGGTGAACGCGGAGACATCGGCGCTGCGGTCGGCGCCGTCGAGGTTGTACGTCAGATAGACGCCGTACCCCTCGCTGACGGTGCGGCGGGCGAGGTCGGCGACCGTGCTCTGCGAGGTTCGGCCGATCTCGACGGCCGCCGGCGACAGCTTCGACTTGGGCAGTGCGATGCCGGGGACCTGCCAGGTGCCGTAGTACGGGTTCCAGGCGTAGTCGAACTTGGACGAGACGTCGACGCCGCCGTAAGAGAGACGCGACGCGGACGGGCCGATATTGTAGAGGCTGATGATCTTGCCCGGCATGTTCGCGCGCAGCGCCGTCACCAGGTACACGAACGAGCTGTCGTTGGGCTGGCCGGTGCCGTTGTTGCCGTACTCGGCGTACTCGTCGTCGAAGTCGATGCCGTCGAGGCCGTACTTGGCCACGATGTCCGACAGTTGTTTCGCGAACGCCGAAGCCGCTTGCTGTGAAGGGAAGTTGGCGAAGCCCGCGCCCTGGTGGTTGCCGAGCACCGAGAGGACGACCTTGATGCCCTTCTGCTGCAGCGGCCGTATCTCCGTGGCGGCGTTGTCGAGGACGCGCTGCACGTTCTCGTTGAAGTACAGATGCGCCGCCTTCGTGCCCGTGTCGTAGTTGATGTTCGCCGCGAAGATCACGGCAACGTCGAAGACGTTGCCGCCGCCGTTGGCAAGGGTGTACTTGCCGACGTTCAGCATGCTGTTGTTGTTCACCTCGACGTACGCCACCGAGGTCGGCCCCTGTTTCGCGGGTGCGGGAACCGCTGCTGCGCCGGTCGTGGCGGTCGCGCCGAAGGCAAGAGCCGCGACGGCCGAGAGCGCGAGCGCGGCCATCCGCACTCTGCTCCGTACCAGAGTGAACATCATTGATCGGTCTCCCATCGCATAGGTCGGCGCCCGACCTGTCCGAAAGCGCCGAGTGAGTCCTCCGAGTTTTCCGCTCCCGTGACCGAATCCCGAGAGTCATGCCCGAACTCTTCACAGCCCCCACGCACGTCGCGCCACAACCCGACTTCTGGGCAACGGAGTTGGTGCGTCCCGATCACGGTCGACATGTGCCTCCGCCCTGGCCGACCACCGACGACGGCGACGGCGACGCGAGGAACCCACACGCGCCAGAGAACAACGCGCCACCATGTAGCCAACGTCCGGGTCCGGGTCCGGCTCCCTGACCCCGTCGTGGGCATTCGCTAGGACCTCCTCCGCGCGCAGCAGAGCCCGCGCCGCCTCCAGGCTGCAGCCATTCGCGGCGAGGGTCCGCGCCTGCACCGCACCGAGGAGCGCTCGCTCGCGTGGGGTGGCAGCCGCGTACCGCTCGCCGTGCACTGAAGTCTGCCGCGTTCGCGCAGGGGGAACCCGAAGCAATGGGATGATCTTGATGTGGCTGGTGTGATCACCGCGTCGGAGTCGTCCTGGATAGGCCCTTCACCGGGTTGAGCCCGCGGTACTTCGCGAAGCTCGTGACGGGCGAGGTGCTGGACGTGTTCGTGGTGTCCGGGAAAAACGAATTCCAGGTGCTGGTGACCGTGCAGGACGCACAGCACCTGGAGGACTTCGTCCTGGACCACATTGAGCAGAACCCGTCGGTCGCCGATCTGCATGCCTGGCCGCCGCTACGAGACACCACCGCGACCGTCGCCACAGTGGCCACAGTGGCCAAGAACGTCGGATACCAGGACCCCTTCGCCTTCAGCGTCGCCTTCAAGCGTTGCCGCAACTCCACCCCATCGAGCTGGCGTCGCACGAGCCAAGCCGCTAACGCCACAGCGTAACCACGGCCGTGTCACGAACGTCGCGCCCCGCAACACCCAGCGGGTCGGCGTCGGTGGCCGGCTCGTGGCGGATGCCGGGCCGGACCACGACCGCGACGAGATCGCACGCTCGTCGACGACGAGGCGGTGCCAGCACCCCCGGGGGGACCACAATCGCGGTGCCGGGACCTGGCTCAACGAGCGCTCGGGTCCGCTCCGTGTGGCGGCACGCAGCTACAGGCGGGCCCGGCGGTGCCCAGGCCGACCAACTCGTCAGCATCGGGATGCGGCCAGGAAGTCGACGGTCGGTCGAGCACCTCGGGCGCGAACACCGGGCCGGGAATTCGCCGTACCGGACGGCGGACTCCTCGTCCCGTCAGTCGCTGCTCGTCACTGCGACCCCGCGGCCACCAGCGTCGCGGTGATGGGTTCGAGCTCGGCGGCCAGCTCGTCGAGCTCGGCGGGAGACAGGGCGTCGTACGGCGGGGCGGCGAGCTCGTCGGTAAGGGCTTCGATGCGTTGCTTGGCCTCGCGGCCGGCGTCGGTGAACCGGCCGTCGGTGTCGACGAGCCCGCGCTCGCGCAAGCCGTCCATGACCGCGGCCAGCCGCTCCTTCGGCAGGTGATGGACGCGCCCGAACGACTCCGGCGGGTGGATGCCCTGCGCCAGCGCGTCGAGCAGGTGGGCCTCCGTGCCGCCGATGCGCGCGCCGACGAGAGCGGCGACGTGCCCGTCACATCGGTGCTCGCGCAGCATGGTCGCGGAATGCCACAGGCGGGCGACCGGGTCGCTCGGCACCGGAAGGGTGCGCATCCCGGCGTACATCACCCGACCTTCTGTGGGCGCGTTCGTCGCGGCTTTGGTGGTCAGGTCGGCGGCGCGCACCAGGCCCGGGGAGTCGGCCAGCTCGTCGCCGAGGATCCGCCGTACGGAGGCCGCGCTGCCCCGCTCCCGCGCGGCGACGGACGCCTCGGGCGGGATCGTCTCCCACGCGCTCGGGATGTGCCGCTCGGCCTCCCCCTCGGCGAAGCTGTAGAAGGCGGCGTGCACGACCCGCGCCGGCACCCGCCCCAGCGGCGCGGCGCGGCTGGCGAAGTAGCCGTCCCAGTAGGTGCGGTGGCCGAGCGCGGCCAGTTCCTCGTTGCACTCGTCGGCGAAGTAGGTGACCAGGCAGATCGGCTCTAGCAGCTCGAACATGCGGCGGGCGGTGTGAGTCATGGCCTCCATCATGCCTGCGGTGACGCCCCGTGGAGCAGTATGGGCCGCTAGTGCTCTGACCGGGATGGTTCACCGCGTAGGGCGGTGAACCATTGAGCGACAGGGTTGGGTGTGGATCCTCAGCTTGAGTGCATGGGCGATTGAGCTGTGGGCGATTCTGCCCACGGCGAGGATCGGTTCCCACACCGGTGCTTGGTCGGGCAGAGTCGATGTGGTACCGCCGCGCTCGTCCCGTCCAGCGTCGCCGACGCGACCGGGGCTGCTGGGCTGGGGTCAGCGTGGGTGGAGTTGCCCTGCGGCGGCGGGGACGTCGAGGACGAAGATGTGGCCGATGTCCGCGTCTGGGTAGCCGTAGTCGACGTTTTTCACCCTGAGCTGTTGCGGGGTGGCTTCGACGATCTGGACGGCGACGGGGTCCGGGCGGCCGGGCAGGGACAACATCCAGTCCTGGGCCAGGTAGCTCAGCCCCATGCGGTCCAGGCACTGGCGGGCGTGATGCTCTTTGGTGGGTGCGCCGAGCGGGTGGCCGAAGACGGTGACCGGGGTGAACACAAGCGGGTTGTCGTCGACCGGGCGCAGGTAGCCGAGGAGTTCGTTGTCCTCGCGGCGGTGGTGGCGGGCCCAGTGGGCGGGGATCACGGCGGTGCTCCAATGGGTATGCGGCGATGCCGCATCGCGCGGACGGGGCACAGCCAGGCGGTGGATCAGATCGGGTGGACGATGCCCGGGGCTGGAGGTCTGCAGCCCTCCAGCAGCCGGTGGCCGGTCAGCTCAGGCGGGCGTCCGCGTAGGCGGCCATCGCGTCCCGCTGGTAGGCGGCGAGCCCGACAGCGACCTGGTCGTAGGCCGCGCGCCACTGCACATCGTCGACATAGGTCTGCCCGAGGGCCTTGAACGCGGCCGCGTTCGGGGTCCACATCCAGCAGATGCCCCGGTAGTGGGCATCGACCTCGGCCTGCACCGCCGGGTCGGTCACCGGCGTGCCGGATGCCGCGAACTCGGCCATGCGGACCATCGCCGCGGTCGCCTCCCGCTGCAGCCGCGCCTGGTCCTCATCGGTGAGGGTGCCGGCGAACTGCCTCGACTGCTCCCCCTCGTGGGGCCACTGCTCGCGGGCGGCCGCCTCGTGTCGGGCGGCATCGAAGCCCTCGAACAGGTTCTCCGGCATGCTGATCTTCGTCATGTCGTGGATGTCCTTGTCTTGTTCAAGTGCGGCGATGGTGCGGCCGACTGTGGCGGCCAGCACATCCAGCCGCTCCCGCTCCGCCAGCAGCCTCCTGTGGTGCTCCCGCAGTGCGGCCACCTGGTCGACCTGGCGCTCCAGGACCGCTGCGATCTCACGCAGTCCCAGACCGAGTTCCCGGAGCAGCAGGATCTGCTGCAGCCGCAGCAGCTCTGCCTCCTCGTAGTAGCGGTGGCCGTTGCTGCCGATGTACGCGGGAGCAAGCAGCCCGATCTCGTCGTAGTGCCGCAGCGTCCGGGACGTCACCCCGGACATCCGGGCCACGTCCGCAATGGACCAGGCCATAGCCGTGCCTCTCATCGCCGGGCCGGTCTCTCCGGCCACACCAATGACCGTAGGAGTTGACGCAGCGGAAAGCGCAAGCAGGCCCCGGCACGCATCACGCTCAGTAAGCACGACGGGCCCGCCGCTCGCATGAACCAATGATCACCAACAGCCGCTGTTCGAACCACCTACTGCCGGGCCCTCTTAGGCAGGCAGTCGGCGAGCTTGCGGATCGACCAGTGGGTGAAAGGGCTGGCCCAGCGTGGTCGGACGTGTAGTGGCCGTCTGGACGACGAAGCCCTCGTCGTCGGGACTGAGCAGCCGGGGACGACCTCCCGCCCAGCGAGGGTCCAAAGCGGCCAGGCCGATCTCTTCGTGAACCAGGCCGGCCAACTCACCGCAAGGGCTCTCGCCCTTGTTCTTGTCGGGCTGGTCACCGGGCAGTCCCTCCTCGCGCTCCTCGGCCGGTGAGAGGCTGAACAACGCCGCGGGCCTGGTTCGCCGAACGCGACCGGGCCCGGGGAGTCTCGACTGCGGATCAGGCCGCTCACCGCATCTGGTACAAGCGGCTTCGGTTCTGACGCTGCGGGAGGCTCCGGCTGCGGAGCAGCTCTTGCAGCGGCTAAGTGTGTCGTGAAAGATCGCCGCCCTCCGTGATGATCTTCGTGTGGGGCGGGGAAATCTGAGGGGATCGCGCGAGCCGTGATGAGTCCTGCGTCGGCCGGCGGTCGTAGTGTCGAACCTGTTCCCGAGGAGGACTTCAGATGCGCAGCGTGACCTACTCGATGGGCGTCTCCCTTGACGGCTACATCGTCGGGCCGAACGGCGACTTCGACTGGACGGTGCCCGACGAGGAGGTGTTTCGCTTCGTCACCGACGAGATCCGAGAGACCGGCGTCCACCTGTTGGGACGACGGCTGTACGAGACGATGCTGTACTGGGAGACCGCCGATCAGGATCCCACGCTCGACGACTCCATGCTCGAGTGGGCCGCGATCTGGAAGCCGCTCCCAAAGGTGGTGTTCTCCACCACGCTGTCGACGGTGCAGGGCAATGCCCGCCTGGCCTCCGGCGGCCTGGCGGAGGAGATCGAGCGGTTGCGAGCCGAGCCGGGGGATGGCGACATCGCGATCGGCGGCGCGACTCTCGCCGCCGAGGCGGCCGCATTGGGTCTGATCGACGAGTACCGGGCCAGGGTCTACCCGGTGCTGGTTGGCGGTGGCATTCCGTTCTTTCCCCAGCGCGAGCGCCGGGTAGATCTCGAACTCGTCGAGACCCGCACCTTCAGCTCAAGAGTCGTCTACCTCCGCTACCGCGTGGCGCGCCAGGCCCTACTTTAGAAGTTGCTGATGTGCTGGGTCGGCAGTCCGGGAATGTCGCGGGCGGCCATCCAGATCGTGAGATCGCGGGCAATCCGCCCGATGCTGGTCTCGGTGGCGACGTCGTGTTCGCGGCGGATGCTGTCGCGGCAGACGACTTCGTAGCCGCCTTCGTCCAGGGTCGCGACGGAGGTGAACCAGGCCGGGTCGTCTTCGTCGGGCTGAATGACGACGAAGGTGTTGTCCGAGTCGTTGAGGTCGTCGATCAGCATGAACAGCACGTCCTCTGACGGGCCGTCGATGTGGTCGCCGTTCTCGCTGCCGGCGCGGGAGTACGCAGCCCCCATCGCCCCTGTCTCCCCTCACCCCGCTGACCTGACCGCGGCCAAGATGACATGCGGGGCTGACGCTTCCGGCAGGTCACAGCATTCGTTGATCGCGGCGATGAGAACAGTGGCCTCGAAGCGGACTGCCAGTTCGTCGAACCGGGTGGCCACGGCGCGGTTGCGCTTCAGCCGGTTGATGCCGCACTCGACTGCGTGCCGGGCCTTGTAGTCCTCACGGTCGAAGGCCGGAGGCCGTCCGTCGGCCGTTCCCCGGCGTCTGCGGTGGCGGGCCTGATCGATTCATGTTGATGGTTCCTCAAATCACAGGCTGCTCGGTCTGGTGTCCGCAACCAGCGTTGTGCTGGTGCTGTTCAGGCTGGGCCCAGGAGTGTCCGGCCTGGCGGAGCATCTGCACGACGGCAGCATTTCCAGCGCCGGCCCGCAGAGCGAGTAGGCCACGCAGCGGTGTGGGTCGGGGGGCTACGGGCTTGTGGGCTGGAGTACGGACGTTGGCAGTCCCGGTCGTTCCGGCCTTTTCCTGATCCTGCATGGGAATCCTTCGTCTGGCGCGCGACTTGTCGACTTTCCTGGATACACGGCGGATGACGGCGGGTGCCAGGCATGCGCGGGCAGAGTGGACTGGCCGCAAGGGCATGTCGACCCCGCCGGAGGGCTGCAGGTGCGGCCTGAGCCCGAGATCAGGCCCATCGCAAGGGTGATGCTGTTCCGTCACTCCGCGACACAGGGTTGAGAGGGGAAGGACCGAACTCGTTCGCGACGAGCCCCGGAATATCCGCTGTGGCGACAGGTCCACCGGCTCCTATGATCAGCGGATGACGGATCCTCTCTACCCGGCGAAGCCCCGCTCCGGAGACCTGGTCGCGGTGCTGTCCCCCTCATCCGGTCTGCCCGGTGTCCTTCCTCTGCCGTACGAACTGGGGCTACGCAGGCTTCAGGATGACTTCGGGTTGAAGGCCATGGAGTATCCGACGACTCGGAAGATGGGCTCGACGCCCGAAGAGCGGGCTGCGGACATCCACGCGGCCTTCGCGAACCCCGACATCAAGGCCGTGATCGCCAGCATCGGCGGCGATGACCAGATCACCGTCCTGCCCCACCTTGACCGCAGCCTTCTCCGCGCCAACCCCAAGCCTTTCTTCGGCTACAGCGACAACACCAACCTGCTGCTCTTCCTGCGGAACCTGGGCATTGTCGGGTATCACGGCGCCACAGTGATGGTCGAGCTCGGGCGCCCCGGCGCGATGCACCCACTGACCGCCGACTCACTCAGGGCGGCGTTGTTCACCTCCGGCGAGTACGAACTCACTGCGGCGAGCGCCTACGGGGACATCAACCGTCCCTGGCAAGACCTCCGCACCTTCGAGTCCGAACCGGAGATGGAACCCGCTGACGGCTGGTCCTGGCACAACAGCGACCGGGTGGTCGAAGGGATCAGCTGGGGCGGCGAATTGGAGATCATCTCCTGGCTGCTGATGGCCGACCGAGCAGTACTGCCGGTCGACGCCTACGCCGGTAACGTGCTCTTCCTCGAGACATCCGAAGAGATGCCGCGCGCCGAACAGGTCTACCGGATCCTTCGGAACATGGGCGAACGCGGTCTACTCCAGCAGTTCCCCGCGCTACTGATGGGCAGGGCCAAGAGCTGGTCGTTCGAGAACCAGCTCAGCACCCCGGAGAAGGCGCACTTCCGCCGGCAACAACGAGAAGCCGTCCTGCGGGCCCTCCAGCAGTACGCCCCCGACACCATGGTGGTGTTCGATGTTGACCTTGGCCACACCGACCCTCAACTCGTCATCCCCGTCGGAGGACGAATCCGGGTAGACGGCCCGGCGCGTCGGATCACAGTCACCTATTGAGCCAGTTCCCCACCTACACGGAGCGTCGGCCCTGGGCTGGCCGCCTCATTCGACGGTGTGCTCGATCTGGCGGACCGCCGGAGTGCGTTCGCGGACCCGCTCGAGGCGGGCATAGGGGGAGCGGGCTGCCAGCAGCTTCCTGGTCTCCTTGCGGTACATGGCCTCACCCGCTTCTGACCACCTACGTGTCCCGACCACTGACCAGAGATCCGCACGCCGCGTCGCCCCCGGTCAAGGCCGTGCTCAGGGCGCTGCGCCGTCGGATGCCCAACTTGCGGTAGCTGTGCGTCAGATGGGTCTCCACGGTACGGCGGGCCAGATGCAGCAGATCCCCGATCTCCGCGTTGGTGCGTCCCCCCGCGGCCAGTTCGGCGATACGGCGCTCGCTGTCGGTGAGCGAGGCGGCACCGGTCCGCGTCGCCGGGCGGCGCGCGCCGCCCGCCCGCAGCGCCTCCTCCGCCAGGTCCCGCAGCCGTATCGCGCCCAGGCGTTCGGCGAGCCCGGCCGCCTCCCGCAGGATGCCGCGGGCGCGGGACGACTCCCCCGACGCGGTCAACTGACGGCCCAGGGCCAGCAGCGCCGCCACGAGCTCCGGTCCTGCCGGGCCGCCACGCAGCAGCCGTACCGCCTCCTGGGCCAGGTCCAGACCCCGGCGCCCGCCGGTCGCGGTGCCGAGGACACGCAGTGCCCGGCCCACCGTGCGGGGCGTGTTCCACACCCGGGCCAGGCGCAGCTCCTCCTCGGCCAGGGCGAGCGCCTCCCGTGGGACGCCCAGGGCCAGATGGCACTCGGCGGCGGCCGTGCGCCACGGGGTGACGACCGGGCTGAACACCTCCCGGGCCGACTGGCGGCGCCCGCACTCCAGGAAGTCGTGCAGGGCCCCCGCCAGGTCACCGTTCGCGGCGCGCAGCTTCCCGCGCGCGTACAGGAACCGGTTCAGCTCCCAGGACTCCGGCGCCGTCCGCAAGTCGAAGGCCTCGGCCAGGCGTTCGGCCTCGGCGACGCGGCCCGTCTCCACGAGTGCCGTCAGCGCGTGGGCATGGGCGTTGGTCGGGGTCGCGGCGGCGGGCGGCGGGTCGGCCAGGAGGCGCGTGTAGTCGGCCCGTGCCGCGACGATGTCGATGCGGGTGTTGAGCAGCGCCTCGTGCATGGGGTGCAGGACGTCGGGGCGCTGCCCGGTCAGACCGCGCTCCACCAGCCATTCGGCCTCGTCGAGTTCGTCGGCCCACTGAGCGACCGCGGCGGCCGTCCCCAGCAGGTACGGCTCGGACAGCGGGTCGGCCGGTTCCGCCAGCAGACCGCGCAGGCGCAGCATCGCCTCCCGCGCCGAGCTCAGACCTGCCATGACCGCGTACTTCACCAGGAACGCGTGACCGGCCGTGCTGATGGACTCCGGCGAGCGCTCGGCCACCTCGGCCAGCCGCTTGTATGCCTCCTGCCGCACCAGCTGTTCCTTGTCGGACAGTTGCAGAAACGCCTGCCGCAGGATGCGCACCAGGTCGGGACGGTCGGCGAGCGTGTCGTACAGCGAGCGCAGCACCTCGACCCCCGCGCGGGTCCTGCCCCGGCCGGTGAGCGCCGTCCCCAGGGCGACCGCGGCGCGCACCCGTTCCTGCGGCGGCCCCGGCAGCCGCAGCGCCTCGGTGAGCCTCAGGATCGCGGCCGAGGAGCCGGGCACCGCGTACTCCAGTGAGCCCAGTTCGGTCAGCAGGCGTTGTCTGCCCTCGTCGGAGAGGGGTTCGTCCAGAGCGCGGCGCAGGAAAGCCACCGCGTCCTCGATGTGCCCCTCACGCAACGCCAGTGAAGCGGCGTCCTGAAGCACCGGCAGTGCCCAGGGCGCGTCCACCACGTCGGTGAGCAGCAGTTGACGGGCGACAAGCTCGCTGGAGACACCGCGGCGCACCATCGCCTCGGCGGTCGTCCGGTGCGCGGCGCGCCGCCGGGCCGCGGGCACGCCGGTGAGCATCTCGTCCCGCAGCAGCGGATGGGCGTAGCGGGCGCGGCCCATGCCGTCGGGGCGCAGCAGTCCGAGGCCGGTCATCGCGGTGATCCAGCCCGCGACCCGGGCCGGGTCGGCGCCGGAGAGTTCGGCGAGGAGTGAGGGGATGTGGAGGGCGGGGAACCCCGCACTGGGGGCGGGTCCGTGGTCCCAGCCCTCGTCCAGGATCGCCAGCGTCCGCGCCACCTCCGCGGTACCCGGCCCGGCGCAGTCCAGCCACCACTGCACGGCCGCCGAAAACGCTCCCGGGTACAGCGCGGCCGAGGTGTCCGGCACGACCGGGTGACGACCGTCGGAGAGGTCGTCCAGCAGGGCGCGCAGCAGCAGGGGGTTGCCCGCGCCGGCCCGTACGCAGTCCTCGATCCAGGAGTCGTCGGCGTCGGGGAAGGCCGAACGGACCGATGCCACCGCCGAGTTGTCGGACAGCGGGGTCAGGGTGTGGGTGGTGACCAGGGCGGGGGAAAGGCTGTGGGCGAGGCCCTGTGCGGGCGGGTCGACGTCGTACTGGCTGCGCTCGGTGGCCGCCAGGACGATCGGCAGCCGGTCCATGAGCCGGGCGGAGTCCACCAGCCAGCGGCGGGACGCCGGGTCGGCCAGGTGCACATCGTCCACGGTGATCAGCAGCGGCGACCGCTCGGCGTACGAGCGCAGCACCCGTCGCAGCCCCGCGCCGGTCGCCCGTTCATCGCCGTCCCATGCCGGATCGGGGAACTCGGGTACGAGGCAGAGGAGTTGAAGGATTGCGGCGAAGGGGATCGCGGAGTCGCCGGCGGAGCAGCGAGCGCGCAGCACCTGCATACCGTGGGCGGCGGCGTACTCGGCGGCGGCCTCCAGGACCGTGGTGCGGCCCGTGCCGGTGGCACCGCGCAGCAGGACCAGCCGACCGGTGCCCGCATGAGCGCGCTCGGTCGCGGTGGTCAGCAGCCGTGCCGCTTCCTGTAGTGCACTTGCCGGTCGGGACATGCCTGCCTCCTTGTGTGGACGTGCGCGTCCTCACTCACGAGGACGGAGTGGGCCGGACATCGGTGGCGTGACCTACACCGTGAGAAGAACCACCATGGTCGCGCACCTGAGCGACGGAACCGGGATGTCGCTTCCGCCCTCACGTTCCCACTGTCGTGGTTCCGGCCGGCCGATCTCGTGGTCCATGTGGTGGTACTCCACGTTGTGGTACTGCTCGATTGCGCTGGTCACGAGCGTCACATGAGGGTGAACAGCTCCGATGGCGTCAGCCGAGGTACTGGTTACGTCTGTCGTACCTCGCGACGGCGTGGACAAAGCGCCCAAAGGGCGAACACCGAATCAACACCGCGGTGTTGGCCAGTCTGATTCCCGGAGAGGTGCTTGCCGCCACCGAACTGCTCGGCCCTCTCGGCGCCCTGGGCCTCTCGCCCCTGGCCGAACCTCAAGCACCAGCGGCGCACGGTCCCGTAGGAGACGGTCACGCCGCGCCGCAAGGGTCTGTGCGGATGCCGCATCCAGCCACTGCGCATCGTCCACCAAGCACAGCAGCGGCCGTTCCTCGGAGACCTCGGCCAGCAGACCCACCAGCACGCCGCTGCGCCTCGACCGCACGTCCGCGAGTAGCCGTTCGATCGCCTTACGCTCGGCGAGCCGGCCTAGAAGCATCGTTTGGTTCTCCTGTGGGCACCGGCTGACGCTCGGCCGGGCCGATACCCCGTCTGCGTCCCTCTCACGCTCGGCCAACCGAAGCCTGGCGATTCCGTTCCCTTAGGCAATTCGTCGCCTATGCGAAGGCATCTGCCGGACCTGGCCCTTCAGCGCTGGACAGAGGTGACGAGACCCTGCCCCGGCCGCGTGGACGGTCCGGACACCCGCGTGCCGGGCGCGGTCCAGCAGTGCGACAGCGCTCAAGATTTACGTTCGCATTGTATCCGTCGGCGAGTGACCGCTTACGAGGTCGTTCGGCAATCCGGACACGCCGTCAGCCCCTCCAAAAGCAGTTTCCCACCTCGCCTGTCGATCTTCGTGGATCAGGCCGCGGCTCCCGCAGGCCCGGAAGCCGGGGGCCGGGGGCCGGGGGCCGGGGGGAAAGTACGTGAGCGACTCCGACAACGCGGCGAGGTGCGGTGGCCAGCCGCGGCGCCGGCTTTATTCACGAGGACCGACAGCACCCGTACACGAGATTGGGCAGCACGCGAAGCTCTGCCAAAATCGCACAGTTCGTGGCTCAGGGCACCGCGGGCCTCTGCCTGGTTGGCAGAAGCCCGCGGTGCAGAGAGCTGAGGAGAGCCGGGGACCTGTCCTCGACGAGCGGCATCCTGGCCGACACCGCCTACCCTCTGCTGTCGGCCTGGCGGCCCGCCCTCACTTCAGGTGCCGGCCGAAGAACCGGTCCCCGTCCTCCCGCTCGAACCACGGGGTGCCGAGGTGCCCGCCCAGATTGGCGTGCAGCGTCTTCTCCTTGCTGCCGAAGGCGTCGAACAGGTCCAGGGCGCGTTGCCGGGGGTTCCCTTCGTCGTCCCACTGCAGCAGGAGCAGCAGGGGAATGGTGACCTGCCGGGCCTCCTCGCGCTGGGCGCGGGGCACGTAACCCCCGGCGAAGAAACCGGCGGCCGCGATGCGCGGCTCGACCGCCGCCAGCCGAATGCCGAGGGCGGTCCACCCCGAGTACCCGACCGGCCCGCCGATCTCGGGCAGCGCAAGGAGGGCGTCCAGAGTGGTCCGCCATTCCGGGACCGCCTTTTCGACCAGCGGGCCGATGAAGGACTCGAAGATCTCGTCGACCGGCTCGCCGGCCGCCATCGCCCGGCGGAGGTCGGCGCGAGCCTGCTCATCGGCGGCGGAACGGGGCCGGTCACCGCACCCGGCGGCGTCGATGGAGGCCACCGCGTAGCCGTACGCCGCGGACAGCCGGGCCCGGGCCACCAGCCGGGATTCTCCCTTGGGCAGGCCGTTGTTGTGGGCCATCAGGATCAGCGGAGCCGGTGCGGCGGGTGCAGGCGTCCACAGGGTGCCGGGGATCTCGCCGAGGGTGAATTCGCGTTCGAGGACGCCGTCGTCGAGGCGCTGTTCGGAAGTGAATTGCATGGTCGTGCCTTTCGGGAGTGCTCTTGAACGGCGCTCCCGGACGACCTATCGCCCGACCGTGACCCCGGAGGGGAGCACCCATGTCGATACAGCGTTCACGGGTACCACCTCCTCGTTCTCTCGCACGGCCGCCGGAAAGCTAGCAGTGGCCGCCGTGGCCCTGCAACGGGTTTTTGCGGAGGCTCCCTGGCCGGATGCCACGGAGCCGATACGCAAAGCTACTTGGGCCTCATCTCGGCTTCCCGAGGTGAGGCCCTGTGACGGCGCGGCGCGCTGGGGGCGCTGTCGTTACTCGTGAACATCGAACACGACGCGCCGCCGACGCCTCCCAATCTCGGGTTCTGGATCAATTCCTGTGGAGCGCGCACTCTGTGTGACTGTTGATCTTGGTGGTTGCTCTGAGGAGGTCGCCCGAAAACAGCCGTCCCAGACCATGTCGTGGCTGACAGTTCTGGGCCGTGAACGAGGTCATGCTCCGCTTGGAGGAGCTGCTGTTCCTGTCGGGTCCAGAGGTCGCGGTGGTGTCGGCGGAAGAACATGGCGAGGCGATTCGTATTGGGATCCGATGCCGGGCACCCGGCGCCCTGTGTCCGGGCTGTGGAGCCTGGTCGAGCCGGGTGCACGGCTCCTATCTGCGGTTTCCTGCTGATCTGCCCAGCGCGGGACGGCGCGTCGTGCCGTGTCTGCACGTCCGGCGGTTCGCCTGCGCGGATCCCTCGTGCGAACGCCGGACGTTCGCCGAGCAGGTCCCGGGGCTTACCCGTCGATACAGCCGGTGGACCGAACGGCTGCGGTCGGCACTGGCCGAGGTCGGCCTCGCGCTCGCCGGTCGGGCCGGCGCCCGCATCGCAGATGTCTTCGGGATCACGGTCAGCCGCAGCACCGTGCTGCGGCTGGTCGACGCCCTCCCAGAGCCGCAGCCACGGACTCCGCGGGTAGTTGGCGTCGACGAATACGCGATGCGCAAGGGCCGGGTCTATGGGACCGTGCTGGTCGACGTCGAGACAGGCCGGCCAGTGGACCTGTTGCCTGACCGCGAATCGGCGACGCTCGCTGCCTGGCTCAGCGAACGTCCGGGGATCGAGGTGATCTGCCGCGACCGTGCCCCGTTCTTCGCCGAAGGCGCCAGAGCAAGGGCGCCGACGGCTCTCCAGGTCGCCGACCGCTTTCACCTATGGCGCTACCTTGGCGAGGCCGCCGAGCGATGTGTATCGCAGCATCGGACCTGCCTGCCCGCATCGTTCACCCTGCGACGTCCCGAGTCCACCAAGGCGCCTCAGACCGCAGCTGGATCGACCACATCACCGTGGCCAACAGGGCACCGGTTCGCCGACCGCACCCGCGAGAAACATGCAACCGTCCACAGGTTGCTGGACGAGGGCCACAGCAGGCGAGCTATCGGCCGCGAGCTCCACATGACCCACCGGACGGTCAAACGCCTCGCCGACGCCGCAGCCCCGGAAGACATCTTTCAAGGTCAATGGCAGAACCGGCCCACGAAGCTCGACGACTTCAAGCCCTACCTGCACGAACGTTGGGCCGGGGGCTGCACGAACGCATGGACCCTCTGGGAGGAGATCAAGGCTCATGGATACGCAGGCGGATACGGAACCGTGCGTGCTTATCTTCGCCCCTTCCGCGGATCTACACCGACGGACGCTCGCCCACCAACCCCTCGGACGGTCACCAAGTGGATCCTGACCCGCCCCGATGCTCTCCAGGAGAATGACCGGCTCAAACTCAAGTCCGTCCTGGTGCATTGCCCTGAACTGGACGCTCTGACCAGGCATGTCCGTGCCTTCGCCCAGATTCTCACCCAGCTCCAGGGCGACCGACTCCTCGAACGGATCACGGCGGTCCGCGCCGACGACTTGCCCAGCATGCACACCTTCGTCAACGGACTTGTAACGTGATCTCGATGCTGTCATCGCGGGCCTCACCCTGCCCTGGAGCTCGGGAATCGTGGAAGGCCATGTCAACCGCATCAAAATGATCAAGCGTCAAATGTACGGCAGGGCCGGCTTCTCTCTCCTCCGGAAACGCGTCCTCCTGGCGTGAAGCGTGCGCGGAGGCGTGTTCGGCCATAGAAATTAATCCAGAACCTCAGCTTCCGTGGGGCGAGTCGATGGCCCCGCTGATGCGAATCGCCCAATCAGACTCGCCCGGAGCGTCACGCGCTACCAGCAGATCTCTCCCGTGGAGTCGAAAAGCCGCCCGCTCGGCCCACTCACCGATAGGGCAAGCTGCACGATCGTTCCGGCACTCTGCGTAGCAGTGCTGGTGCCCGTGTGTCCGTTCAACGCGGTTGCGGTGAAGCCCGGGTCGACGGCGTTGATCAGAAACCTCGGCAACGCACGGGCGTACTGGTAAGTCAGCATATTGAGGGCCGTCTTTGATACGGGGTAGACCAGTCCCTGCAGTCGTGACTCCATGCGCTGCGGGTCGTCGTTGACCGCGAACGATCCCCGGCCGCTGGTCACATTGACGATGCGCGGGTGCTCCGCCTTGCGCATCAGCGGCAGCAGGGCGTGGGTCGTGCGGACCGCGCCCAGCAGGTTCACGTCCATGACAGCCGTGAAATCGTGGGCGGTGGTTTCCTCTACCGTGGGACGGCTGCCGCCGGTCCCAGCATTGTTGACCAGCACGTCGATTCTGCCGAACTGCTCGCCGATCTTGCGCGCCACAGCATCGACCTGCGACTGGTCCGTCACGTCGAGTTGAACGAACCGCACATCCGCTCCGTCACTCGACAGCTCATGCGCGGCCGCGTGACCCCGTTCATGATCTCGCGCGCCGAGATAGACGACCATCCCCTCGGCGGCCAGCAGTCGGGCGACTTCCCGCCCGATCCCTTGGTTGGCACCTGTCACCACGGCTATGTCCGCACTGGTCATAGCTCAGCATGATCCCCCGATAAAGGCGCCACGTCCATCCAGGCCATGGTTCGGTCAGGCTACTTGCGGTGCGTTGAAGAGCAGCAGTGGCTTCGTCCAGGGCGAAGACCACGTCCACAAGAGCGAGGTGCGCTGCGACGAAGTCCGCAGGCAGTTGTCACTCAACGTACGCGCTCCACAGGAATTGATCCAGAACCCAATCTCGTGTACAGGTGCTGTCCGTTCTCGGGTTCTGGCCCACTTCGTGTGGTCGCGTACAAGGGGTGACTGTTGGTCTTCGCCCAATGGTGGTTTTAGTGGTCGTAGGCGGTCAGTGCGCGAGGGACTGGCTGGCCGCGCATGAAGCAAGCTCCCCTCATCAGGCCCCTTGGAATCGATCATCTAGGCTGGCGCGGTGACTGGTGAGCAGGAGCGGGTGCAGCCGTCGGGAGTGTGGGCCACGGCGGTGGGGGTGGCCAGGGTGCGGGCGCTGGAGACCGAGCGGGAGAGCGCGCTGTTTCGCGACCCACTGGCGCAGGCCTTCGCCACCGCCGGCGGCTTGTGGCCCGCCTCGCCTCCGCTGCCCGATGACGAGGCCGCGCGACGCCGACGGCTGGCCGTGTCGTTCTCCATCGTCATCAGGACGAAGTTCCTCGACGACCTGTTGCAGCAGGCCTCCGCGTCCGGGGTCCGGCAGGTCGTGCTGCTCGGCGCCGGCATGGACAGCCGGGCCTTCCGGATGGACTGGCCCGAGGGCACCCGGCTGTTCGAGGTCGACACCGCCGCGCCACTGGACTTCAAGGCTTCGGTGCTGCGCCAGGAGCGGGCCGTCGCGCGCTGCGAGCGGATCACCGTCGCGGTGGATCTGCGTGAGGACTGGCCAGGCGCGCTGGCCGCAGCAGGGCACGACCCGGCCGTGCCGACCGCGTGGATCGCCGAAGGACTACTGATCTATTTGCCCGAGGATGCGGTGGAGCTACTGCTGGCCCGGGTCAGCACGCAGTCGGCGGCTGGCAGTCGGATGGGGCTGACATTGGGCTCGCGTGGCGTGATCGAGCGCTTCGGCGCGGACGCCGCGCCGGGATCGGCGGCGTCCATGTGGATCTCGGAGATGCCCGACGACCCGGTGGGCTGGCTGGCCGGGCACGGCTGGGAGGCCGACAGCCACACCCTGCACGAGCGCGCTGCCGCCTACGGACGCCCGATCAGCACCCCGCCGCAGCGCGAGGAGCGGCCCGGCGGACTGATCTCGGCGGTCCGCCGGTAGAGCGCCTCCCGGTTCCCTGGATGATCGGTTCCAAGGGGGCCTGATGAGTGGAGCTGGCTTCATGCGCGGCCAGCCAGTCATGCGCGCACTGACCGCCTACGACCACTGAAGTCCGCCAGAAAATCGCCTGGCGGGACGGTGGTGTGGTCGACAGTCCTTCGCCGTGAACGAAGTGCTGCCGCAGTTGAACGAGCTGCTGTTTTCCTCGGTCGAGGGCGTGTTGGTGGAATCGGTCGAGGTGATCGACACGGTCGTCCGGGTCGAGGCCCGTACGACCGCAGGGCGGGCGGCCTGTCCGGGGTGCGGGTGCTGGTCGGGGCGAATACACGGCTCCTACCTGCGATTTACTCGTGATCTGCCGACGGCGGGCAAGTTCGTCGTGGTGTCGTTGCGGGCGCAAGCGGAAGCTTGACCCCGATCTGCCCACCGTCTACTGGTGGATCATCGCCCCGGTCGCCGAGGCCATCGAGACCGCCAAGTCCAGCCGCGCGGGCAGCCGCGGGGAGGCGTGCACGCGCGCGAGCAGGGCGAGCGCCAGCAGGCCCCCCGGGAGATTGACGAAGAAGATCCACCGCCAGCCCACGGAAGCGGTGAGCGCCCCGCCGACCACCGGCCCGGCCGCCACCGCGACCGCGCCGCCCACGGTCCAGATGGCGATGGCCCGAGCCCGCTTCGCCTGGTCGGGAAAGCCCTGCCGGACCAGGGCGAGGGACGCCGGCATCATCACCACCGCCGCACCCCCCTGCACCAGTCGCGCCGCCACCAGCACGCCGAGCCCGGGTGCGAGCCCGCACGCGGCCGAGGCCAGCGCGACGAGCACCAGGCCGCCGCCGTACGCCTGCCGGGCCCCGATACGGTCGGAGAGGGCGCCTGCGGAGAGCATCAGGGCGGCGAATATCAGCGTGTAGCCGTCCACCACCCACTGCCGGCCGGACATGCCGCCGCCGAGGCTGCGGCCGATGTCGGGCAGTGCGACGGTGACGGTCAACGCGTCCAGCGAGATGAGGAAGAAGCCCAGCAGGGCGGCACCCTCCTGGATGCCGCCGACCTGCGGCGGGCAGAGACGCGTGCGGATTCGCCCGACGGCCCGCCAGCGAGACGGCGTCGACCTGGGCGTCCGTGATCCGGGTGGCGTTGTCGATGCCAGGACCGCAGAGGAACGGGTTCTGCCTGCGCTGACAGGTCCCGCGCCGCCCTGGACCTCACTGAGTGTCGAGGTCCGTCCCTCGAGAGGCCTTCTCCCACACGGCGAGCTCGGCCCGCACCGAGTCCAGGTGCCCGACGAGGAAGTCCACCGCGTCGCCGCCGAGGGTGAGCCGCAGCGGGGTCCTCTCGGCGTCCAGGGCCAGCCGGATCGCCGCCGCGGCCTTCACCGCGTCCCCGGGCTGGGTGCCGTCGCCATCCTGCAGCAGCTTCCGGGTGGCGCCGACCTTCTCCCCGTACGCCGGGTGCTCCTGGGAGAAGTAGGCCGCGCCCTTGCCGAACAGGTTGGTGCGGAACGCGCCGGGTTCCACGATCAGCACCTTGATGCCGAACGGCGCCACTTCGTCGACCAGGCCCTCCGACAGCTGCTCCAGCGCCGCCTTGGTCGCGCTGTATGCGGAGAACCCGGCGAAGGACAGCTGTCCGCCGAAACTGCTGATGTTCACGATCGATCCGCTGCCCCGCTCCCGCTTGTTCGAGGTGCCGTCTTGTGAGATCGCGCGCCTGTCTCACAAGATGTCTCCGGTGCGCAGGCCCGGGACAAGGCCAAGTGCACAAGTCCGGCCAGGTTCAGGGCGAGGCTACGGACTGGTTGGCCGGTTTGCCACGGCCTGCGCTGTGGTTTCCGCAGCTCCGTGGCCCGGGCTCCACCCAGCCCTCATGATCCGGTGGGCTGGTCCGCGGCGCTGCCGTGTTGGGCGTCAGCGGCCGCGATTCGGCGCGGCAGTTTCGCGGCAACGGCGATCGTCGCCAAGGTGAGAGCGGCGGCGATGCCAAAGGCCAGCTTCGTCCCGCTCAGCTCCGCGGGCACGACGGGGACACCGTCGGCGACCAGGTGACCGGTGCGCGCGGACATCACGGTCACCACAAGCGCGGTCCCGAGCGCCGCGGCGACTTGCTGCAACGTCCCGAGCATCGAGCTTCCGTGCGAGTACAGGTGCGGGGGAAGCGCGCCCATGCCAAGGGTGAAGACGGGGGTGAACGTCGCCGCCAGGCTCACCATCAGCAGCGCGTGCAGTCCCAGCACTTGCCAGTAGGGCATCGTCATCGAGACCTGGGTGAAACCGCCGAGGGCGAGCACCATGCCGATCGAGCCGGGCAGTACCAGCGGCCGACTGCCGAACCGGTCGAACATCTTCCCAACGGTCGGTCCGAGCAGTCCCATGGCCAGACCGCCCGGCATGACCAGCAGGCCGGTCTCCAGCGGGCTGAGCCCGCGCATGTTCTGCAGGTACAGCGGCAGAAGGATCATCGACCCGAGCATCGCCAGGAAGCCGATGGATATGAGGGCCAAGGAAAGGCCGTAGGTGCGGTGCCCGAGGATTCGCAGGTCCATCAGAGGCACGCCGGTGCGTTGCAACTTGAGCTGGCGGATCACGAAAACCGCGATTGCCGCGACCCCGGCGATGACGATGCCGATGCCGATCCCCACCCTGCCGTCGGTCTCGCCGAGGAGGCTCAGGCCGTACACCAGGCCGCCGAAGCCGAGCGCCGCCACGGAGACGCTGAGCCAGTCGATGGAGCTCACCTGCGGCTCGCTGATGTTGTCGACCTTGCGCAGCCCGAGCAGGGTCACCAAAGCCGCGATGGGCAGGACGGCCACGAACAGCATGCGCCAGGAGCCGACCTGCAGGATCAACCCGGACACGGCAGGTCCGAGCGCGGGTGCCACCGAGATCGCCAGGGTGACGTTGCCCATCACCCGGCCGCGGTCATGCTCGGGCACCACGATCATCAACGTGGTCATCAGCAGGGGCATCATCACGGCTGTACCTGCGGCCTGCACGATCCGCCCCAGCAGCAGCACCTCGAAGGACGGCGCGACGGCTGACAGTGCGGTACCCGCGAGGAACACCCCCATCGCGATGGCGTAAGCCTGGCGGGTGGTGACCCGCTGCAGGAACCAGCCGGTGATCGGAATCACGGCGGCCATGGTCAGCATGAACGCAGTGGATACCCACTGCGCCGACTGCTGGGTGATGCGCAACGAGTCCATCAACCGCGGGATGGCGTTGATCAAGATCGTCTCGTTCAGGATCACCACGAACGTGGCCAGCACCAGCAGCCGCACCACGGTCGGTATGCGGCCCGCCTGCACGGCCGGTCGTTCTTGTATTGCAGCTGACATGGCAGCACCTCGCTGGGGTTCCTGGTCACAGTCGCCCCTCAGCCAAGGGCCGGCGGCACGAACGTGGGGGTGATTGTGGGAAGAGACCGGCATGCCTGGCAGAACTCATCGGTCGGCGCGAGTGTTTCGCATCGTCGCGCCAATCTCACCCGAATTTTCGCCTGCTCACGAGGGCATCCGTCGGCGACGCCGTGGCCGACGGCCCGCAGTCTATCGACGCCTGCTACGCCGCAGGGAACCTGCTTCAAGGGCACCTCCCGCCGCCTCGTCGTGAGGACCTCCAAGCCCGCGCAGACCACCGGCCGCTTCGCCTACGCCAACTGGGAGGAGCGCCCCCTCACCCCGAGCGAGGCGGCCCGTAACTCGCCCACGTCGCCACGACCAACACCGTCGACGGCGGCATCGAGGCCGCCGGGACCACCTGCGAGTACGCCATCGTCTACGTCACGGCCACTACACGTACGTTCACCGGCATATAGGTGCTGGTCGGGGTACATTCAGGCGGGTGTATGCCCCTGATTGCTTGCATCACGAATTGGTAAAGCGCTCCTAACGTTGCAGGTCGGGAAGGGTGCTTTCCGCCCAGGCGTTGGTGAGCCGACAGCTGGCGCGCGGCGCTGGCAAGTCTCCTAGTGCTCTCCGCGCAGGCGGTGGTGAGCCGACCTGCGGTTCGAGTTCCTGGACCGCCAGACCCAAGACAGCACTCGGTGGGGTCGTCGACGGGGTCGTATGAGGCGTCGTCCCATGGGGGCTCAGGATCTTGTGGCCGCAGCCGCTCGAAGCGCTCGATGACGATGAGGCGCGATTGCTGGCCAGGACGAGGTTCTGCCGGGCGGTCGACTGCTGGTCGGTGGAGAGCTGCTTGTAGATCAGGTTCGCCATTTCGGCCCCTTCCGCACGGAGGAACGGGCCTCAGACGTGGAGCTCCTGCGGGAAGCCGGTCCAGCGGAGCTCGGTGGGGAGGTGGCTGGTGTCGTTGAAGAGGAGGACCGCCGGTGGGCGGTCGGGTGCGTAGCGGATGACGGTCAGGGCCGCGTTGGCGTGGTTGATGCCCAGCCACCGCCACTTCGGCGCATCGAGGGCGGCTCGGACGAGCCAGCCGACGAGGAAGTTGTGGGTGATGACAAGATCGTGGCGCGGCTCGTCGCCGACGACAGGTCCGGTGAAATCCGCGAGCGCCGCCGCCGCGAGCCCGGTGCCCCGCTCACGTTCTTCTGCCGTGAACTGGTCCAGGAACTCGAGCCAGGCGTCGGCGGCTTCCGGCGGCAGTTCCTCGCGTGTCGGCAGGTAGGGAATGAAGTCGCCAGCCGCTTCGGAGCGACGCCGTCGAGCTGTTCACCGACCAGCTGGGCGGTCTGCTCGGCGCGGGCGAGCGGCCCGTGCCGGATCGCCGCCAGCGGGACCCCACGGAGCCGCTCCCCCAGCAGGGCAGCCTGATGACGGCCTGCATCCGTCAGTTCGCTCTCGTCCGGCGATGCCTCGCCGTGCCGGGTGAGATAGAGGTAACGGGTGGTCGTACCAGTCATGGGCGCGTCCTCCAGTGAACTCGATCTTGCGGATGCACGGAGGGACGCCGACCCGCGCAGGCCGGTTCCGCGACGGGCTGGGGTCGCTTCAAGCCGGATCAGCGCGTCGCAAGGTCCTGACGACGGGCCCTCATCCTCGGCGCCGTCGTCCTCGTCCAGCTCCGGCGCGTCCGGATCACGCAGCGGGCGCAGGGCGTCGGCCGCAAGGCGTTACGGTGCCTGCCCTCCCGCCGCGGCGTCGCCTTCCAGCGCACCAAGACGTGGAAGGAGTCTCCGGATTCCGAGCGCGACGCCGACCGCATAGAGCACGTGATGGAGCGGTTCCCGGACTGGGTGTTCGCATTCGACGAGTTCGGCCGTTCGGTATCCGTCCCACCGGCGGGTCGTGCTGGGACGAGGAGGGCCACCCGGAGCGGCACCCCGCGACCTTCCACCGCATCCACGGGGTGCGGGTCGCGAAGGGGGCGCAGCCCCTCGCCCGGCCCGCGGCCGCGAAGTTGCACCAGTAGCGGCCGATGGACTTGATGTGCCAGCCCTTCAGCGAGGAGAGTCCCGCGCGATCGCGGACAAGATTCCGTTCCGGTGGGTGACCGCTGATGCCGCCGACGGCTTCAGCAACTTCCGGACGGGGCGTGCGGGGCTGGAAGCTGTGCGAGAAACCGTGATCTGTGGCGTTCTGTGACAGTGGACCGGTCGGTGGAGCTCGTGCGGCTCCCGGCAGTCGCCTGAAACTCATCAGATTCTCGGTTCCGCAACCCACTCGATGCCCTTGGCGTCCAACTCCATGACGGACGGCTGCCGATCACCCGGGAGAGCACGTGGCGAAGAAGGACCAGAGGACGGACGCGTCGAGGGAGAAGGACCGCGAAAAGTGGATGGCGCGTTTCCAGGTACGGCTGGCCATGCAGCCGGGCGTGGACCGGGCAGTCGTGCTCCAGGCGGTCAAGGATGTCACGGCGCACTGCGCGGATACGGGAGAGCACCCGCGGACGGCCTTCGGCGACCCGGACGCCTGTGCCGTGCAGGCCGCCGCGCGGCTGGTGCCGGCGGACCGGGCGGCGCGCGCGAGGCGGCACGACGCCGTGGTGGACAGGCTCGACTCCGTGCTGAAGAGGGCCGGGGACGTCGCCGGTCTGTGACCGGTTGAAGCGACTTCCGTCATGGCCCGGCGCACGGGTTCTGACACAGCTTCTATCCGACGGGGCTGCCGGGCAGCTCAGACGATTGGCGGAGCGCCGGAACGCCGGAGCGCCGGAGCCCGATGACACCGATTGTGTTTTGCGCGCTGCTGGTGACAGACAGCGTGCCGTCCCGGTGACAACCATGGTGCCTGACGCCTTCAGCAAGCCAGGGAGCACCTTTCCCAAAAACGCAGGCAAGAGTTTGAGCAGCACCGTACCGACGACCGTGCCGCAGAGTAGTACGTGTGCCGCTCTGCAGGGCACCCAGCGGATCGCGAGCAATGCTCAGGACCTGTGGATCGGGGGTCGGGGAGCACCCGAAGGGCGTACCTTCCCGAGTGATCGATTGAAGGTCACCGAGTAGGCCCGCATTCGCAGCGCGGGTCGGGAAGGCACGCCCGTGCTCAGCGTGGTCAATCCCGATGGCAGCACCCAGAACGGCTCCCTGATCGACGAGATCGTCCGGGAAGGCGCACGGCGGATGCTGGCCGCCGCGCTGGAGGCCGAAGTCGACGCGTGCATAGCCGAGTTGGCCGACCAGCGCGACAAGGACGGCCGCCGTCTGGTGGTGCGCAACGGCCACCACCAGTCGCGGCCGATCTGCTGCGCGACTGTGCACGGCGCGGGATGCAGACCCCCATCCTCGCGGTCGGCTACGGCGCGCTCGGCTTCTGGAAGGCCCTCGCGCAGGTGTTCCCCGAAACCCGCCACCAGCGGTGCTGGGTTCACAAAACGGCCAATGTCCTCAATGCTCTGCCGACGTCGGCCCAGCCCGGCGCCCGCAAGGCACTCCAGGACATCTACAACGCCGAGGACCGTGAGCACGCGGTCAAGGCCGTCGCCGCGTTTGAGAAGGCGTACGGCGCGAAGTGGCCCAAGGCGGCCCGGAAGATCACCGACGACGTTGACGAACTGCTGGCGTTCTACGACTTACCGGCCGAGCACTGGGTTCACCTGCGCACGACGAATCCGATTGAATCGACCTTCGCGACGGTGCGGCTGAGGACCAAGGTCACAAAGGGCGCCGGCAGTGCGGCTGCCGCGCTTGCCATGGTCTTCAAGCTCGTCGAGTCCGCCCAAGCCCGCTGGCGCGCGGTGAACGCACCTCAACTCGTCGCGCTCGTCCGGGCCGGAGCCCGCTTCGAACGCGGCACCTCGTCGAACGCCCCGAGACCCTCGCGGCATGACCGACCTCAACCACCCTCACGGTATTGACAATTACCTAGGTGAAGGCCCGCCCATTCCTGAGCGTGGAGTCGGGTCGCTCGCCTGTTCCTACACGTCAGCAATGACAAGCCGGTAGCCGACGTCGAGTGTTTCGCGGTCGAGGAGGTCAACATGACGTTCGTGCCACAGGCCGGAAGACAGGTCGTCGGACAGCCGGGCCAAGCCTGGACGGAGGACCTCCTCGCCAGTCTGGGCGAGCATCGAAATGCCGGCTCGCACTTCCGGATCAAGGTAGGCCTCAGGTCGGCGCCAGAAGGCGGCGCCGAATCCGTCGGTGCAGTCATGCGGGACCGGGACCGTCTCGATGCGGGCGCCTCCCAGCAGTGCAATCAGCCGGTCGACCGCGACGGCCCGCGTGTCGTCGAACGCGGCTACCTCCGGCAGGTACTCGTCCACCAGCCAGAACCTGCGGAATGTGATCTGGTCCCAGGTGAAGATGACGACGCGCCGCCGGGCGATCCGAAGCAGTTCCCCGATACCGGCTTCCAGGTCGGTCCAGTGGTGCACGGTCAGGAGGGCCATCACCGCGTCGGCCGAGTCGTCGGCGAGGGGGATCGACTCCGCGGACGCCTGCAGGGTCCGCACGGATCCGGCCGGACGCTGGGCGATCATCACTGAACTGGGTTCAACTGCCAGCACCGTTTGCGGCGGTTCGTAGGAGCCGGTGCCGGCACCTACGTTGATCACTGTCGCAGCATTGCCTAGCGCCGTGTGGATCTTGACAGCGATCCGGGGATCCGGTCGTCGGGTGTGACTGTAGGTCGCACCAATGCCGTCATAAGTCGTCACGACGGACAGTATGCCGCTTCACCCATGGCCACGTGCCGCTGCCGGTGAACCCGTCCACAGGTATGGACAATTTCTCGCGGATCGCGGCCGTCCGGTCCAAGACCCAAGCCCTCTTCCACGACGCTATATCGCCGATCTGGCCGACTTCATTCACCGGCTCCGCACCGACCGCTCCCCCGGCAGCCCCCGCTTGCAGGACTACGTCAAAGCGAGAAGGCACATTCCAGGCCAACCAACACTGCCAAATGGAGCGCACCCAAGCCCGTCAGAACGCCTCTACCGGCTCGCACGCTGCCACGAACGCCGCACCAGCGTCATCAACGCCTTCTTCGACCTCGCGGATGCCATCGTGACCGTGCGTAGCCTGCTCGACGCGCCTGGACCACCACCGCTGGGGACGACCGCCCACCCGACGGCCCTGACCCCACACCTGCCCGAGCGAGCCCCTACTATCATTTCGCGTTCTCCGACGGACGCTGACGCCCGCGGGGTCGTGCCCGCCGCCCAACACCCGACACGACACGACGGCTCCACCGCATCGCAACGGAGTCGAGCATCGAGGAGAGGAACGTTCATGCGTGCCCGGAGCATCGCCACGGCCACCGCAACAGCATTGGCACTGGTGGCCGCCCGTGACCTTGTCCAGAAGAAGCACGCATTGCTCCGGAACTTCCCCGTGCTCGGGCACGCCCGGTACCTGTTGGAGACGATCGGCCCGGAGCTGCGGCAGTACATAGTGACCTCCAACGACGAGGAGCGCCCGTTCAGTCGTGACCAGCGCACCTGGATCTACGCGTCGGCGAAAGGGGAGAACAACTACTTCGGGTTCGGAACCGACAACGACGTTGAGCACATACAGGGGCACGCATACCTGAAGCAGCGCACGTTCGCCGGCGCGCTGCCCGATGCGCACGACCCGCAGGCCCCACTGCCCTCAGCCAAAGTGCTGGGCGGGCCGCGTGGGCGCGCCAAGGCGTTCCGACCGGCGAGCGTGGTGAACATCTCGGCGATGAGCTTCGGATCGCTCTCCGGCGCGGCGATCACGGCGCTCAACGAAGGGGCGGGGCTGGCGGGCACCCTGCAGAACACGGGCGAGGGCGGTCTCTCGCCGTACCACCGCCACGGTGGCGACCTCGTCCTTCAAATCGGTACGTCCTACTTCGGCTGCCGCAACGAGGACGGCAGCTTCAACATCGACAAGCTCAAGGATGTGGTCGCCGGCGCCCCGGTCAAGGCGATAGAGATCAAGCTCTCCCAGGGCGCCAAGCCAGGGCTGGGCGGGATGCTTCCGGGCGCGAAGGTGACCCCGGAAATCGCCGAGATCCGCGGCATCCCGCTCGGCGAGGACTGCGCCTCTCCGTCGCGACACACCGCGTTCAGCAACGTCGACTCGATGCTCGACTTCGTCGAACTGCTCGCTACCGAGACCGGCTTGCCGGTCGGAATCAAGAGCGCGGTGGGAGAGATGGAGTTCTGGCAGGAGCTGGCCACACTCATGGCGCGTGGTGACCGTGGTGTCGACTTCGTGACCATCGACGGCGGCGAAGGCGGCACCGGGGCGGCGCCACTGACCTTCTCCGACTCTGTGTCGCTGCCCTTCCGGATGGGATTCTCCAGGGTCTACGGCGCCTTCGCCGAGCTGGGGCTGACCGACGACCTGACCTTCATCGGCTCCGGCAAGCTCGGGCTTCCCGAGAACGCCGCGGTCGCCTTCGCCCTGGGTGCCGACATGATCAACGTGGCCCGTGAGGCGATGCTGTCGATCGGCTGCGTCCAGGCGCAGAAGTGCCACACCGACAAGTGCCCCACCGGCATCGCCACCCAGAACCCGTGGCTGGCCCGCGGCCTCGACCCGACCTCGAAGGCCACCCGGGCCGCTGTGTACCTGCGCACCCTCCGCAGGGAGCTGATGAAGGTCTCGGCGGCCGTCGGCGTCGCCCACCCGGCACTCATCACGGCCACCGACATCGAGATCATGAACGGGGACTACGAGGCCCGCACCCTGGCCGGCGTCTACGGCTACAAGGACGGCTGGGGCGAGCTCGGCTCGCACCTCGCCGAGGAGATCACTGCACTGCTCACCACCAAGCCGGCCTCCGTGCAGAAGCCGACCGTCTGACGCGCCGGCAGCGACAAGCACCGCACTCATGCTCTCCTTCTCGGAGGATGCGCGTGGCACCAGCCGGTGTTGCCCTCGTCTCCCCCTGCCCCACAAACAGCCTGTCTAGGTGATCACAACATGACCGAAAAAGTGCGATTCCAGAGCGTCGTCGGCCCCGAACTGGCCGGAGCAATCGACCTGCCGGACGGCAAGATCCGAGGCTGGGGAATCTTCGTGCACGGATTCACACTCGGCAAGGACTCGCCGGCCGCCTCGCGCGTCAGCAAGCAGCTGGCACGCGAGGGGATCGGAATGCTGCGCTACGACAACCTCGGGGTCGGAGACTCCGACGGCGACTGGGGGGACGGTTCCTTCACCATCAAGGTCCAGGACACTGTCCGTGCCGCAACTCTGATGGCGGAGCGAGGGACTCCAGCAGACCTGCTGGTGGGACATTCATGGGGAGGCGCAGCCGTCCTCGCCGCAGCGGCCGAGGCAACCGGCGTCCGCGCGGTCGCCACGATCGGGGCGCCTGTCGACCCCAGCCACGTCGAGCGACAGTACGACGCGGTCATGGATCGCGTGCTCAGTGATGGGTCGCACGAGTGGTTCGTCGGCGGGAGGACCCTGGTGCTCAAGCGTGCCTTCGTCGAAGACGTCCGCCAGGCTCACCTGCGAGATCGGATCAGCGAGTTGAACCTGCCGCTACTCGTCCTGCATTCGCCGACCGACAACACCGTCGACATCGACAACGCCGGGGAGATCTTCCGCGAGGCACGACACCCGCGAAGCTTCGTCTCGCTCGAAGGAGCAGACCATTTCCTGACCGCCCGAGGACAAGCGCAGCGAGCCGCCCACATCATCAGCGCCTGGGCCGACCAGTACATCCAGGGGTAAGGGGCTCGCAGGAAGACATCCCTTGCCGGTGCCCAGGGACGCCTGGAGTGCCCGCCCGCTGGCCTCATGGCACATGTTGGAGCGGTCGGGCAGGTTGTCGGTGCGTAGAAACGGTGTCCCTTGGCGCCGGCCCCTGCCGACAGTCTCTGCCAGGCCCGTTTGGGGACCTTCGCGGCCAGCGCGTCCGCCCGGAACTTCCCACCGGTGGCAATGACTTCGGACGAGCAGGCAATGGCAAGCACGTAGCCGCCCCGCGCTCCTCCAGCGCGGCCCGTAGCCTCGGATTGCCGCCGTAGACCTCATTGCCCGCGACCCAGCCCGCACGGTGCCCGGCGTCCAGGAACCGGCCGATCATGCGGGCGGCCAGCTCCGGCTTGGTGGCGAAGGCGATGTCCTCGTCCAGTCCGGCGGCCTGGCAGCGGTCCGGATCAGCGGTCCACGAGCACGGCACGTAGAGTTCCCGGTCCACCGCCGCGTGCCCTCGGCGGCCCGCGTAGACGAGGTAGACCGCGACCTGGGAATTCTCGATTCTGCCCGCAGTGCCGGTAGTGGCGCTGAACGCCGACCGTGCAGGTTCCCTCATTGAGGTCGCCCGTCTCGTCGACCACCAACACCGCCTCGTCGTCGTGGAGGTGTTCGACGACGTAGTCGCGAACATCGTCCCGGACGGCGTCCGCGTCTCAGGAGGCACGGCACAGCAGATGCTGCATACCGCACGGGGCGGCCTCTCCGGCCCACTCGGCGATCGTCCAGCAGTTCTTGCGTGGTAGGTCCGACAGGAGTCCGAGCACCAGCCGTGCCGCCCGTCGCCGCGGTTCAACCCGTGCGAAGCGGCCCGCCAAGCGCCCCATCAAGCCGTTGAAGCTTTGCTTCCAGCGGGCGGGTTCTATGCTGTGGCCCGCGGCCACCGTTTCATCGTCAGTCCACACAACTTGCGATGATCACCGGTGGCCGCACCCATGTGCGTCCTTTCTCAGTCCCGAACGAGACAGAACGGGTGACCTGCCGGGTCGGCGTAGATCCGCCAACTACGCTTCTGGGCACCAGCGTCGAGCAGTGTGGCGCCCAGCTTGAGAACCTCTTCCTGGGCCTGATCGAGGTCCGTGACTCCCAGGTCGAGGTGGAACTGCTGTGGCCAAGCAGGGTCTGGCCACCGGGGCGGCCGATGGTCTTCCACACGCTGGAAGGCGAGCACGAGCCCGGTCTCGGTGTGGAGGGTCGCCCAATCGTCGCCGAGCGACCACCGTGGGTCCGGCTGGTTCACCACGCCGCCCAGGAGAGACTGGTAGAACCGGGCGAGCTCAAGGACATCAGCACAATCCAGCACGACACACTGCAGCTCGGCGATCACGAAGGGCAGCGTAGACCAGCGACCCATAGGCCACCCCTCCAGCCCTGATCACGATCTACAGCCGGAGTATTAGGCCCGGATCTCCGTGGAAAGTCCGGATTCTTCGTGTCTGCATCCAACCTGGAGTCCAAGATCAATTGTCAGTGGTGGGTGAGAAGATGAGTGCATCGAGTCGGAAAAGGGGGAGCAGTTATGTCCGGAAACCAGAACTACATCAATCACGTTGCTCTTGTGCTGGATGCCAGTTCGTCCATGTCCCACTTGAGCGGCAAGGTCGTCGAGGTCGCCGACCAGCAGATTGCATATCTGGCCCGCCGGTCGGAGGAACTGGACCAGGAAACCCGCGTTACGGTGTACGTCTTCGCAGACAAGGTGGAGTGCGTCATCTACGACAAGGACGTGCTGCGGATGCCGTCCCTGAAGCAGCTGTACCGGGTTGGCGGAATGACCGCTCTGCTGGCGGCCACGTTGAAGTCGCAGACGGAGCTGGCGCAGACAGCTCAACTTTACGGTGACCACAGCTTTCTGACGTTCCTCCTGACTGACGGACAGGAGAACGCAAGTCATCGCTGCCCGGATGCTGCTGCCGGGGATCCGCGTGAACTGGTGCAGGCCGTGGCCAAGTTGACCGAGACGCAGGAGGACAACTGGACGCTGGCCGTCCTTGTGCCGGACCAGATGGGCAAGCGCGAGGCCATGCAGTGCGGCTTCCCGAAGGACAACATTGCCATCTGGGACGCCACGAGCACACAGGGTCTGGAAGAGGCCGGTCAGGTCATCCAGCAGGCAACCGAAAAATTCATGGTGGGCCGCACCCAAGGCATCCGAGGATCGAAGGCGGTGTTCTCCACGGGTGCCGAGGCTGTCAACAAGGACAGCGTAGAGGCAGCCGGCCTCACCCCGGTGCATCCGTCCGAGTACCAGCTGATTCCGGTGGCTCGCGAAGCGGTGATCCGGGACTGGGTCATCGAATGCGGGCACACTTTCCGTACCGGTTGTGCGTTCTACCAGCTCAGTAAATCGGAGAAGATCCAGGCACGGAAGCAGATTGCGGTGCTGGAGAAGAAGACAGACCGGGTATACACGGGGCCGCAGGCCCGAGCCCTGCTCGGCCTGCCGGACCAGGAGACTCGCGTCAAACCGGACCACAACGACGACTTCACGATCTTTGTACAGAGCACCAGCGTAAACCGCAAACTGGTACCGCACACACGGCTACTCCTTATGACCTGACGCCTCAAAAGCCCCGCCGGCCCGACGAGGCGCACCTGCGGCGCCTGGATGCGTCCGGCAGCCAGCTGTGGCTGCCGGGCCTGACGGACGGAGCCCGTTTCGGCTTTGCCCAGCCGCTGCGGGCGGGGTGTGCCCGTGCTCAGAGCGGTATGCGGCTACTCCCTCTGTCCACAGCCCCGCGGCTGCACCCTCTGGGGAGTCGTCGTGATCCACGTGGCGCCGTCAGTCAAGGAGCTCCGTATGCCGTACCTGATTCCGCCCCGTACGCCGCTCACCCCGAAGCAGGTGGAGCGGGCATGGACGAAGTGGACGCGGCGGCCGACCGGATCATCGTGCTGAACAGCCGTTGGGCACACACTAGCCAGGCGCTGATGGACGGCGGCGTGTCCCACTGTCGGACTGTCTGGTGCCGGGGAGTTGGATGCTGAGCTTCGCTCTGCTGGCTGGCTTCGCCTTCCGCCGGGACATCGCGCGCTGAGCACCGGCAGGCGGGCGGACCCGGGGCAGTACCGTGATCGGGCGGCCGGTACGTGTACGTGCCGGCCGTCGGTGTGCGGTGCGCTGCCCGGAAACGCTCCCGTCGGCCCGGCCCGCAGGTGGCCCCGTTCCGGGTGCGTGACTACGTCGTCGAGCACCTCGGCGACCCCGAGGCAGTGCTCATCGTGGATGACACCGTCTTCCTGAAGAAAGGCGTGCGCTCGCCGGGGGGCAGCGGCAGAACTCCGGGAACGCGGTACGGACGGAGAATTGCTACCCGGGGTGGCATCGCCACATCACCCTGGCCATGTCCGCACACACCTGCCTGACCGTCCTGCGCGCCCGTGAAGTCGATACCGGGACAGCAGAAACGGGTCATCCCAGCTCATCGGCCTCAGCCTCGCCGAGATCAGACGCCTGATCACCCGCCTCACCGAACGCCAACACCACGCCCGCATCAGCCACTACACACGACGCGGACACAGCCCATAGAACTGCCCGCCCATCAGCACAAACACCGTTGCAGTACCAGGACTTGTCCGGCCGATCACGCATCTCGTTAGGGTGACCCCAACAGCGGGGGTGATGAGTGCAGTGGAGATGAGCCGGGCCGAGGCCGTTGCCCTCGTGCAGCGGATCATGGATGTGGAATACGCCCCCGAAGAGGAAGTGGATGGGTGGTTGGACATGCTAGACAGAGCCCTGGCGTGTCCAACCGGCCACGTCAGTGGCTTGATTTTCTGGCCGCCGGAGCGGGAGCTCTCGGCCACCGAGGTGGTCGATCAGGCCTTGGTCTATCGGCCGATCTCTTTGTGAGGTCGGCGCTTATCTCCGGAGCCAGATGGCTCCCCCGCATCTGTCATGCGGTATGCATACACACAAGCACCAGCCAGCGGCACGCAATTGAGTCAACTGCCCCTCATCGGGGGCGGACCAGCTACGATCCGATCCCCACGGCCACAGGACCGCGTCGGTTGTAACCGCTCGAGCCTGCCCCTACGTGGGAGCGGAACTTCCGCTCCCCGCGCCCGCAGGGACGGTCCCGGGTGCTGCTCGCCGTGGAGTCTCCTTCAGGTTGCTCACCGACGACCCGCACTGTTCGCACGTGGTCGACCTCAGCGACTGGTGACCACCAGCCACAAAGGGCCCCGCACCCGTCTTGCCGGTACAGGCCGCACGCTGGAGCGATCGACGTCCGCGATATCGGATGGGCGGGGTCATCCATCAGCGGTCGGGCGGCGATGAATGCCGCACGACCTCGGGCAACCGCAGCGTCCCGTCGGCGTCCGCGTAGTCGAAGCAAGCCCCGGCAGCGCCGCACCGGTGGTGGCAGCGGCCAGGGCGTGCGCCGGGCGCCGTCGGCGCCGCGGCTGCCGCAGGGCGGGCGACGAACTGGTGGCCCATCTGCTGGCGGTCCATCACGCGGCCGTCGGTCGCTGGCACGAAGCCCGGGTGTGGCGTGCGATGGCGCGCCTGATGGGCTTCGTCTTCGGCAGATCAGCCAAGCATCACGACCTGTTCATTCGCGGAGTGCGAACGACGCTCGCTCTTGCCACTTCGCACCGTCATGCACCACGAGGTCCACTGACGAGACACGGGACGTGAAGGGCAGTTTGCTGAGAAGGTCGGCCTCAATCCCTTGCAGGACAGCATCATCCTGACCGTCAGCGATGGTCAAGTGGGGCACGACCTCGGTGAACTTGCCGCCATAGGGAGGAGCCTCGGGCCATCGATCAGCGATCGCCTCAGTCAGCCGCCGCAACTGCGTGTCTGGCTCAGGAACGAGATACAGCACCTCCGGAAACCGCCCGCAGCTCTCAAACCGCAGGTCAAAGGCACGATGCTTGCCGAGCACGTCAGCGAGAGCCGAGCAGACCAGCGAGTCTATTCGGCTCTCGTCGAGGAACGGGAAGAGCACAGTGACATGTGCTGGAACCCCGGCTCGGGCCGACGCATCGAACCGACCACGCCATGCGTGGACTGCCGGCTCGGCGTCCGGGATCCTGACGATGAGGCCCGTCTGACCGGCCTGAAACCTACTCGTGCTGTCGTCTGCCATGACACGGCATGCTGCCACCTCCACAGCCTGCCGCAGTGATCATTATGCGCTGATGATCACGACTGATCCCTTCTCGGCGTGCTGGGGCTCGCGCGAGACGCTCTCCGTCGACCTGGCGGAGCCCGCTCTGGTCGCCGGAGTGGGCGCCGAGACGGCGGTGGATGCCGGCCGGCGGCGACACCCCGTCCGGGTGCTGCGGGTGCGGGCCGACATGGTGCCGCAGGACGCCCCGCTGTTCGCGGGGGCCCGATCGTTGTCCCGAGGCTGCTGGGCTGCCCTTGCGATTCAAGCCGTGGTCAGTGCAGCTGCCTGAGAACGGTGTCGGGGCGGCACCCTTCGCAACAGGCGGCGGTCTCGGGGTCGGTGAGTATCGCCAGTGCCTCCTGGTCGGTCAGGAGACGGTCGCTGCGGACCTGCGCGCAGTCGGGCCGGTGGATGAGGCACTCTGCCCGCCGCCACAGGGGCGCGTCGCCCAGGGGCCAGCGCTTGCACTCCTGGGGCGGCGGGGGGGGCGATGCTGCGGTAGTCCCCGCCCTCGACCGGCTGAACTACGGGGTGCGGGGCATTGAAGGCCAGGGTGCGCGTCACCAGTCGGGACCCGTGGCGGCGGTCGCCTTCCTGGTCGGGTATTTCCAGTTCGAGGTCGTACCACCAGGTGCCGGAGCGGTCGCGGCGACGCCGGGTCACCGCCGCGCGTAGGCGCTGCCCGCCGTACACCTGGCCGACCGGACGGATCCTGCCGGTACGCATCGACCTCGCCCGCTCCGCCGGCACCGACTTCGAACGCGTCGTCCTCACCATCCGACTCGCGCTCCCCAAGTCGGCCGACCGCTGACGGCTTGCGACCTGGCGCTGGGCCGGTACTGGGAGCACAACCATCCCGGCGAGCCGCTGGAGGAGTACCTGCGCCGTTGCGGCCTGGCGAGCCGGTTCGGGAAGGCTCTGCCGCAGCGGATGCAGTCCGCGCTCGGCGACGTCGCCCAAGTGCGGCCCGGTGGTGGCATCGGCGGACGGGCCGAGGATTCAGCTTGATCGCTTGACTGGGAAGCCGTGGGTGCGGGTGCTGACGACGACGATCAAAGCCGGTGCGACAAGGGCAAGAACGCTCCAGGGGAACGAAGTGGCGCCGAGTAGGTCGAGCAGGACACCACCGACGACACCGCCACCGGCCATGGCCACGTTCCACAGGGTGACGAGCATCGCCTGCGCCGCGTCGGCCTGGTCACCGCCGGCCTGCCCCGCAGCCGTCTGCAGGAGCGTCGGCACGCCGCCCCACCCAAGGCCCCACAGCAGCACGGCGAGGTAGACCAGAGCAGGGCTATCGGCCAGGACCGCGAGGATGGCGGCCGCCGCACCGACCAGAAGCGTGCTGGCGATGGTCAGACTGCGCAGCCGACGGTTGATGAGGGCACCGGTGATCCAGATGCTCAGCAGTGAGGCGCCGCCGAAGACCAGCAGCGCTAGGTCGGCGCTGTCGGCCATGCGTACGTGGGCGAGGAAGGCGGCGATGTAGGCGTAGAGGATGGTGTGGGCTAGGACGAAGACCAGCGTCACGAAGAGAACCGGAGCCACACCGGGGACGCGCAGCGCCTGACGCATAGGGGCGCGGTGCTCCTGGCGCTTCCCAGCGTAGTCCGGCACGACAGCCATGATCCACACAATCAGGGCGACAGCGAGAGCGCTGATGGCCAGGAAGGCCGCCTGCCAGGTGACCGCCTTGCCTATGAAGGTGCCTGCAGGGACGCCCAAGGAGAGGGCAACCGGGATGCCGGCCATGGCGATGGCGATGGCCTTGCCCTCGAGGCCGACCGGGACCATGCGGCGGGCGTAGCCGGCCAGCAGGGCCCAGCCCAGGCCGGCGGCCACACCAGCCACGAAGCGGGCGACCATGGTGAGGGGGTAGTAGGTCGACAGGGCGGTGACGGTGTTGGCGACGGCGAATCCCGCGATGGCGGTCAGCAGCAGATGCTTGCGGCGCCATCCGGCGGTGGCCGCGGTGAGCGGAATGGCGGTGAGCGCGGTGCCGAGCGCATAGATCGTGACGGTCTGTCCCGTGGCGGACCCCCTGACGTGCAGGTCGGCGCTCATCTCGGGCAGAAGTCCGGCAGGAAGCGTCTCCGTCAGGCTGGTGATGAACACCGCCGTGGCCAACGCGAGCAGCGCCGCCATAGGTAGTTTGTGTTTCTGGTTCTGCGCGCCGGAACCAACGGGCAACTGCTGTGTCGTCATGCCGGTATGCTCAAACCTTCACATAGATGTGAAGGTCAACCCGACATGGTGTGAGGTGGAACACATGCGCATAGGCGAGTTGTCGAAGTTGACGAACACCAGCCGCAGGCTGCTGCGTTACTACGAAGAGCAGGGACTCATCGTCGCGGAGCGCTCCCCGAACGGCTACCGCGAATACGATGAGCGCTTCGTCGATCGCGTACTGCAGATCCGGGGGCTGCTCGACGCCGGGCTGCCGACTCGGATCATCAAGCAGATCCTGCCGTGCCTGGATAAGCCACGAGTGATCTACTTCCCCGACGCCACCCCGGAGATGATCGCAACCCTGGAAACGGAGCTGGAGCAGTTGAACCAACGCATCGAGTGCCTGACCCGCAACCGGGACGCGGTGGCTGAGTACTTGGAGTCGGTGCGGGACTACCGCAGCTCCGACGCCGCCTGAACGCCGCACGGGCACCGAGGGCCCCCGGCAATGCGACTTGCCCCCGGCCAGTGGGTGCGCTGGCAGCTCAACTATCGCTTCAGCAGCATGGCAGGAATGCAGGACTGGTCGTACCAACATCGCCTACGGACCGGCGAACGCCGATGTATTCCTGTCCCGACACCCACCGTGTTTGTCGACGAGCAAGGGCCGCTCCGATAACCACGTCCTGAACGTCGACCAGGCCCCAAATGACGTCACGCGTGCTGTTCACCGAGACCCCGGATGTCGTCGCCGTATGGAGAGCAGACGCGCCACCAGCACCGTGCTCAATGGCATCGGCGTCCACCTCTACCTGGAGAACGCCGAGCCGACGGGAGGCGCTGCTCGGTCTGGGCCACCCCGACTCCGCCTACGCAGGATCGACGTGGCACTTCCTGGCAGACCACTGCGAGCAGGAGTCCGCCCTCTCCTGCCTCGTCCCTTAGGCGGAGAAAGAAGCGGGGCTGCTGATCGAGCCCGGTGACGTCGAACTCACCCACGTCGTCGACCTCGTGGACACACCCGGTGGCCGGCCACTCATGCAGATGGTCTTCCGAGCCCGTCACTGGTCGGGAACTCCGGAGGTCCGGGAGCCCGACGAGTGCACGCGCCGGGGCTGGTGGCCCCCGAATGACCTCCCGACGCAGACGGTGCCCTGCACCCGGGCCGCCGTCGAAGGCATCCGCGCAAGGCGCCTCTGCACGGAAATGGGCTGGTCATGACCACTGAGACGTGCCCAGGAACGGAATCGCAGGTCTATCGGCTCAACCTTGAGCCCCGGTGACGAGCAGCGGGTGAGCACCGGCCCCGGGCAGGGCGCCTTGACCTGGTGGCTTCCCGCACCACACGCCCTCGCCGAGGAATCAGCACCTTGACCACACCACCACAGGAGATGAGCCGATGAGCACAAGGCCGGACAGCACCCTGCGGTCCGGCGGGTGCCTGTGCCGGATCTGACAAATGATCTCTGCGGAGCTTTGGTGTCCGAGCCGATGCAGCGTGGGGGGGGGGGGCCCGGCCGGCGGCCGGGCCCCCGGAGTGCAGGCCGGAGAGTCCGGTGGGGGTGGTGGGGAACCGCCCGGGGGGCCGCGGGGGCAGGGGGGGT
>NZ_JBSHAW010000007.1:0-165645 GCF_053611685.1 Streptomyces sp. NPDC054786 | reverse complement strand
TCTGACATTTTATCGGTGGGGAGTTTTGGGGTCCGTGCCGTTGCCGCGGGGCGCGGGGGGCCTGGCCGGCCGCCGTCGCCACGGATGTCCTGGCCGATCAGTCCGTTCCGGTAGTGGCGATCCGGCCGGCGTAGCGCTGCGTCCAGGTCGTGTCGGTGTCGACGGTGACGACCACGTCGTAGTAGCCCTCCTGGGTCGGCCACATGACGGCCTTCGTCTCGCCGTAGGCCACCGTGACCTTCCGGGTACGGCCGAGGTAGTCGTGAGCGGTGAGCGTGTAGTTCACCGGCTTGGTGCCGTCGTTGTGCAACGTGAGCTTCACCTGAGCATCGTGCTTGGCGCCCTCGCCCTTCAGGAGGTCGGCTTCCACGCGCGGGAGGCCACCCTCCCCCTTTCCAGCGGGCGCGAGCTGGCCGGCGAAGGAGCGCACGAAGCCGTCGTTGGAGTAGATCGAGAACGCGTACTTGCCGTCGGTGGCCTTGGTGTCCCAGGTGTACTCGCGCGGCTTGCTCGCGGTGACGGTGAACGGCGTGCTGGAGAACGCCTGGTACTTGTCGGGGAAGACCTGGAAGCTCAAGGCCTTGTCTTTCGGGCCGCCGGTCAGGGTCATCCTGGCGGTGGCCGTCCCCGACGTGCGGTCCTCCGAGATCGTCGCGTGCGGATGGAAGCTCAGCGGGCGCGGTTTCATGTGGTTGGCGGCGATGGACACCGGCTGCTCGGCGTGCGGGTCCGGGAAGGTGGCCGGCCCCGGTTGCGGGTGGGCGAAGTCGAGCGCGCTGGTCAGGTCGCCCGCGATCGAGCGCCGCCAGTCGCTGATGTTGGGGCAACGGAACGGCTTGCCGAGGTGGGTCGCCCAGGTCTCGAGGAACTTGATCGTCGAGGTGTGGTCGAAGACTTCCGAGGCGACGTACCCGCCGCGGGTCCACGGCGAGACCAGCAGCATCGGCACCCGCGCACCGAAGCCGAGCGGGTAGTCGCCGGCGTACTCGCGCGCCGTGCCCGGCTCAGGCCATGGCGGCAGCACGTGGTCGAACTTCCCGTCGTTCTCGTCGTAGTTGAGGATGAAGAGGGTGTGGTTCCAGATATCGGGGTTGCTCTGCAGGATGTCGAGCACCTTCTTGACGTAGCGCTCGCCGTGCAGGGTGTCCGCGCTCGGGTGCTCGGACCAGCCGTACGGCGCCACGATCCAGGAGACTGCCGGCAGTGGGTGTTCCGCGCCCGGCCGGCAGGCCTCGTGGAGGTTTTTGAGGACCGCGTCGAGGTTGTCCTCGGAGTCGTCGTTCGGCGAGGTCATGCCGGAGTAGTACGTGGCGTTGCCGCGCCAGATCAGCCCGGTGCCGGGCCGCAGCTTGGGGTCGTCGGCGCTCAGCCCCTCGGGGTCGAACCCCTTGAAGTATTTCAGCTCGTTGTCGCCGTAGTCGCCGACCCAGGTGCTGAGGTAGCCCTGTCGCCCGTTGCCGCTGTTGTCGGAGTAGAGCCGCCAGTCGATGCCGGCCTGCTGGAGCTGCTCGGCCACCGTGATCCAGGGACGGGAGTAGTTGGACTCATCGGTGTTGCCCGTCTCGCTGTTGGCGGTGCCGCTCCACAGGTACTTTCGGTTGGGGTCGGTCGGCCCGAACTCGGAGCAGAAGTTCTGGTCGGCGATGGTGTACTGCGCGGCGACCGAGTGGTAGAAGCCCATGTAGGCGTCGCTGTGGTAGTTCATGCAGCTGGCGCCGTTGTGCTGCACCCACAGGTCCCACTTGCGATGGTCGGCGTCGCCCCAGGCTCCGTGGTCGTTGCCCCAGGCTCCGTCGTCGACCTGCGGGGTGACGATGTTGCCGCTGCCGTCCTTTTGCTGGAAGACGGTGGTGCCGTCCTGGAAACGCAGCGCCTGCTTGTCGTTGAAGCCCCGTATGCCGGGGAACGTGCCGAAGTAGTGGTCGAGGGACCGGTTCTCCTGCATCAGGATCACGACATGCTTCAGGTCGGACATGTTGCCCTGGAAGCCCTTTGGCACGACGTACCTGGGCTTCGGAGCGGCGTACGCGCCGCCCGCCCCGGCGGTCGCGCCGAGCACCAGCGCCCCGGCGACGCCCCCCGTGCCCTGGAGGAACCAACGGCGTGTGGTGCCGGTCGACGTCTCGGGTCTGTCGCCGAGCTCGGACTCGGACCTCGGAGTGATCGGATCGGGGGCCATGAAAGCTCCTCATATGGGCATGGACAGTCGGGGATGGGCGCTGCAGCCCGCTCATCGAAGCGAGTGGACACCAACTCTGTGTGAACACCGGCCGAGCGATCAGCAGGACAACGACTACGAGGTCGTCAACTTCTGCGTGTATGTGGTGTATGCCTCCTTCACGACATCGGCTTCGACGTCGAGGTGAAGTCCGCGGGCCTGGAGGACGCCTACGGCTACCACGACAACGACCGCCACCCGACTCGTCGCCGAGCCGGCGGCACCTGGAGCCGATATGCCCCCGGCGACCACACACGGTGACACCAGACCGGATCTCACTACGGAACAGGCGACACCTCCACATGAAAGCCCACCAGTTGACGCCGGGATTCGCGCGTCCGGAACCATGGTCGGGCTTCTCAAGTCCACGGTTCTACAAGGAAGATGGATCCGGTTACCGGTGAGATGACAGCAGCGGCGCGGTGGCGGCGTTCGCACCGTTGGCTTCGGGGGATCCCGAACAGGTCGGCCGTTACCGGCTGGCGGCACGGCTCGGCCTGGGCGGCATGGGCCGGGTGTACCTGGCGCGGTCGCCGAGCGGACGCACGGTCGCGGTGAAGATGGTGCGCGCCGCCTTGGCGGACGACCCCGGTTTTCGGCGGCGGTTTGTGCGGGAGGTGGCAGCGGCGCGCCGGGTGGCGGGCTTCTTCACCGCCGCGGTGGTCGACGCCGATGCGGAGGGCCGCCCGGCATGGCCGGCCACCGAGTACGTCCCAGGGCTTTCCCTGGGAGAAGCGGTGGCCGAGCACGGGGGCCTGGCCTGAGCATGCGGTGCGACAGCTGGGGGCCCGCGCTGGCCGAGGCACTCGGAGCCGTCCACCGCGCAGGCGTGACGCACCGGGACCCCAAACCGTCGAACGTACTGCTCGCGGGGGACGGCCCCTGGGTGATCGACTTCGGGATCTCGGTGGCGGCCGAGGACACCCGGCTCACGGAGAAGGGCGTGGTCATCGGACGAGCGGTGGAACCAGCTCCTGACCTATTCCGCCGGGGGCCGCGACACCGTGGTGAGGAAGAGCACGATCCGTGACGGCAGCGTGCTGGTCATCCTCTCCGGCTTGCCAGCCGTCGTCGACCAGCACCTCGACGCGGCCCTCGCCAAGGCGGCAGCAACCCGCTGACGCGCCGTAGCCGGTGCCCCGACCGCGGGGTCGGGGCACCGGCGCGTCACCAGGGCACCAGGACGGACAAGCCTGACCCGCACCCTGATCCGCCCAGCTCTGTATCTCATGGCAAACAGGAACTGAACCGCGCAGCTGCGGGCAGTGTTTGCGGCCGCGCCTGGAATCAGCGAACGTGCACCGTCACCACGTCAGAGGCGTTCAGACGCACGGGCTGGTGGTCGTGCGTGCTGGTCAGGCCGTACAGCACCGCGCGGAATTGCAGGTTGCCGCGACGCGCGGACGTGCCGTGTGCAGTGACCTGCGCGTCGCCCTCGACCGCGGCGCTGCAGTTCTCCTGGTGCCACCCTTCGCCGAAGCCGTTCTCCTCCAGGCACAGCTGATGCAGGTAGCCGGCGCTGTCGTCGCCGCCGTGCGCCTTGACCGTGATGGTCTTGCCGACCTGTGCCGTGTGCGGCGCCGTAATGTCCACACTGCCCTTGGCGAACGCAGGCCCGGCGGCCAGAGCCACCGACGCCAGACCCAGCGCACCGATCGCGGCCACACGGCCGCCCCGCGCCTTCATCCCGGTCTTCTTTGTCCTGGTCATGGACTTCCCTCCCGTGGGTCTCCCCCACATGGCGAGACCCACCCCCTTAACGAAGGCGCCCGGTGCGCCTCGCTGACTACCCAGATGAGCTGGCGATCCCACCCGTTGCATCACACCCAGTACCGTTACGAATCCACCACAAACCCGCCGACCATGCTGATCCCACATCAAACCGAATAGCGGCTCAGAAGCGATCGGAGCGAGTAACAAGCCCTCGTGGCGGAACAACGGGTTGCTGGTACGCGCGCGGACCGATGAGTTTCTCGGCGAGTTGAGGCCTCATCAAGACGGCGCGTAACACCTACCGGAAGGCATGATGGTTCGGCTTGCTGTCGCTGCTTCAGCAGTGTCGGTTGGCTGAGCATGCCTCATTGGCCCAAGGACGTGACATGTTGGACAGTGAACCGGATGATGCTGTGCTGGGGCCGTTTTCGTCTCCAGGCGCGCAAGCGAGGCCGTGGGCATTGGCGGTCGAGGCCGTCATCGTCGGCGACACCAGGCTGGATCGGGTCGCGCCGACTGCCGGATTCGCTTTCGGCAAGCTACCGACATCCAGCCAGACTCGCTACACGTGGCCGAGCCGGTGACGATGATGCCCTCCCTGCAGCAAAAGGTCCAAAGCGCCCTCGACGAACTCGTTGATGCCGAAGACGAAACCGGCTTGCAGGTTGCCGTTTACCACCACGGTGCTCTTGTTGTCGACGCCGTCGCCGGCGTCGCCGACAGCCAGACCGGGCGCAGGGTGACCCCGGAGACCCCGTTCTTCAGCTTCTCTGCCGGCAAGGTCATGACGTCGTTGATCGCTCACCTGCTCGTCAGGACCGGTGCTGTCGGATACGACACACGGGTGGTCGACCTGTGGCCGGAATTCGGCACCCACGGCAAGGCGACTGCGACTCTTCGACACGTGCTGACACACTCGGTCGGCGTGCCGGCGATACCTCGTGGCATCGGCCCTGCCGACCTGACTGACTGGTCGCGGGTCTGCACCGCGATCGCCGACGCCGAACCACGCTGGCGACCCGGGACCGAGACGGGGTACCACGCGTTCACCTTCGGCTTCCTCGTCGGCGAGGTCGCACGCCGGGCCACAGGCAAACCGATGCGCCAACTCCTGCACGAGTGGGTCACCGTGCCCCTGGGCCTCGACGGTGACCTGTACTTCGGTGTGCCCCGAACCGACCTGGCCCGGCTGGCGCGACTCGAAGACGCCGCACCACTCCCGGTCGGCCCACCTGACGGCGATGGCATTCTTGCGCCCTGGGAATTGCAACCGACCGCGGCCATGGGCAACAGCCACGAGATCCTGCAAGCGGACATCCCGTCGGTCGGCACCTTCACCGCGCGGGGAATCGCTGCCATGAATGCCGCGGTCCTCGACGGTCGGCTCATCGATTCACACCAACTCGAGGAGTTGACGGCGGTGGCCTTCGAGGGCACCGACCAGGTCTTCGGTAACCATGCGCGGCTGGCCCTGGGCTATCCGCTCGGCCGCATCGGTACTCGGCCGGACGAGGCACCTGCCACGTTCGGCTGGGTCGGTGGTGGCGGCAGCTACGTCTATGCCGACACCGCCACCGGCACCTCCTTCGCCATGGCCAAGACCCGTCTCACCCCCCACTTCAACACCGCACAACGACTCGCAGACCTGACCACGGCCGAGATCGACCCACATGCTTGAGTATCGACCGACACTGCGAAAATTCCGCTGACCGTTCGTCAGACCTAACCAATTGAACGTGGTTCCTGTTCGGGTGGTCTCTGAGCAGCCGGGGCATAACGGCAGGCCTCCTGTAGCTCCGGGTGGCGATCCCCACCGAGCAGCACCAGGAGGCCCTGCGTCGCAGTCTTTCGTGCCCGCGTCCTGTTCAACGCGCCGTCCCTGACGTGTGGCTGTCTCACGCACAGATTCGGCAACGCGGCGGACGGGCCGGAGCGGGTGCGGGTGTTACCGCTCCGATCCGACGGAGGCGGAGTGGCAGGTCGTCCGGCCGTTGCTGCCGGTCCGGGCCCGGTTTCAGGGGCGGGGCGGCCGACCGGAGGGCACTGTCATCGCGTGATGCTCGACGTGTTCCGCCAGGTCGTCGACAAGGGCCTGCAGGACATCTGATAACCCATCGACTTCCGTGCTGTGCCCCCTGGCCCCGGCTGAGGCACAGCGGCTTTCCGCGGCAGCACCGTTGAGCGGCGCGCCCTGAGAGGGTGTTGCGCTAGTCTGGGCGGCTCTCGTAGTGCTTGAAGGCGGGTTGTCCGGTTTGGGAGCTTGCGGTTCGCGGTGGTTGCGGTGTGCTGGTGGTCGTGGGTGAGCGCGCTCCGTACCCGAGCGACCTGTCCGATGAAGCCTGGAAGCTGATCCGGCCGGTCATCACCGCGTGGAAGGCCCGACACTCCTCGGTCAGCGGGCACGAGGGACAGTACGAGATACGGGAGATCATCGACGCGATCCTTTACCAGGCTCGCACCGGCTGCCAATGGCGCTATCTCCCTCACGACCTCCCTCCGTACACGGCCGTGTACTACTACTTCGCCAAGTGGCGCGACGATGGGACTACCGAGACTGTCCACGACCTGCTGCGCTGGCAGATCCGCGAGAGCCGCAAGCGGCGCGAGGACCCCTCCGCCGTCGTTTTGGACACCCAGACCGTGCGCGCCTCCACGAACGCGCCCAAGGAGACGACCGGGCTGGATGCGGGGAAGAAGAGCCCCGGCCGCAAACTCGGCATCGCCACTGACGTCCTGGGCGTGCTCATCGCCGTCGTCGTTGTCGCGGCCAGTGTCCACGACAACGCGATCGGCGTCACGCTGCTGGACAAGGTCGCCGCCTCCGCACCCACGGTGACCAAGGCGTGGGTGGACGCAGGGTTCGAGAACACCGTCGTTGACCACGGCGCCCGGCGGGGCATCGACGTGGACACCGTCCAACGCGAGCCCGGCACCAGAGGGTTCGCGCCGGAACCCAAACGGTGGGTGGTCGAGCAGACCCTGGGCACCCTCATGCTCCACCGGCGCCTCGCGCGCGACTACGAGACGAGGCCGGCCAGCTCGGTGGCGATGATCCACTGGTCCATGGCCGACGTCATGCTCCGCCGTCTCACCCGTGCTTCCACCCCGAGCGGGCACGACCCGCCGGCCTTGTGCTCAGCACCCTCGAAAAGCGAGAGCGTCGATGAGGGAACTCCTGGACAAAATCGAGACCCGGCAGCAGCTTGTTCGCGAGACGGCCGAACGGCTGCGTGACCAGATCGCCCGTCTCACTGAGCAACTCACCGCTGCCGAAAACACCTTGAGACGTCTGGAGATCACCCGCCAGGCCATCTGTGAACCGGCCGCCGAGGACGGCGCTCCGCCGCCCGAGCCGCTGCCTTCCGGATACCGAGAGATCCTGGCCGCCATCGAGGGAGCCGAGGAAGGACTCCGCGCCAAGGACGTCTGCCAGGTGCTCGGCCTGGGCACCGAGCCGCGGCACACCGAAAGCACTCGCGCCAAACTGAAACGCCTGGTGGGCCGCGGCATCCTCGCCGAGCCTGAACCCGGCCTGTTCACCCACGCCAAGTCGGCACCAGCCGCCCCAGAGGCCAACTCAAACTGACATCCGGCGAAGCCCGCACAACACCCTTCAGGCCGACCGGACGCGCCGGCCCGGAGCCCGGTCGAGGAGGCGTCCGACCCTGTCCGCGACGATCCCCGGCTGCTCAGCCTGAATGAAGTGCCCCGAGTCGACCTTTTCGAACCGCCCATCCGGCAGCGTCTGGACCCAACGTCGCTGATGTTCAGCGATGACGGCGTGCTGCTGTCCCCGTCCCTTCACGGGGCGGGATGCCGAAAGCAGGACGGTCGGACATGCCGGAAGGCGGGGCGGCCCGGCGCGGAGCTGAGGGATGGCTGCGGCCACGGACTTGAGCTCTTTCCTCGTCTGCGCGATGCCGGCCGGGATGAGGTCCTCGGCGAGCATGGTCGCGTAGGTGTCCGCCGGGAAGACACGGCGGATGTTCCCGCTGACCATGCGGGCCAGCGAGCGCGACCGGACCAGCGCCTGCGTCACGCCCATGGCACGGTCGACCTTGGCGGCGGTCTGGTCGAGAGTGTTGTAGACGGGCGCGCTCTCCGGCGTGGGATCGAGCAGCAATAGCCCCCGCAGCCGTGGCCCCAGACGTTCCACGGCGCGGCGTGCGACCAGCCCGCCCATGCTGTGTGCGACGAGCACGAAGGGGCCGGGGACGACTGCCTCGATCATGGCGACCAGGTCCGCGGCCATGTCGTCGATGCTCAGTTGCACCGCTGTCCGGCCACTGCGGCCGAAGCCGGCACGGTCGTAGGCCACCAGTCGCCCTCGATCCGTCAGCAGCGGCAGCACTGGCTCCCAGCAGGTACGCCCCAGGCCCCCGCCGGCTTCAAAGACCACCCACTCAGGCCCCGTACCGGACTCCTCGACATAGACGGACCGACCGTTCACCTGCACCGTCCGCCCCACTGCCTGCCCCATGTTCCCCTCCTACGGCACTGCGTTTTCAATTTCGATAACGGTATCGTATGTGAAACAGTAGCGTCATGGACACAGTCGACCTGCTTCTTCACCCTGTGCGTCTGCGAGTGGTGCACGCGCTTGCCGGCGGTCGGGTGCTGACCACCTCGCAGCTGTGCGCGCGCATGCCCGAGGTGTCGAAGGTGACCATGTACCGGCACGTCGCCCTGCTGACCGAGGCGGGCTTCCTGGAGGTCGCCGCGGAGCAGCGGGTGCGCGGCGCCGTCGAGCGGCACTATCGGCTGCGTCAGGACCGCCCTGTGGTCGGCATCGACGCGGCTGCCGCGATGTCGCTGGACGACCACCGCCGGGGCTTCGCCGCCGCCATGGCCGTGCTGATCGCGGAGTTCAACGCCTACCTCGACCGCGACGACGCCGACCCGGTCGCCGACTCGGTCTCCTACCGCCAGGGCACCCTCTGGCTCAGCCCGGACGAACTCGCCGAGATGAACCACAAGTTACTCGCGATTCTGGGCCCCCTGCTCGCCAACCAACCAGAGCCGGGCCGCGTACCGTATCTCCTCAGCCGGATCTTCTTCCCATCTGAGCAGGCGCCCTCTGACGAGGACCGGCCCGGCTGACAAAGGCTCACACAACAGCCTCTGAGAGGATCAGCGAATGACGGACTCCCCTCTGCGTGTGAATGCCCTCATCGTCGATGCCGCCGACCCCGTTCGGCTCGCCGCATTCTGGTCGGAGCTGCTCGGCAGGCCGGTTGTGGGCCGCACGGGACCGTACGTATGGCTGCGGCGCGAAAACGGCCTGGGCCTGGGATTTCAGCAGACCGCCGAGCCGAAGTCGGGCAAGAACCGCATGCACGTCGACATCAGCTCGCCCGACCCGGCCGCCGAGCAGCAGCGGGTCGAGGCGCTCGGCGGGCGCAGGCTGGAGCAGTACGCCGATGGCGGGTTCCTGGTGATGGCCGACCCCGAGGGCAATGAGTTCTGCATCATCCCCGAGGGCCCGGTCGGGCTCGATGACGAGGGGCGGGCCCACTACCTCAACTGACCGACACTCCCGCCCACCGGATCCGTCGCCGTCGCCCCATCCACGAACGTCGCGGCGACATTCCCGCGGCTCACCGCCGACTTGGGCGACAGTCGATACCAGTTCGAGTGGGAGCTGATGCGCCCACGCCGTGGCGGCGCTGCGGCTCCGAGGCGAAACGAATAACACGTTGGCCGGCCGCTTCCGGGCTGCGACGATGCCTCTGTTTCCCAAGCGGAGGACTTTTGATCGTTTTCACGTGTGCGGGGTGCGGCGCCAGGCTGACCATTCCGCTGTCCCAGGTCGCCCTGCCGGCTCACGCCCATCAGAAGTACGGGAACGGGATTCAGCTCCCGGTGCTCATGGAGTCGGGCACGTTCGCCGTGGACCCGGAGCCCTTGGGGCCGCCGTGGCGGACGTGGGAAAAGGTCGATCCGGACGAGGCTGCGGGCCGCGGCATCTATGCGCCGGTCTACGCCCTGTCCGACGGCCTGCCCGGCGCGATCGTCATCGCACCCGGAGACACACGCGGCACCGTGCTGATCCCGGAGAAAGGCGGCGGCTACTGCTGCGGCCTCGACTGGGCCGACGGCCCCAACATGGCCTGCGAGACGTGCGGCCTGCCCGTGGCGAGCAGGATTGACGACTGCTCGCTCTGGCAGGCGGTGTGGTTGGCCCCAAACGCCGTGCGTCGCCGCCTCGTCGACGACGCCGACGCCGCGCCGCTTTCCTGGGCGGAGCTGATGGCAGAGGGGAAGGGGACGCCCCCGTTCGAGCCGATCGCCACGTGGGGATCGTGGCTGAGGTCGGACCGTTTATGGTCGTGGAGCCCTCAGTGGGAGGCGGCAGTCGGCCGGGCGCTCGCCCACCTGTTGGCGGCCTCGGAAGGCCGGCCGGTGACCGTCCCGGAAGGCCTGACCGAGGAGGTGTTCCAACGCGCCCTCGACGCCCTGCTGCCCGCGGGTCCGCCGGTGCGGCGGGCCGTCCTGGCCGGACCGGGACGGCCTGCCGCCGCGGACGCCGACATCCTCCTCGTGCCGACCCATCCGCAGACGGGTGAGCCCTGGGCCCCGGCCAACCCGGCCGCCTCGGCATACTCGGTACCGCTGCCATTCGGGGTGTGGTTGTGGTTGGCCTTCCCCGAGCCGTACCTGCCCTTCCCTGCGTCGGGCGGCATGCCCGACGGCGTCCTTCGCGACGACCCGCCCCCGCCGCGCCCCCGTCACCTGTTCCGGGCCGACCCGGGGGCGTTCCGCGACACCCTGGTCCGGCTACCAGCCATCCGCAGCCCGTGGCTGCGCGAGATCCTCGAAAACCTCACACAGCACATGCGCGCCCGCCTCTTCTAGACAGCTGACAGAAGGCACCGACGCCCTCTCTCCGACCTATCCGGTGACCGTGCTGTCGCAATCGAACAATGCCGGACAGTGGTGCCTTCTGAGGTGGGGTTCTGGCTCAACTGCTGTGCTACAGGCTGGACGAGGACCTCGACCAGTTCATCGAACTGGCCTCCCAGGTCCGCGATGCGCGAGCCGCTGCAGGCGCCGGCCGGCACCCCGGTCGCCCCGCTCCTAGCCTCCGAAGCGATCAAGACCTGGAACCGGGAACTGAACACCCATCCATCAGCACAAACACCGTTGCGGTATTAGGTGTGGTCTCTCCGATCATGGAAGGGCGTCGCAGCAACCACCAGCGTTCCCAGGGATGGCCCTTGCATCAAGTGCCATCAGCGATGCCGTAAGCACGCAGCGCCACCAGCGTGCCAGCAGTTCACGGCCCAGCGTGCGCCGTGCACTGCATCGCCGCAATCTGGACGCATGACCTATCGGTGCGCGACGAAAGGTGACCCATGAAGTTCGCAGTCATCGGCGGTACCGGTCTGATCGGGTCGCAGGTCGTGAAGAAGCTGAACGCCGCCGGGCACGAGGCCGTGCCGCACTCGCCGACCGCAGGTGTCGACGTGATCACCGGCCAGGGCGTGGAGGAGGCGGTGGCCGGAGTAGACGGGATCGTCAATCTGACGAATTCGCCGACGTTCGACGACGCCTCTCCCGCCTTCTTCCAGACCTCGATGGACAACCTCCTGGCCGCCGGCCACAAGGGCGGGGTGGGGCACTTCGTCATCCTCTCGATCGTCGGCGCGGACCAGGTGCCCGACCTCGCCTATTACCGCGCCAAGGTCTTGCAGGAAGACATCCTCAAGGCCGGGCCGATCCCCTATTCGATCGTCCACGCCACCCAGTTCATGGAGTTCATCGACGCCTTCATGTCCTGGACCACCGAGGGCGACACCGTCCGCCTGCCCACCACCCCGCTCCAGCCGATCGCCGCAAAGGACGTCTCCGACACCGTCGCCGAAGTCGCCGCCGGTACGCCTCTGAACGGAACCCTCAACGTCGGCGGGCCCGACGTCCATCCCCTCGACGAACTCGGCCGGATCACCCTGAACGCCCGACCCGACGGCCGCACGGTCATCACCGACGACACCGCCGGCATGTTCGCCGCCGTCGACGGCGATGTGCTCACCACCAAGGGCGACGCACGCATCGCCCCCACCCACTACACCGACTGGCTCACCTGACCCGGCCGCCCCACCACTGGAGACCTCGCGATGTCGAACAACGAACAGACGGCAGGCAGCGCCGAGAGTCAACCACGCTCGGAAGCATGGAAGACCGCGCTCACCGTGCTGCAGTCGGCGAAACCGCCGTTCGTTCCGGAGGAGGCGGAGGCGATGACGGTGCTCGTCGAGTTCCCTCCCGGCGATCCCGGCACCCCTCCGCACCGGCACTCGGGACCTGCCTTCGGCTACGTGCTCGAGGGGGAGATGCTCTTCGAGCTGGAAGGTGAGCCGGAGCGGGTGATCAAGGCCGGGGAGACGTTCTGGGAGCCGGGCGGCGATGTCATCCACTACCAGGACGGAAACAACCGGACGGACTCCCGGAGCCGCTTCCTCGTCACCATGATGTGCGCACCGGGTCAGCCCATGCTCACTCTGGTCGACGACGAAGAGTTGGCCCGGCGCCGGCACCTACGAGCTCCCCGTCCGGGCACTTGACCCGCCACTGACAGCCGGTACTGAACCGATGGACGATCCGAGATCCGCGACCTTGATGCCATGGTCAGCGGCCTGCGCACCGCCCGCACGATCGGAAATGACCCGGCCCTGACCGACTGGCGTGGCCAGGAATTGCCGCCGGGCCCCGACCTCCACGACTATGAGCAAGGGACGGCATACCTGTACAAGCCGGACCTGCCCGCGCCTTGTGGCTCCAGGGCCAGTTCGTGAGCGGCGAAGGCGCTGGGACTGATGGCCCAGGTCCAGGCCCGGCGGATGCCGATCAGGCAGTCCGCAAGAAGACGGCTTCCTTTTGGAGGAACCAAACGAGTCGTCTCCCGAAGGTCGAAAACCGCCCGCGCAGCGGAGGAATACTCAACTCCGTTGGTATCGCACGCTGTTGACACATGGGTTCCCATGACCCACACGAAGGATCCCCCAGGGTAGGGCAGCACTCCCTCTAACAGGCCATCTCAACTGGCATGTTCGATAGGTCTGGCGTGGGGATTGTTGAGCGGCTGGTGCCGAATGAGCTGTGGGGACTGTTCCAGCGGCTGGTGCCGAATGAGCTGTGGGGACTGTTCCAGCGGGTGGCGCCGGAGACACCGATTCGTCCACAAGGCGGGGCCGGCGTCGGCACGGTGACCGGGAGGTGCTGGCTGCGATCGTGTGCGTCGCGACCTCGGGAGGCACGTGGAAGCAGCTGCCGTCTGCGTCGTTCGGTCCGTCGGGCGCCACAGCCCATCGGCGTGGCCGCCAGCGACCGGCCCGCGCCGTCGCATTGGCGGCGATCCTGAGCGGCACTTAGCGTGGGAAGAGACCGGCGGTTCGCACACATGGCTCGGTAGGCCCGCGTGGCCCGACCGCCCTCGACGTGGAGGACCGGGATGGCATCTGTCTCCTTCCTGCTCGTGGCCGTGATCCTCACCGCCCTGGCCTTCGACTTCACCAACGGGTTCCACGACACCGCCAACTCGATGGCCACCTCCATCGCCACCGGGGCGCTGAGCCCCCGGGTCGCCGTCGCCGTCGCGGGCCTGCTCAATCTGGGCGGAGCCTTCCTCTCCACGGAGGTAGCCAAAACGATCTCGGGCGGCATAGTCCAAGACAGCGAAGTGTCCCTGGTGATGATCTTCGCCGGGCTGATCGGGGCGATCCTGTGGAATCTGGTTACCTGGCTCCTCGGACTGCCCTCCAGCTCGTCCCACGCCCTGTTCGGCGGGCTGATCGGCGCGGTGTGGGTGGGGGCCGGGGGTTCCGCGGTGCGCTTCGGCGCGATCATCGAGAAGATCCTGATCCCTGCGGTGGCCTCGCCGGTGGTGGCCTGCGTGGTGGCGCTTCTGGCCACCTACCTCGCCTACACGATCACCCGGAGGACCCCGGCGCGCGCCGTCGGAAAAGGCTTCCGTGCGGGACAGATCGGGTCGGCGTCCTTGGTGGCACTGGCGCACGGCACCAATGACGCCCAGAAGACGATGGGGGTAATCACCCTGGCGCTCATCTCGAGCGGGGTGCTCAGCCATGGCGCGGGGCCGCCCTGGTGGGTGGTGCTGAGCGCGGGCCTGGCGATCTCCCTGGGCACGTACGCGGGCGGCTGGCGGATCATCCGGACCATGGGCAAGGGACTCACCGACATCCAGGCCCCGCAGGGGTTCGCCGCCGAGAGCAGCGCGACCGCGGTGATTCTCGCCTCGTCGCACATGGGCTTCGCGCTGTCGACCACCCAGGTGTGCACGGGCAGCATCCTCGGCGCGGGGCTGGGCCGCAGGCTGGCACACGTGCGCTGGGGCGTCGCAGGGCGGATCGCGGTGTCCTGGTTGCTGACACTGCCGTCCGCGGCCGCCGTGGGAGGCGTGGCAGCGTGGGTGGCTGGTCGGGGCGATGCGGGGGTGGCCCTGGTGGCGGGTGTCGCCCTGGCCGCCGCGGCAGCTTTCTACGTGCTCTCGCGCCGCCGCCCGGTGAGCCCTGAGAATGTCAATGAGGCGCCGCAAAACGCGGCGAAGCCCGCTGTCAGGTCGGCCTCCTGAGCCGGCCCGACCGGGCGGGCCGTCGCCGAGGCAGAGGCAGAAGCAGAGGCAGAAGCAGAGGCAGAGGCAGAGGCAGAGGCAGAGGCAGAGGCAGAGGCAGAGGCAGAGGCAGAGGCAGAGGCAGGAGGAACGGGATGGATATCGACTGGGGCACTCTGGCCGGGGTCTTCGGAGTCAGCCTCGGGATCACCGTGGTGGTCGTCGTGATGTTCTCGCTCGGCCTGGCCACCTGGGCCCACGCCGGACACGGGGAGCCCGCCCCCGACACGCCTCCAGGCCGGCACCAGAAGCTGGCAGCCGTCACGGCCGTGCTGTGCTTCGCCGCCTGCCTCGCGGTCGCCGCCTACGGGATCGATCTGATCGTTCCCGTCTGAACCCGCTCCTGCCACCTCACTCCCCCGCTGCGCGAGGTGCCCCGCACACCGGACCCGGGAAAGTGGCGGCGCCAGCAGGTGTCGGAGGCGGACTGAAGAACCGAGCAGTGTCGGAGCGCTGCTGGGCACGCGGCTCACCTGCTACGAGAAGGTGCTTGGGGAAGTCAGGGCATCGCATATCCGCATCTGTGCAGGTCAAGGCCCAGTGGCGGATGGCCTCTGCGTCGCGCACCAGGACTGCCGGGCTGTGGGGCTGCATGGGCGTCCGTGGGTGATCCAGGAGAGACTGGAAGGGGTATCTGCGCCGGGTCGTGTCGAGGCCACTCCCTGACCGTGCACAGCGGCTGATCAGCGGTTGCGGAACTTCGCGTGCGCCCTGTCTGTTGCGCCTCAGCTACGCCGCGGCGTAGCGGCTCTGGGCCAGGTGGGCCGCGGGAGTTATTGAGCGTCGTCGTGGTGTTGCCTCTCGACGTGCTGGTCAGTAGAGGGCGGTGGTGGTGCGTGACGCTGGGCCGCCGCGGCCTCCAGGTTCGGGCGGGCTACCGCCTGCAACTGCAGGTATCGCCAGCCTTGTTGGCGTGGCTGGTCAGCCTTGGGGCTGGTGGTGCCGCGGCGCACTGGCTGCTCTGACGAGGGCTACAGCCATGCCACGCCCACCCCAGGCGGGGCATCGCCTTGGCGGCGAATACCGCGTTCATTCGTTTAGTGATCGTTTATTGAGGCTCGGCAGGATGTGAAGTGTCGAGAAGGATCCTTCACAGGGGACGGTATGGCCAAGCTCTATCTGGAGAAGCTCAAGTGCGTCACGACTGAGGGCTGGAGCGGCTTCGACGAGCCGCTGCTTGTTGTCCAGAATCGTGGCACTGTATGGAATGGGACGGTGCTGGGAGACCGGATGTACACCGTCAAGTACGACTGCGACTTCACGGGAACGATTGCCGTCTCTCTCGGAGAGGTCGGCGGAGCAGTCGGGGATGGCACGCTCGGGGAGCAGTGGATCACGGATACGCCTGGTGAGCGCAGTCTGCGCTTCAGGGCGGATGGTGCTGAGTACAACCTGCTGTATGCGGTGGAGTAAGCGGTGTCCCGTAACTGCTGGTCACAGATGAGATGTTCTTGTGGTGGCTGGTGTGATCACAACGTCGGAGCCCTCCTGGACAGCCCCGTTCACCGGGCTGAGCCCGCGGCAGTTCGGCAAAGTGGTCACTGCGATGCGGCGCGAGGGCGCGGACCCGGTCTACGTGCGCTGGGGAATCGATCAGCCCGGCCACTACCGCACCCTCTTCGGCGGGCGGATGCCGGACGACCTTGTCCCCGGATCAACGCACGGTGCCGGCGCCGAACTTCTTGAGGTTGTCGTGACCTCCTTGGCGGCCGCCGCCGACGCAGGACTGTGGCACACCGGGGGCTGGTGGGAGTGGCCAGATCTCACCAGCGGGTCATCGGTCAACTCGACGCCGGCCCGCAACGGCATCCGGCGCCCAACCACCGGACACCCCGCAGCAGTCAGGCCGTCGGGGCGGTCTCAGCCGGTGTAGACCTCGGCCCGGTCCACGCTCACGAAGGATGCGGTGGACGGTGCGCTGTGTTTCCCGGTGACCCGAACGCGCAGGGTGTGCCTGCCGGAGGCCAGCCGCGGGCTGAGGTACTGGAGCGTCTCGCCCGTCCGGGGCGACCCGTAGAAGTCGACGTGCTGCTCGGGGCCTCCGTCGACGCTGATGGCGGCGATGCCATTGCCGGTGTCCTGTACGGACAACAGTGCGATACGGGTGCCGATGAAGGTGAAGTCCGCAGTGTTGCCCGCCCGGTCGCTCCAGTGGTCGTCGTCCCAGAAGCACTGGGTCGCGCACCCCGCCCCCGACTTCCAGGCACCCTGGTAGGAGACCTGGCCGGCTCCACTGGATCGGCCGTTGTCGTTGATCCAGTAATTGCCGTTGCCCGGGTCACCGGCAGGCAGGTCTTGCGTCGCGCCCAGGGCGAACGGCCGGCCCAGGTCCGGGCTGCCGTCCGCGTGCCATCCGATCGGCTGGGCCCGGGTCGTGCGGTTGCTGTAGGCGTAACCCGCGGTCGTCTTGGCGTGGTAGACGATCCAGTCCTGGGTGCCGTCGGGTGACCGGAAGAAGGCGTGGTGACCAGGGCCGTAGACCCCCTTGGAGTCGTTGCGGCCGAAGACCGGGCCGGGATGCTGCCGCCAGTTGCCGGGCGTCAGGGGGTCGGCGTTGTCCGGCAGGGACAGCATCCACAGCTGGTAGTCGGGCTTGCCGGTGTCGCAGGTCGAGTACGTCAGCCAGGTACGTCCGTTGCGGTTGAGGAACTCGGGCGCCTCGCGGACCTCTGGGCAGCCCCCGTCGGCCTTGAGGGCCACCGCGTCACCGGAGACGGTGTACGGGTTCGACATCGGGACGATGTTCAGACCGTTGTGCTGGTAGGGGTTGAGCCCCGAATACGCCAGGTAGAGCTTGCCGTTGTGCTGGAAGACGCTGGGGTCGATGGCAAAATCGTTAGCGTGGTGGGGCGGAGTCAGCTTCGCCTTGAAGTGGTACGGCCCGGCGGGGTCATCGGCGTCCGATTCCAGAACGTACAGCCGGTGATGGTCGTCCGTACCGTCGTCGGCCGTGTAGTACATGTACCAGCGGTCCCCGAAACGGTAGAACTCGGCCGCCCAGATGTGCTGGTTGCGTGTGGGGTCGGTGTCCCGCCACACGGTCACCGGGTCCGCGTCGAGCAGCGTGCCGAGCGAGGGCGAACTCCACATCTTGATGCTGTCGCCCTGGGTGGTGGTGAGGTGGTAGGCCCCTTTCGCATACGTCATGAAGGGGTCCGGCCCCGTGTTCAGCGGATTTCGGAACGTCCCCGCGGCCTTGACCGCCGGCGTCCGCCCCTGCCCCGCCCTCACCCCCGCTCCCGGCTGCGGTTTGCCCGCCTGGTCCTGTACGGCCCAGACCAGGCCGAGGAGCAGGGAGAGTATGGCTGCTAACAGGGCGATTTTCAGCTGACGAGGCATCAGCGAGACTCCTCATGGTGGCGCAATTGCTGGGGCATCGGGCTTGCATCCGGACGGACGTCACCCGGCAGCTATGCCATAACAGGCCTCCCCCTGATATCAACAGGTCCCGCCACAAAAGATCGCGCGGGGTCGGGGTGGTGACGACGGCGCCGTGCCAGGGGGCGCTCGGTTACCCGTTGTGGTCCAGGTTGCGGTACCAGTCCAGTGCGCCAGTGAAACCCGCGGCGTAGTTGGCGGTGAGCTCGTCAGGTCCTCCTCGGTGAGCCAGTCCGGCAGCTCCTCGGGTCGGTCATGTCCGCGAGCCAGCCCGGGCCGACTTGCCATCGAGCCGTCCGGCGGTCCGGCGGTCCGGCGGTCCGGCGGTCCGGCGGTCCGGCGGTCCGGATGGTGGGCCTAGCTTCCCGTCGCGACGCTGGTGGTGACAACAACCGCGACGATGACCGCCTCCACGTCACGGATCACCCCACGCACGCTCTCGGCCGCCCACTGCCCGGCCGCGACCGCCGCCCATCCGGCCGGCCTGTGGAACGTCATGGACGACCGGGTCGAGTGCGTTGCCGGGCTCGCGCGGGTCAGCGGGAGCATGGCCATCGGCCCGCGTGACACGCCCACCAGCTGGCGCGCCGAGACGGCAAGCATGCGCCTTCCAAAGACGACAGCGCCGCACCGCCGACTCCCGCGTCGCGACCATCGCGACGCGAGCGGGGGGTGCTGGTCATGCCGGCACAGGAACGAGAGGCCACGCTGGGCCGGATCCGCGCTTTCCTCGCGAGTAGGCCGGAGACCGCCCACGGCGACTTCACCCTCCCGATGCTGACCGGCGTATTGCGCGTCCGGCGGCTGTGAAGCATCACGTCGACGACGATCAATGACACGCCGCACACCGTCTTACAAAGACGGCTGATTCGTCTGGCGCTGACAGTCGGTCCACATCGCTCGGAGACGGCAGCGATGACCAACGCCAACTCGTGTGCTCGCTCGCCACTGGCAGCGCACGAGTGCGGTTGTGCACGGAGGACCGGCGCGCCAAGGGCCCCGGTCGCACGCCGTACTCCTTTGTTTCAGCGTGGGTGTGCGACCGGGACCCCGTCCCGGGGCGGACGGGTGTGAGGATGCCCCCGCTTCCGAGGCCCGTCCGCCCGTTCGGCTGTCCGACGGAATTGCTGTAGGGTCTCGCGGTTGGTGTCGGAGACCTGTCTGTCTTGATCGGAGCAGACCGCCGGGCTTGTGACCTGGGCTTTCGCGCACCTTCCGAGTCAGCAGCCCCAGGTCTCTCACCTGTGCGGTTGCCAGGTGGTTTGGGAACGAGCACGGTGTCGGGTCACAAGTGCGGGCACGCGTCGACGCCGTCGGCGAGGGCCTGGACGCGGGCTGCCGGAGCGGAACTCGCGTGGACAAGCCTCCGGGTGTGTGACCCGCTCGATCGCGCCGTGCGGTCAATGCGCGATCCCGGCCGGTCGGACGGGCGGATCAGCGCAGTCCGGCGAAGAGATCGTTCTCGGGTACGGCCGCGCCGGTGGCGTCCTGGACACGTACGAAGGTCTCCATGCCCATCAACTCGCCGAACCTCTCCTTGCCCATCTTGAGGAAGAAGATGTTCTCGCCCTGACTGGCGTGCGCGGCCAACGCGTCGAACTTCTGACCGCTGAACGCGGTGGTATCCACCCACGTGGTGATCTCGTCGTCGGGGAGGCCGATCTCGGCTATCGCGGCGGCCTCGGCAGGATCCGGCTCCGGCATGTCCTCATGAAACTCGCGCATGATCTCGCCGAACCGCTGCATCATCGAGCGGGGCATCGTGGTCCAGTAAACCTTCGGAGTCAGCGCGGCCATCTCCAGCGCCGCCATCGTGATGCGGTGAGCCTGTATGTGGTCGGGGTGGCCGTAGAAGCCGTTCTCGTCGTAGGTGACGACCACATCAGGTCGGTAGTGCCGCATGAGTTCAGCGAGTCGGGCCGCGCCTTCCTGCACGGGGGTCCGCCAGAAGGATCCGGGGGCGTCGTTGCTCGGCCAGCCCGTCATCCCGGAGTCGGCGTAGTCCAGCATCTCCAGATCGCTGACCTTCAGGACGTCACAGCTCGCCTCAAGTTCTTGACGGCGCATCAAGGCGACCGCCGCCGGATCGTGCCCGGGATCGCTCGGCTTGACACCCCCCGGTCCGTCACCGCGACCGCCGTCGGTACACGTCACGAGAACCGTGCGGATGCCTTCCGCCGCGTACCGCGCGAGGACCCCTCCGGTTCCGGTGGCCTCGTCGTCGGGGTGGGCGTGTACTGCCATGAGCGTCAAGGGCCGGTCAGTCATGAAACAGTCCTCCTGCAGAAATACGTCTTGGTCCGAGTGCGCGGCGGGCGTACCGCGATCCTGGGGCCCGGATCCTGGTGGGGCGGACGACCTCGTGGTCTCCGTGTTCCCCGCCCGTGCGGCGCCGGTCCCTCGGTCGATGCAACCGTGCCGCCGGACCGGCTGTTCCCGGCGCGGCCGCTTGGTCTTTCAGGCGTCGGCATTTCCACGCGAACGAGGTACAGCTCGGGCAGATCACGCCACGGCGCCCCGGTGCGAAACCGCCACGCCGTCGCCTCGACCACCGTGCGTCGGTCTACCGGCGGACGGCCCGTAGCCTTCACAGCGGGAAACAGAGGCCCGAGCACGGCCCACGCCTCATCAGAGATCACGTCACGCGACACAAGCACAAGGCTGCGCCCGACGACTTCCAAGCCCCTCTAGCAACACGCTCCGAGGCTGACCGAGACTCGTTGTCCTCGCGCACCACGAAGCGTCTACTGGTCAGACGGGATCGGTGAACGAGATCGGCTTGCCGGTGGCGTGGGCATATGCGATCTCCCTGCTCGTGGACTCGCCGATATACCCGCCGGGGTTGACGACCAGAACCCGGTCAGCCAGGTCGATCTTGCGCAGGTGGAGGGCGTCCAGCGCGGTCTTCTGCTCGTTGGTGATCAACTCGTCTGCTTCGCCTGGCGCGACCACAATGACACTTGCGAAGGTCAGATCACGGTTCGCCGCACGCATCTCGTCCACGAACCGGGTAGAGCCGCAGATGCAGACAATCTCAGGTCGGTCGGGCACGGCTCAGTCCTTCGGTCGAACGGGAAACCGTCAGTGTGCACGGTGACATCACAGACAGGCACACGAGCCAACAGTTTACGCAGCGAGATGGACACCACGCGGCTGCACCGTCGCAGGCGGGAGGCGTGGCCCGTACTGGGAATGGCGCTGCTCGACGGCGAAGTCTGGGGTGCACCCGGCTCACCAGCTTCCTTGAGCAACACGGCCTAGCTAAACCGGGTTGTTCTGGTTCTCCAGAACAACCCGCAGCCCACCCAGCAGGCGGCCGTCGCCGATCCATGCAGCAACTGTGTATGGATCTCACTCGGACCATCGCAGGTCTGTGAAGTTGTGCCGCCCGGCACGGCAGGCCGCTGCAGCGGCTCCCTCTGTTCCCGGGTCGGTCTGGGGCACGAGCAGCACCCATGTGCCGTCCGGGTCGTGCGAATGCCAGGCTGCACCCCAGCCCCGCCGAGCAGCACGGCCAGGAGCACGAGCACCCCCAGGAGCAGCGGCCGGTGCGGCGAGCTGCAGCTACAGGCCCTGAGCGAGGGTCTGGCAGTACCCGAGGGAGATTGCCGCCGCCTCCGCCGTCACACCGTTCCACCGATTAACCGCCGCTTTGCTCGGCGCTGCCCTTCGCCGCGGTCGTTCCTCACCCCGCACCCAGCCGCGGTGCCGACGGCAGCGGCACCCGGCCGGCCCGGCGGTGCCAACGCTTCGTATGCTCGCCGTACGGGGCACCGGAAGCCGACCACCTTCGGAGGCGAACGACCATGTCGGAACAGCGTGTTGTCCTGGTGACGGGCGGGGGAACGGGAATCGGGGCCGCCACCGCCCGGCTGCTGCGCACCGCCGGGCACCAGGTCGTGATCTCCGGGCGGCGGCCCGAGCCACTGCGCCGAGTGGCCGAGGAGACCGGAGCGCTGGCCCACCCTTCCGACGCCGCCGACCCCGAGGCCGTGCGCGAGCTCGTCGAGACGACGGTGACGACCTACGGGAGACTCGACGGTGTGGTGCTCAACGCCGGAACCGGGCGGGGCGGCGCGGTCGGCGACACCGCGGTCGAGGACTGGGAAGCGCTGATACGGACCAACCTCACCGGCCCGTTCCTGCTGCTGCGTGCCGCTCTGCCGCATCTGCTGGCGGCCCGCGGCGCGGTGGTCGCGGTCGCCTCGGTCGCCGCGCTCCGCAACAGCGTCGGCAACGCCGCCTATGCGACGTCCAAGGCGGGTTTGCTTCACCTCTGCCGCTCCCTCGCCGTCGACTACGGGTCGCAGGGACTGCGGGCCAACACGGTGTGCCCGGGCTGGGTACGTACGGAGATGGCCGACCAGCGGATGGCGCGGTTCGCGGCGGAGGCGGGGCTGGCGGGCGGTGCCGAGGCGGCATACGAGGAGGCGAACCGGCTGACTCCCGCCGGGCGGCCGGGTGATCCGGAGGAGGTCGCCGAGGCGATCGACTGGCTGCTGTCGCCCGCCGCGTCCTACGTCAACGGGGCCGTCCTCACCGTCGACGGCGGGGTGACCACGGTCGGCGTCGGCGGTGCCGCCTTCGACCACCGGATCGAGGCGCGCACCCCGCGCCTGTAGCGGACTCCCGGACAGGCCCGTTCCGGTCGCGCCCGGCCTCGGGGCCACTCCGGATGAGCCCCTCCCGGGTGCGGGCCGGCGGGGTCACCTCCCGAACGACGTCTCGACTTCGCTGATGATGCTTCGGGCCAACTCAGTCACGTCGTCCTCGACGGCCGGGAACTCCACGTTGTCGAGCATCCCGGCCTGATCGAGGTGGTCGCGGATCTTGTGTGCTGCCCCAGGACGAGCCGCTGGTGTCCCAGGCGAAGGAGGCGCCGGCACGGCGAGTCCGAGGCCGTACCCACCGTTTGCCATCGCACCGCATGACGCGCACGGTCGGGAGGCTCGGCTTCCCCTCCCACGACCAGCCGGACAGGATCGCCGGCACACCGACGCCGTGCCGGCGGAGTGCGGGACGCGCAGTGCGGCGCGTCCGGGACGACGCACCACTGGCCGACGGGCCGTCAGAAGTCGTACGGCTTCTTGGTGCTCCAGTTCAGCACGTCGGCCTCGTTCCAGCTGAACTGCGGCTTCTCGCCCTGGATGTCGACGGAGTAGAAGGGGCCGTTGTGACCGTCCGCGCCGCGCAGCGCGATGGCGAACGACTGCGCCGTGTGGTTCTTCGAGCCGTAGTCGAAGAGGTTCACCGCGCTGTACGCCTTGCCGCCGGGCTGGAGCGTGAGGTGCTTGCCGCCGCCGGGGTTGTCCTTCTTCGAGTGCGGCAGTGCGGCAACGTCGACGTCGCTGCCGAGCTTCACGGACGGGTACGAGGTCACCCAGCACGGCTTGGTGCCCTTGTTCGACGCGGTGACCAGCAGGTGGTCGCCCTGCTGCCCGGCGAACCGGTGCACGGCGGTGAGCAGCATCTCGTCGCCGCGGCACTGCTGGGCGCCGGCCGTTGTGCCCTTGCCCGCGACCTCGTCCGTCCCGCCCGAGGCGGTCGTCGAGCGCGCACCCTTCTTGGTGTCACCGCCGCTGTTGGCCTGCTCCGCGCCGCCCTTGCCGTCCCCGGTGGACGCGGACCGGCTCTGCGCGGTACCGGCGGCGTGGTCGCCGCCCGCCGCCTTCGAGCCGCCGTCGGCGCCGCCGCAGGCTGTCAGGCCCAGCGCCAGCGCGGCGGTGACGGCGGCCAGGGTGGCGGTACGAATCCGGGAAGTACGCATGATCAGGGTCCCCCTGTGTTTCGTGCGGGAGTTTTCTTCGGCCGTTCCCGCGGTGTGGACACCACCTTTCCCGGGGCCACTGACGTTCCGGAAACGCCTCACTCACGTCCCGCAAACAAACCGCGCGAACGGGTGAGGCCGAGCCACGGGCGGCTGGAGTTCCGCACCGTGGATCTGGCGCCCGCAGGCGGCCCCGAACAGTCCCACCTGCCCCCATGACCACCACCGACCGGCAGCACCGCCCGCGCTCAACTGGCCAAGTGCGACGCTCAGTCACACTGGGAGCCTGGGAGCTGAGCCGAAGCACGGTAGGTGTCACCTGCGGCGTCGGCTGACCTGCGGCTTCGACCGGGGCGAAGCACGATGTTTGTCACCGGGACGGCACGCTGTCTGTCACCAGCAGTGCGCAAAACACAATCGGTGTCATCGGGCTCCGGCGCTCCGGCGCTCCGCCAATCGTCTGAGCTGCCCGGCAGCCCCGACGGATAGTAGCTGTGTCAGAACGCGTGCGCCGGGCCATGACGGAAGTCGCTTCAACCGGTCACAGACCGGCGACGTCCCCGGCCCTCTTCAGCACGGAGGCGAGCCTGTCCACCACGGCGTCGTGCCGCCTCGCGCGCGCCGCCTGCTCCGCCGGCACCAGCCGCACGGCGGCCTCCACGGCACAGGCGTCCGGGTCGCCGAAGGCAGTCCGCGGGTGCTCTCCCGTATCCGCGCAGTGCGCCGTGACATCCTTGACCGCCTGGAGCACGACTGCCCGGTCCACGCCCGGCTGCATGGCCAGCCGCACCTGGAAACGCGCCATCCACTTTTCGCGGTCCTTCTCCCTCGCCGCGTCCGCCCTCTGGTCCTCCTTCTTCGCCACGTGCTCTCCCGGGTGATCGGCAGCCGTGCGCCGCGAGTTGCCCAGGAGCTGGTTCGGCACCGACCAGCGGAGCCGGCCCTCGCGGTCGCTCGGGTCCTTGAGGCACTCGTACTCGTCGTGGTTGTGGTCCTTGTCGCGCCCCAACTCGACCCGGCGGGCGTGCAGCTGCTGCCCGCGGGTGCGCTGAGCCTCCTCGTAGGCGGCGGAGCCGGGGGGGCGAGTGGCGTCCAGGCCGACGGAGACGGCGTCGGTGCGGTCGCAGTCGCGGTCGCGGTCGGGCCGTGCGTACTCCCCCTCCAGGAAGGTCACGATCTCCGCAGTGGCCAGCGGCGCGGGTGCCGTCACCTGGACTCTGACTAAGCAGCGGTTATCCAGAGTCCACTCGCTGACGTGCACTCAGAGGGCTGTACGTGAATTGATGTCCGGTTTGTTACCGCCTTAACGTGTGGCCGTGCGGACTCCGGGCTGGTACGGACTTGGCCGTGCTGGAGTGACCGTTCCGGGGCACGGACATGTTCCCGGCCGCCGGCTTCAGCCCTGCTCGGCCACGGCAAAGGCGGCCATGCCGAGCCGGACGGCGCCGGTCAGCCGCCGCCGAGACCACCACCCTGTCGAAAATGGGTCTCCGGCATCCGGTTGTCGTGATTCAACGGTTCCTTCGTCCCCAGGCGGGCCCAGACCAAGAACGTCCCCAGACCCACAGCCAGCAGACCGACCGGTACGAGTATCGCGAGAGCCCACTCGGGCATGCCGCCTCCCCCTTAGCGCTTCCTGACCTTCCAAGCTCCGTGCCACCACGGTAGAGCCCACCACTGACAACGAAGCCCAGGAAAGGCGAACGGCCCCTCAGATGAGGAGCCGTTTCTCTAAGCGGTGAAGGTCAGAGGATCGACGGTTACGGCAGATCCGCCACAACCGATGCGATGGGGGTCAGGAACGGGGAGCAGGCAGTGATGGGCTGTCCTCGGCGACGAGGGAGTCTCGCCCGGCAGCCAGCTCGGGCACGTACTTTTAGGCATGGCTAGGTAGAAGCTGCAGACGCAGTCCAAGGCCTCCTCGGGGCCGCCGGCGAAGCTGCCCGTGGGCAGGATGGTGTCTTCGTACCTGCCACTGCCTGCGAGATGGAGAGCGAAGCGCCAGGTGCTGGTGAGTTCGGCTCCCACTCTCGTCGAGGCCTTGGAACCCGCTTGTTCGCGGCGACAGGTGGTCGCGGGCGGAGCGGTATCAGCTTTCAAGCCGCGCCTGCTCCGGTGGCACGGTCGCGGAGAGGGCGTGCAGATCGTCGAAGGCTTGGAGGAGATGTGCGTCCAAGCTCTGTGAGGGGTCGTCGATCCAGGCTTGGGCGGCGTGGTGGAAGGTGGCCCAGCCGGTCTGTGCGGCCAGGCTGGCCAGCCGGTCGGGGACATCGCGCTGACGTAGCGCCTCCGCTACGGCTTCGGTGAGGCGGCCTTGGCCAAGTCGCGTTCCCGGAGGGCTGGGGTCTTGGCGATGACCGCTAGCCGCGGCTCGGAGAACGGGCGGTTGTCCTCAAGGATTCGTCCGGCTTTCCGGAAGGCGCACAGCAGAATGCCGAGTGTCTGCAGGCCATCGGGGGCGTCGGCGACCTCCTGCGTCAGCGCGGCACGTAGGCCGGCTTCGCCATCGAAGAGCACCTCGCGTTTGTCCGGGACGTGCCGGAAGAACGTGCGCTCGTTGACGCCTGCCCGGGCGGCGATCTCAGCTGTGGTGGTCTGATGGTGAGCCAGACCTGCAACGCCGCCACCAGGAGGGAGCGCCCGTCCTTCACCCCGACGGACAGCAAGTCATGGAGCAGCATGCCCAAGGCAAATAGATTGCCTGCCGCGATGATGAATACCAAGGTCAGGGACACGAGGCGGGAGACTCCGGCCTCCCGAGTGAGGCGCTTGGGGTTGATCGCGAACAACGGTATGAGCAGCAGGAGTTCCAAGCCTGGCAGTACATAGCGCGGCGCGGCCAGCAGCTGTTGCGGCAAAGCCACGTAGAGGGCCATCGCCGAAAGGATGGCGATCACCCCTGGCAGACGTGCTTCTCCGCGCCGCTCGTGCCGGGGGTGCTTCGTACGAGCCACGGTGCGGACACCCGATAGTTCCCTCTCCTTCATAGCCTGCAACCTGCTGATGATCAAGGAGGCCGGAGTCCAGCCACCCGCGGACGGGCCCGAAGCCGGGCAGATGCGCTGACCGTCCTGCCATCACGACGAGAGAAGAGGTAAACAACGCTGCCTCCAACTGCAGTCGTAAGGCCGTGGATCGGCGATGGTCATTAGCGCGTGTATCGAAAGTGGATCTTGAGGGTGCGATGATCTTGCTTCGTGGCACGTGGAGATCTGACGGATGTGCAGTGGGCCCGCTTGGAGCCGCTGTTGCCGGTGAGTAAGAAGCCGGGACGCCCGCCGATATGGACCAGGCGGCAGCTGATCGACGGCATACAGTGGCGGACGCGGACCGGGGCTCCGTGGCGGGATGTCCCGGAACGGTACGGGCCTTGGGGTGTACGACCTGTTCCGCCGCTGGCAGCGGGACGGCGCCTGGAAGCGAATCCTGGCGGACCTGCAGGCCGACGCGGACGCCAAGGGCCTGATCACCTGGGATGTCTCGGTGGACTCCACCGTCGCCCGCGCCCACCAGCACGCCGCCGAGGCCCGCAAAAGGGGGACCTGCAGAAGGAACCCCCGGGCGGCGTCGAGACCGAGCCCGACCACCATGGCCTCGGGCGCTCGCGCGGCGGCCTGACCACCAAGGCCCATCTCGCCTGCGAGCAGGGGCAAAAGCCCCTGGCGATGCTGGTCACCCCGGGCCAGTGGGGCGACTCCCCGCAGTTCCGGGCCGTCCTGGGGCGTATCCGGGTGGCCCGGCCGCACGGTGGACATCCCAGGACCCGGCCGGTCCGGGTGCTCGGCGACAAGGCGTACAGTTCCCGCGCGAACCGCGCGTACCTACGCGAACGTGACATCCGCTGCACCATCGCCGCACCCGACAACCAGGCCTGCAACCGCAAGAAGCGCGGATCCGCCGGCGGCCGCCCGCCCGCCTTCGACCGCGAGGTCTACAAGCAGAGGCACGCTGTCGAATGCGGGATCAACCGCCCCAAAGGACACCGCGCGGTCGCGACGAGATACGACAAACTCGCCGTCCGCTACGAAGCCACACTGACTATCGCCGCCATCAACGAGTGGCTGTGACCAGAACAGTCGACGCGCCTCCTCCGTTTATGCAGTCGTACCATGCGACCATGACGCTCGAAATGTCCCTTGAGTGGATCAGTCAACCGGACGCGGAAGAGCGTCTCTACGAGGAGCTGTACGCAAGGGCTGGGCAACCCTTGCCTTCTCTGGACGATGACGAGAACCGCCCGCGCACCATCGGGAACGTCGCGGCTCGGCGCGAGGGGACTCTGCTGGGCTGGGCATGGCTCTACGAGGACCCAGACGGCGAGCACGCCGCACGCGTGCAGGCCCTGTATGTACCGCGCGAAGCCCGCCGCCTCGAAACCGGCCACTACAGCCCTCTCCCGCCGCCCGCCGAGGAGTTCGAGATGGTCACGGGCCTGTACCGCCGGGCCGCGCAAGAGGCCCGAGCCGCCAGCTACCGCACCCTGCGGTGGAGCGGCCCGGATACCGGTGCCGACGGCCAGGCCGCGACCGCCCTGAACGCATACGGACACGGCGAATACGCCCGTACCTGGAGCACCAACCCGGCCACGTGGCAGCCTCCTGTCGGCCTGCCCGACGCCCCCGCCCGGCGGCTGCCCGAACCGGACCTCACGCTGGCAACGGCGGACGCGGAAATCTCGGCCGCCATCGAGGGACACATGGCCCACCTCAACGCCGGGGAAGCAATCCGTTACCAGCGCACCAAGCCGCGCACCCTCGCCCCGCTCATCGCGCAACTCGTCACACACCTGCGGCACGACCACCCCACGGTCACCGAACTGAACATCTGGGAATTCGACGACACCGTACGCCAGGCCCTGCCACTGGCAGGGCTGAGCATCACCGAACGTCACATGGCGTATGAGCTTCCCCTCACACCTTCATGACCTCGTCGCACCCAGAGGCTCGGCCAGCACATTCGAAACACGCCCTAGATCTAAAACTGACGGAGGTTGTTGACAGGTGGGTCTCTGATTCCTAGGAGACCTGCATGGACGTCGTGGAGAAGATCTTGTGGCTGCGTCGTCAGCGCCACTTCGGCCCAGCCAAGATCGCCATGTACCTGCAGCGCTACCACGACGTGGCCATCAGCACATCCGGGGTCTGGCGGATCCTGAAGAAGGTCGGGCTGAACCGGCTGCCGGCCTCGCAGCGCTACAAGCGCCACACCACCCGCTGGAAGCGCTACGAGAAGCAGCGCCCCGGCCACCAGCTGCAGGTCGACGTCAAGTTCATCGAGCCGCTCGGCCAGAGCGGCCGCAAGAAGCGCTACTACCAGTACACCGCGATCGACGACTGCACCAGGTTGCGCATCCTGCGCGCCTACCCCCGCAACGACCAGAAGACCGCAGTCCAGTTCATCGACTACGTGCTGGCCAAGCTCCCCTTCGCCGTCGAGCAGGTCCAGACCGACAACGGTCAGGAATTTGGCCAGTCCTTCCACTGGCACCTGCTCGACAAGGGCATCGGCCACATCCGCATCAAGCCGCGTACCCCACGGCTGAACGGCAAGGTCGAACGATCCCACCGCATCGACTCCGAGGAGTTCTATCGCCTGCTGGAGGGACAGGCCATCGACGACGTCAGCCTCTTCAACATCAAGCTGCAGGAGTGGGAGGACTACTACAACTGCCATCGCCCCCACGGAGCCCTCGCCGGCTGGACTCCCTACGAACGCCTACGCCAGAAATCCCAAGACCCACTGTCATAGGCGTCCGTCAGTCGCACAACTAGACGGCGCGACTGTTCTCTTTCCCTGGGGGTGGCGCTCAAGGCACCGACGATCGGGCCGGATGCAAAGCAGAGGCGGCGGCGCCGCGGGGAACCGAAGAGCCTCCCAGGCGGAGATAGAGGGAGAGGCCGTGCCAGCTGCCGGTGATCCCGCCAACTGACCGCCCCGGTGCGTCGAGGCGAGGAGCGCGGTGAACCACCAGCCCCGGAGTGCAGAGCAGCGGGCCCCATGCGTCATCTGGGTGCTCGCCGCGGGCCCGTTCCTGCAGGGGGCACCACCGAGTTCGTCATCACACCGGCAACAGGACGCCCGCCTGCCAGGGCCACGGAGAACTCCTCGCCCAGGATCCCCGGGCAACAGACCCAGCCAGCACCGCCGCGTAAAAGCCCTGTGTAGCCAGCGGTCGCGCCATCAGGTTCATCCAGCAAGGAGCCCCGCTCGCGGGAACTAACGGGTGTGGTCAGCAGCTGCTAGGGCTCGGCAGTACAGATCCTTGCGCAGTTCCAGCTTGTTCATGGTCGAGCGGCCCTCGTCGCTCTTCTTCGCCTCTTCATACACCTGGCCCCTCGTCGCGTCCTGCAAGCCGCCGCTGGAGGGCCGCCACCCCGCTGCGAGGATGACTTCGGATCCCGGGTCGAGGCCTCGCCGGCCGACTTCCCGTCCCCTGATCTCGCACGTTCCTTGTTGACGGTCCACGCGGCGATCTCCTTCAGGTGCAAACAGCTAGCTCCCAAGCCGCCCCTGCACCCAGGCGCGTGGTACCGCCTGCCCTTACCCAAGCAGCTGGTTTGGCGGACAAGAAGTACTCGGCTATGCCTCGGCGAGGAGGCTTTCGCGCAGGGTGGCGTAGATTCGGGTGAGGATGCGGGAGACATGCATTTGGGACAGGCCCATTTCCTTGCCGATCTCGGACTGTGTCATCTCCGAGCCGAAGCGGAGCTCGAGAAGGGTGCGTTCACGCTCATCCAGCTCGGCCAGGTGTGGTTTGAGGGCCTGGAGGTCCTCGGCCAGTGCGAGGGCGGGGTCTTCGTTGCCGATCAGGTCGGCGATGAGCCCGGTCTGCTGCTTGCCGCCGCCGGCTTCGATGGGCCGGTCAATGGAGCCGGCGTCGTAACCGTTGCAGGCGACCAGTCCCTCAATGACCTCCTCCTCCCCCAGCCCCAAGTGGGCTGCGAAGTCGGCGACGGACGGCTCGGGGTTGCCGCGCCCTTCGAACACTTCGCGGGCGCGGGCAAGGTCCAGGCGCAGCTCCTGCAGCCGCCGTGGGACGTGCACGGACCAGGTCGTGTCACGGAAGAACCGCTTGATCTCACCGGCGATATAGGGGATGGCGAAGGTGGTGAACTCGTTCTCCAGCGACACATCGAAGCGGTCGATGGCCTTGATCAGGCCGATCGTGCCGACCTGTACCACGTCTTCCATCTCCTGCCCGCGGCTGCGGAAGCGGCGCGTGACATAGCGCACCAGAGACAGGTTCATTTCGATGAGCGTGTTGCGCGCGTACTGGTACTCCGGCGTGCCTTCCTCCAGGTCCGACAACCGCTCGAAGAAGAGCTTCGACAGGCGACGTGCGTCCTGCGGGGCGACGTGCTGAGCCTCCTCCACCTGCGGCACAGACGACCGGGCAGTCTCACATGCGGCGCTCCTGTCCGAGCGGTTCACCGAGATGTGGGCCTGCGTCGCTGCCATTGTCATGGCTGCTCCTCCCTGCTCTCCCCTTCATATCGTCACGCCGTCACCTACCCAATGACCACATACAAAACTGCCATGAGGCAACTATTTCCGCGTGGCAACCATGGCCACAGTTTCGGTGGCCGGCCCGCCGCGAACGCCTTCCACTCCTGAAACCACCACTCGACGCCCAGTACCTCCCGTCCACCGGCGGTGCCCCAGAGAGGTGTTGAAGGGAGAAGCCGGACGACGGGCACGCGCTCCGACCCTGTTCATGAAGGCAAGGAACGAGCCGACCAGGTATGACCCACCTCGCGGTGCTGCGCGATCTTGTCTCTCCTCGCAGATTGAGACGCAACTGGCTCGCGCCCTACCGGGCACTCCGCCTGGAGGGACTCCTCCTCATCGAGGCCCGGCTCGTGCGCAGAGCCCGGGCGGTCTCTCCCGCCCACAGATCTGTTTGGGGCTCGGCGATACAGCCCTGGCGGGGACGCTGCGTGACTCGGGCAGGCCTCGCATCCGCCTTCACAGTCCAGGACATCTGGTCAACATCCGGCGATCAGGAGCAGGGGGCCCCACTGCGGCTGGGCAATTGCCGGACGTAAAAGGACCCGGCAGCTGGCACCCACACCGAGCAGCCTCGTGGTGAGGCGCTCGCGCGACTACCTGGGCAGCAATTCGTTCAGCAGCCGCCGGATACGCTGCTCGCTCTCGTCCCAGATGGGGCGGACCGCCTCGATGCCCTGCCCAGCAGGGTCGGGCAACTGCCAGTCGAGGTACCGCATACCGGGGAAGACCGGGCAGGTGTCTCCGCATCCCATCGTGATCACGACGTCGGTGCCTGTACGGCTTCGACGGTAAGAACCTTGGGCACCTCGGCCAAGACGTCGATGCCTACCTCGGCCATCGCCGCGACGACGGTCGGGTTCACGGCGTCGGGTCGCCCCGAACTTGCCTGCCAGCACGGCCCGTTGTCCTTCCAACCCGCTCATGCCAGACCAACGAACCACCGAGCGGAAAGCTACGAGTTAGAGATCTGCGCGCCCTTAGACCATTATCAGATATGGCCGAGGTGGACAGTGACCACGCGGTGGACTTCGCAGCGTCGCAGCGCATCCGGCCCTGGGGGCCGTACAGCTGTGGACGATCGAGCACCCACCGATGCCACTGGAGCACAAGGGCCGTGACGGGGTCCGGGTGCCCAGTCGCCGCCCGCCCGTACGGCGACCGTGGTGCCAAGCGACTCGCCGATGACGGCGAACCTCTCGTGCCCGGCTGGACGACGTCAGACAGGACGACCTCCCCAGCCTCCATGCCCTCGCCGCAGGCATCGACCCCGACCGCGACGCCGTTATCGCCGACCTCACCCTCCCCTGTAACTCGGGCGTAGTCGAAGGACACATCAACCACATCAAGATGCTCAAACGCCAGATGTTCGGGCGCGCCGGCTTCCCACTCCTCCGTAAATGCGCCCTACTGTCGTGACGGAGAGTTGCGAACCCACTCAACCTGAGCCAGAACCCGAGGAATGACGTCGCTCTTGGCTGAGGACTCTCAACCGTGCCTGGATGCGTAGCAATCAGCCGATAATGCGGTGTCGGCCCCAGCTTGGCTGCGAGAGCATCCGATGCATGGAAGAGCCTGCCGAAAGCCTCAGTTCTGACGAGGTTGAATTGCGCCGGTGGCGCATGAGCGATCTCGACGCCTTGGAACGGGCGATCTACGAGTCTCTGGACCACCTGGTGCCGTGGATGCCCTGGGCAGCCGACCCTGGCAGACAGCAAACCTGTGACTTCCTCGCCCGGAAGCAGGCAGAGTGGGAGACCAGGCAAGCCTTCGGCTATGCCATCACGTCAAATGCCGCGGTGATCGGCAGCTGCGACCTCATGCGCCGCATGGGTGCGGGCGGCCTCGATATCGGCTACTGGCTTCACCCTCATTGGACCGGACGAGGTATGGCCACGATGGCCACTGCGGCTCTTGTCCACCAGGGCCTCCAGCTCGCGGGCATCGACCGCATCGAGATCCATCACGATGCTGCCAACCCCGCCAGCGGAGCCGTCGCCCGCCGCTTGGGATTCACTGAGGTTGAGCGCATACAAGTACCTGAGGGTCCCGAAGCTCCTGGAGAAGTGGGGATTCATGTCATCTGGCGGATGACGGCAGACCAATGGAAGGCAAGGACAGCTCAGCGAACCGGCAGGGATGGATGCGGTCTCCCTCATCGAGGATGATCGCGCGTACTGGGTGACGCAGGTTCACGAATGGCATCCGGACACGCTAACCGCCCGGGGCAAGGGTGCTGTGATCGGGCGGTGGACCGAGCACCGTAGCTCACCGTCACTGGCCACAAAGCTGAGCCAGAAACCGAGATTTGACGGCACTGGGGTACTCGCCAGGGCAGCATCGGGGCGCTCCTGATGTACTCGCGTTGGAGCCCTACCTGCGCACCGTCGAGCAGACCCCGGCAGGTGTCCCCTGGGAGGCGCTCAAGGGCAGGGTTTCGCGGTTCCACCACATCTCGCACGGCACGCTCGGCATCGTGTATGCGCTGGCCTGCGTCGGTCGGGCCGCCGGCCGCGCCGACTTCGTCGAGCTGACGCGAGCGGGTGCCGCAGACGTCGTGGCACGAAACGAGGCCGACCCGGCCGGTTTCCTCGTTCCCCACTCCGACCCGCAGGATTTTCCCGAGGTCACCGCCCGCTACAGCTACGCCTGGTGTCACGGTCCAGCAGGCGACGCTCAGGTCTTCCGGCTACTTCGCGAAGTCTTCGACGACTCTGCCTGGCAGGATCTCGCCGATTGCTGTTGGCACACTGTGACCCAGTCCGGGCTACCACGCCGACTGCGCCCCGACTTCTGGGACAACAGTGGCCGGTGCTGTGGCACGGCCGGGGTCCTGGCTCTTGCTTGTGACCGGATGGCCGAGCAGGGCGACCACCCGGACTTCGCGCGGCTCCTCGTCGCGGACATCTTCTGCCACTCGACCCGAGACACCAACGGCGTGCGATGGTCGAACCTCGAACACCGGGCCTCGCCGAGCGTTCTCGAACCCCGCACCGGCTGGGCCATGGGCAATGCCGGCATCGTGCGCGAGTTGCTGCGCTTCATACACATAAGCCGTGGAGCAGATCCGGCTTATGCGGTCACCTGGCCGGATCAGTCAGCGGTTCGGAGCGGCTCGATCCGGGCCTGTTGAGGCCCTCGAAGGACACATCAGGCCACCACCTCACCGGTCCACGACACCCGTCCCTGTCACGCACCGGACACCCAGCGGTGCATGCCGCTGAGCTGGGCAACCGTGATGCTCTCCGGACTCACAGGAACCTCAACCCGAGAGCAGTGCAGTGCCTGACGTCGAACGGGGCGCCGCCCACAGCCCGCACCGTGAAGCCCGGCTCGACCGTGCCGGTCTTCTTCTCCAGTTGGCGTTGAGGCGGGCGGCGTCACCGGGCGGCGTGCCGGACCTGGGTGTAAGGACCGAGGCGGAGCAGGGCGTAGCCGGCGCCGTCGCTGCGGCAAGCTTCGACATGGACGCCGTGGCGCGCCGACGCCATACCGACGTCGACGGGGAGGTCCAGGCCCGCCGCGGCGTGGGTGAGCATCGCGTAGGCCGGGTTCCAAAAGGGCCCTGAGGCCGCGGTGCCCGTGCCACTGCTGGGAGGATCGCGTCTCATGACTTCCGTTCCATGGAGTACTCACGCTGTCGAGCTCCGGTCCGACAGCGTGATCAAGAGGTTCCGGCGTGAGAGTCGTGGAGAGTGCAAGCGGGAGTGGCGTGCGCTGACGCTGCTCGCCGCGCATGCACCGGGGTTGGCCCCCGTCCCTCAAAGCGCGGACCTTGCGGCTGAGGAGCCGGTGGTGGTGATGTCGCGCCTGCCGGGTGAGCCGCTGCGGGGAGAGGTACTCAGCGATCAGCTGCTCAAGGCTCTGGCCACGGCAGTGAGCGAGCTTTATGTGGCTGTGCCGGAGGATGTCCTGGCTGAGGTGCCCCTCCGGCCGGGCCGGCAGCATCAACTCATCGCCCAGATCCGCGCCTGGGTGCCGCAGGTTCGCCCACGAGTGAGCGTTGAGGCGGGCGAGGCCATGGACCTCGGCCTTGAATGGCTCGCCCGTTCAGGAATGGACGGAGTCAGCAGTCGGGACGTTCCGATGGTTTTTGGCCCAGGGGACGGCAACCTTGCCAACTATCTGTGGGACGGCACTCGCGTGCGGGTCGTCGACTTCGAGGACTCCGGTCTCAGCGACCGGCCTTTCGAGCTGGCGGAGATCACAGAGCACGTGGGCAGCTGGGTAGGCCCGCCCCTCGATGTCGAGGCGTTCCTGGAACTGTTCGACCTGAATGCCGCCGAACGCGCGCGTTTGCCGGAATGCCGCAGGCTGCTGGCCCTCGTGTGGTTGTTCCTCCTGTCCCTCGACGACCCTGAGCATCCTCGCAACTCGCCGGGAACGGCTGAGCGGCAAGCCGCCCGGCTGTCCAGGCTTCTCGCCTGAGGGCATGCGCCCTTCCGAGCCGGGACTGATCACGAGGTCGTCGCTGACCACCACGGGCGCGGGTCCCGCCGTAGGCCGACGGGGACTTCCTCGTGGACCTTGGCCAGGACTTCCTGAACTCGACAGCCCGGTGCGACGGTGAAGGGAGCCGATGACCTTGCTCTTCGCCGCCTCAAGGGCGGCGAACAGAGTGGTGGTGCCGGCGCGAAGGTAACCGTGGCTTCGGCGTTCTGGCATGCCGGGCATCATCGGCACCCGCCTGCCCGTCACTCCGCCCCGACCTGCACAAGCCGTCTGACCAGCACTCTTCCAGACGACCGCGGGCCCCGAATAAGATGGTGAACGTCTCCGCAGCACACCGACGGACGACGGAGGCCCAGAGATCAAGGAGGTGGCGTGATCACGATGAAGCATGCCGCTGCTGATGTTGCCTGACGGGGGACGACGCCGACGGCAGTGAGACTGGATGGACACCTACCGGCGGCACGTGGCACACCCGCGTGACAGTGGCTGGGACAAATACACAAACCCGGTCGTGGTCCGGATCCAGAGTGTAAGCGCACTCTGGTGAAGCTGGAGCCGGAAGTAATCGCCCGCCCAGAGCGGCGGTGAACCGCGTCACTCCCCAGTCAAGCCTGCGACCCCTGCTCCGGCAGGGGGAGAACGAACGGAACCCTGCGCCTCCGAGTTGAAGACCCCTTCGACTCGCTGAGGAGCAGCACCATCAGCAGAACAACCGAAAACACCGGCTTCACCTGCGGAAACTGCGGCAAGGTGGTCGCGGCACTGGTCAACGGAAGCTACCGCAACCACTGCCCGCACTGCCTGCACTCGCTGCACGTGGACATCTCGCCCGGAGACCGCGCCAACGACTGCCGCGCGCTGATGCGCCCGGTCGCCGTCGAGCACCACTCCGCCAAGGGCTACATGATCGTCCACCTATGCACAGGCTGCGGCGCCCGCCGTCGCAATCGCATGGCCGACGACCCGCGCCAAGGCGACGACCTTGACACCGTCCTCGCCCTCATGCGCCTCAGCCCTCACGAAGCCGGACACACCAACCGGCGCCGGACACACGTCTGACGCCCCCGCGGCTCCCGCCCCCGGCGGGAGCCGCTTCCCTATTGCCCAAAGACTCAACACCCCAGCTCCACTCGTGAGATCAGAAACAGGCGATGAGCTTGGTATTTATGGTCCTCCTGCTCCGAGAGCTCCGTAGCCGAGCCCGGCCTGGGGACTGAGGAGGGTGGGGACCATGGCCGCCGGTGGGCCGAGGTGGATCTGGACAGTGGCGTCGAGGACGCAACGCTACTCATCCTGGAGTGGCTCGGCGAGCAGGGTGTAGGGGCCTTTATCAGGGTCGATGCGGAGCGTATGCGGGACTTTCTTGCCGAGTGCCCATCAGGCGGGAAGCGGCTCCCGGTCGGCCGGCGGGTGTCATCGCTCTCCGGTACGACCCTCCACACCACATTGGGGCTCCGTGGCAGTGACGGCATGACCAGGGCCCCCGGGTGACGGAAAGGGCCGACTCGACGCTGTTGGCGCCGAGCCGGCCTTCCTGTGGTGCATCCCCTCGGGGGTGCCGAGCTTTCCGCTCGACGGGACTGGTCAGTCCGTGCCGGACTCCATCGCGGCGCGGTCCAGCATCTCGTCGTCACCGGAGACCTCGCCGCGGGAGGCGATGACCTCGGCGCCGCCCTCCGGCATGCTGCCGATCAGCCCGGTCGCGGCCGCCTGGGCGGCGCCGATAGCGGGATTGGCGGTGCCGATCAGGCCGAGCCCGGCGTACTGCTCCAGCTTGGCGCGCGAGTCGGCGATGTCGAGGTTGCGCATGGTGAGCTGGCCGATCCGGTCCACGGGGCCGAACGCCGAGTCCTCGGTGCGCTCCATGGACAGCTTGTCCGGGTGGTAGCTGAACGCCGGGCCCGTGCTGTCGAGGATCGAGTAGTCCTCACCGCGCCGCAGCCGCAGGGTCACCTCGCCGGTGACGGCCGCGCCCACCCAGCGCTGCAGCGACTCGCGCACCATCAGCGCCTGCGGGTCCAGCCAGCGGCCCTCGTACATCAGCCGGCCGAGGCGCCGTCCCTCGTTGTGGTACTGGGCGAGGGTGTCCTCGTTGTGGATCGCGTTGACCAGGCGCTCGTACGCCGCGTGCAGCAGGGCCATACCGGGCGCCTCGTAGATGCCGCGGCTCTTGGCCTCGATGATCCGGTTCTCGATCTGGTCGGACATGCCCATGCCGTGCCGACCGCCGACGGCGTTCGCCTCCATCACCAGGTCGACCGGGGAAGCGAACTCCTTGCCGTTGATCGTCACCGGGCGGCCCTGGTCGAAGCCGATCGTCACATCCTCGGCGGCGATCTCGACCGAGGGGTCCCAGAACCGCACGCCCATGATCGGGTCGACGGTCTCGACGCCGGTGTCGAGGTGCTCCAGGGTCTTGGCCTCGTGGGTGGCGCCCCAGATGTTGGCGTCGGTGGAGTACGCCTTCTCCGTGCTGTCGCGGTAGGGCAGGCCGTGGGCGAGCAGCCACTCCGACATTTCCTTGCGGCCGCCGAGCTCGGTCACGAAGTCCGCGTCCAGCCACGGCTTGTAGATCCGCAGGTGCGGGTTGGCGAGCAGGCCGTACCGGTAGAAGCGCTCGATGTCGTTGCCCTTGAAGGTCGAGCCGTCGCCCCAGATCTGTACGTCGTCCTCGAGCATCGCCCGGACCAGGAGGGTGCCCGTGACGGCGCGGCCGAGCGGCGTGGTGTTGAAGTAGGCACGCCCGCCCGAGCGGATGTGGAACGCCCCGCAGGTGAGCGCTGCCAGGCCCTCCTCGACCAGAGCCGCGCGGCAGTCGACCAAGCGTGCGATCTCGGCACCGTAGGTCTTCGCACGGCCGGGCACCGAGGCGATGTCGGGCTCGTCGTACTGGCCGATGTCGGCGGTGTAGGTGCACGGGATGGCGCCCTTGTCGCGCATCCACGCGACCGCGACCGAGGTGTCGAGGCCGCCAGAGAAGGCGATGCCGACACGCTCGCCGGCGGGAAGGGAGGTGAGGACCTTAGACATAGAAAGAGTATGCACGGTCTCGCATGATCATGCAAAGGGGCTCGGCGAAGGCAGGGGATCGATGACGACAAGGACGGCTGCAGCACCCGCAACGAAGTCCTTCTTGTCGCAGCCGTCACCCAGCCCACCCCGTCACTGCCGGCTGAAAATTCACCGGTGGCACCTGGCACTCCTACTACGACGACATCACCGGCGACGAGCCGTCCGGCCTTGACATCGACCACGTGGTGCCGCCGGCCGAGGCCTGGGCCTCCGGCGCCTCCCAGTGGACCGCCGCCTGCCGTCTGCCGTCTGCCGTCTGCCGTCTGCCGTCTGCCGTCTGCCGTCTGCCGCCCGGCCTACACCAACGAACTCGGCGCCGACGTTGCGGCAGCGGTGTGGCGCAGCGTCACGGCATCTCCGGTGTTGTCCCAGGCGTGGGGGCGAAGGTCTCGTAGAGTTCGCCGCGATTGTCGTGGTCGATGCCGCCTTGAACGCGGACCATCGAGTGGCCGCTGAGGCGCACATCGCCGAAGTAGTAGATGTGCCCAGAGGGTCGAGGGGGGTCCGGCCGCATGGCGGTCAACCGCCATGCGGCCGGTGTTCTTCACCGTCACGTACTCGGCGTTCAGGCCCCCGGTTGGAGCGGGCGTCGCGCCCGGGACTGTCGTACCGGATCGAGCCGAGCACCACCGCCGAGCCGTGGTGCTGCGCGGCCGGCCCATGGTGACCACGACCGCGGCTGTGGCCGGCAGCGGCGGCCGGACAGGCGGAGGTCGCGGCGAGCATGGCGGAGCCGAGGAGCGCGGCGGCGATGCGCATGGGTGGATCTGCCGCACGAACCGTGGGCGATGGACTTCTGATCAGTGCGTAGCCGACCGGGTTGCGGCGGTGGCCAGCGCGGTCATCTTGGCTCGCGCCGCAGCCAGCGACGCCGCCGCCAGTGGTCGGCAGCGGTTCAGGTGCGGGACAAGTCCGGCCAAGGTCATCTCAGCGCTGACGAAATTCATGCCCTCCTCCGCCATCCCCTGCTTGCCGAAGTATGCCCGCAGACAGGGTGTTTGGAAGTCCCATGCCTCCCGTGGCGTGCCTGGGCCATAGGCCCCGCCCCGCGTGCTGATCACCACTAGCCTCGTACTCCGCAGCAGGCTGTCCCCGGTCGCTGCGTCGATGAAAACCCCCGGGAAGCCCACCCGGTCAAGCCATGCCTTCAGCGACGCGGATACCGAGTAGTTGTACATCGGGGCACCGACCAGCACGGTGTCTGCCTCGAGCAGTTCGGTGACCAGCGGGCGGGTCAGTGCCCACTCCCGCTTCTCGGCCGGGCTCTCGATCAGCATGTCCACTCCGGACAGTGGGACGAGGCCGTGTTGCTCCACTCGTCGGCCGAGCGAGCAATAGGCCGTATCCAGAGGCGGCACAGGGTCGGCAGCCAGGTCGCGGTATCGGTACCCGGCCGGGCCGTGCACGGCCCGCCAGGTGTCTGCGAACAATACGGTCAGTTGCCTGCTGACCGAGTCGCCGGAACGATCGGCACTGGAATCCAGGTGCAGCAAGGATGACACCGGTTCTCCTGTCACTTCAGGTTCGTTGCGTTCGTCATGAGAGGTGACGGGAGCAAGGCCAGGAAAGGTGACCGGTGGACGAGCGCAATGGGCTGGCGGAACGATTCGAGGAGCAGCGTGGCATGCTCCGGGCAGTTGCCTACCGGATGCTTGGCTCCCTGGACGAGGCCGCTGATGCTGTGCAGGAAGCGTGGCTCCGTCTGAGCCGGGTCGATGCCGACCATCTGGACAACCTGGCCGGCTGGCTGCGAACAGTGGTGACCCGCATCTGTCTCGACATACTGCGCTCCCGCAGGTCACGACCAGAAGACTTGACCGAGCAGCAGGTGCTCGACGCAGTCTCCGACTCCACTCAGGGGAACCTTCCCGAGGGTGAGGCGTTGTTGGCCGACTCGGTGAGCCGAGCGCTACTCGTGGTGCTGGACAGGCTTGGCCCCGCCGAACGGATCGCGTTCGTCCTGCACGATATGTTCGCCGTACCGTTCGACCAGATCGCGCCCATCGTGGAACGCACGCCGGTGGCCACGAAGAAGCTCGCCAGCCGCGCGCGCCGCAAGGTACAGGGCACTCCCGTGGGTCCAACCGCCGAACTCGCCCGGCGTCGGCAGGTCGTCTCAGCGTTCCTTGCCGCGTCGCGGACCGGTGACCTCACCGCGGTCCTTGCGGTGTTGGCCCCCGACGTGGTGCGCCGCGCCGACCCGGCCGCCGTGCCGCCAGGCGGAGCCACGGAGGTGCGTGGCGCTCGGGGCGTGGCGGAGGGGACGGTCGTCCTTGCCCGCAGGTCGCAGCTCGCCGAATTGGCACTGGTCAACGGCGAGGTGGGAGTCATCGTGGCCCCGCGCGGCCAACTGCTGCTCGCTCTCACCTTCACCATCGAGGATGACAAGATCGCCGAGTACGAGGTGATCGCCGACCCCGCACGCCTCCGGCAACTCGACCTCGCCGTCCTCAACTGACCAGTTGCGAGAGTTCTGCGAGCCTCTCGCCGATGTGGACGGCACGGGCCCGCAGCAGGCCGGACGTGGTCCTCGGCGACAAGGCGCACCAAGCTTGCAGCAGTGGCATGGTGTCGCCACCAGCTGCGGGGAAGACCGCAATCATTTACTTGGCCGGACTGCACATCGGCGGCGTGTTACTCCGGTCCGTCCGGTGATCCAGAGGAAAGTCCTGACGGTCTGCGGCACTCTGCTTTCGTCCTACCGGACCTGGAGGAACTCCCGGGCTCCACGCAGCCGTGTGCGTACGCGCCGCTGTGTGGCGCTGCTGTCGAGGCGGACGTCGAGTGCCCCGGGCATGAGGGTGTCGGCCCGGCGCCCGGCAGGCAGCCGGGTCGGGTCGAGTCCGTCGCGTTGGGCGAGGAGAACGCCGAGTTCGTGACGGCTGAGGGCGTCCGCTCCGGCGAGGTGGAACATCCCGGCCTGGTCGGACATGGTGAGTTCCCGCAGGGCGGAGGCCAGGTCTTCGACATGCACCGGGCAGCGCATGTCGTCGGTGAACAGGACGCCGTCGTCCGTGCCGGCGGCCAGGGCATGGACCATGCGCTCGTGCACGGAATTGCCGCGCCCGATGATCAATGAGGTGCGTGCGACCGCGGCGGTGGGCGCCAGGAGCCGCACAGCGGTCTCGGCGGCGGCCTTTGCCGCACCATACGGGGTGACCGGGTCGGGCAGGCAGGTCTCGTCGTAGTGAATCCGGGAGCCGGAGAACACGGCGTCGCTGGAGACGTGGACCAGGCGGCAACCGCGTTTCGTCGCGGCCATCGCCACGCGGATCGAGCCGTCGGCGGTGACCGCCCAGTCGCTCCTACCGCTCGTTGCGTTGATGACGGCACCGGGGGCAACCGCGGCCAGTACCTCGTCGACGTGCCCGGGGGCGCGGAGGTCGAGTTGGTGCCACGAGGCTCCGGGAATGCTGCCGGGCCGGGAACAATACGTCGCGGCCGTCTCCCAGCCCGCAGCCGTAGTCTGGCGCACAAGTTCCGACCCCAGGAACCCGCTGCCGCCGATGATCAGAACCTTCATGGCGTCCTACGGTAGGGCAGCCCAGCCCAGCTCCGCTCGGGCACCGATTGCCCGGGCCTCGGCACAGCAAGGCCGGCGAAGACCGCAACCATTGCCCCTTCCCGGTGACCTGCCCGGCTCCACGTCGCGAGCGTCTTCATCCGGTCCTCCGGTCCTCCGCGCCACCGCTCCACCGCTCCACCGCTCCACCGCTCCACCGGTCCACCGGTCCTCCGCTCCTCCGGCGTACCAATGCACCGGATCGCAGAAGAACCGGTTCGGCGGCCAGGCTCATGGCAGGAAGAAGTCCCGTACGAGGCGGCCTACTTCTTCCGGTGCCTGGAGGTGCAGCATGTGGCCGGCCTCCTGCACCTGGGCGATGCGCAGGCGCGGCGGGCCGACTTCCCGTAGCGCTTCGAGCCCGTTCCGTACCCCGGCCACCGGTGCCTCGTTCAGCTCCCGGAAGGGCGCGGGCAGCCGGTCCAGCGGCGGTGCCTGCCCACCGTGCACGAGGAGCGTGGGGCAGGCCGCCTCGCGTACGGCGGTGAAGGCGTCCCAACCCTCCAGCGGCTCCATCGGCGCCGCTTGGGCTGATGCTGCGGGCTTGCGCCGGTAGCGGCCGTCCCCCAGCGGCTGGAGGGCCGGGCGCCGGCTTCCTCCAGCACTGTGTCCAGGCCGTACACGGCAGCCGCCTGACGGGCCCGTTCGACGGCGAGTTCGGCCTGTCCGGCATCGAGGATGTCCGGCACGAGTGCCGCCGAGTGCGCCGCGAGCTGCTGGGCGCGCCGCTCCGCGACGACCTCGGCGTCCAGGCCCGGGTACAGTTCCGGTCGGCCGCCGCCGAGGCCGTCGAGATCGACCACACCGGGGCAGTCGGGCCGCCGTTGGCCGTGGCACAGCGCGATCATGCCGCCCAGGGAGTGGCCGACCACGTGGGGGTTGTCCAGCGCGAGCACCCTCCCGGTCTTCCTGGAGCACATGTTGTGCCCGTTCACCGCGACCACACCGGACCTCCCCGCGCTGCGCGTCGCCGCCCACAAACTGATCCTCGCGGTGGGGCGCGATTCCCGTACCAAGGAGCCCCCTGTACGGCCCGGCCACCCGGCTGGCGGAACTCCTGGGCCGGCAGGCCGTCGAGTTCCCCGGCGGCCACGTCGGATGCACCGCATACCCGCAGGAGTTCGCCGCGCGACTGCTGACGGCCCTCGACGCGACCACGAGCGAGTCTCACCACCTCAGTTGACGCTGCCGGATTTCCTGCGTGGGGCCGGGCGCGCCGGTGCGCCGTAGGCCCGAGGACTGCGCCATACAAGGCTCCGTGGCCGCATCCCCGACACGGACGAAGCCCTCGCTGACGTGCCCGCCGGTCAACGGCTGCTCTTCAGCGTGCTTCACAGAGTCAGTCTGGCCGACCACCCCAGCCGCGATCACCTCAATAATGGCAATCAAGGCAAGACCGGGAGGTGAACGGCGAGTTGAGAGGCTCTGCGAGAACCGCTGCTTGTCGAGTCCGATGTCAGTGGCGAGTGGCAGCATGGCACTCATGAGCCGAATCATCTCCTTCAACACCGCCGACAAAGCCGACGTCGTGGCATTTCTCGGGGCCGCCGGAAGCCTGACATCCGACCAGCAGAGCAACCTCGACGTCATGCGCGAGCTCGCGCAGGCCAGCCAACTCGACCTTGATCACCAGGGCATCGACTTGGGCCTGTCCCGATGATGTGCTGGAGAGCCGTGTAGTAGGCGCCGGCCGCGTACTCGGCGTCTGAGCCGGCATGGCCAGCTATGAGATGATCCAGCACCTATGACACCCAACTCCTCATCGAAAAGCTGGAGTTCGAGCACGACGAGTGGGAGCACGCCACCAAGAACATCGACTGGTACACCCAGGACACGATCTTCTTCTCCATAAAGGGCTGACCAGTGGAGCGCCACGGACCGGACCACGCCGGCCCAGGTTCTGTACGACGCCTGCGAGAAGACCGTCCAGCAGACCGCTGACCTGTTGGCATGCGGCGGGCGACGTGTGTACGCGAGAGCGGACACGGTGAGGGACCCTACGACGTGGACGGCGCCCCCATTCCGCGCTCGCCGGGCGTGGCCGATGTCATCGTGTCCGGCCAAGCAGCCCCGGGCGGCCTGCTCGGTGCGCTGGGCCGTATTCCGTCCTGCTGCTCTGCACTCCCCTTCTCATCAGGAGCTTCGTCGACGCCACCCAGATGGGAAGGTACGAAGCTCGCACCCGCTCAACGGAGGAGAACCCTCGGCATGGCCGTCATCCACCACACCGCCCTCAATCCGACCAAGCTTGAACTGCTCACCTCCTGGCTTCCCTCCCGATCGTGGTACCACGGCGTCACGGGCGAACCGGAGTTGTCCAAGGCCGGCGGCTTCCGGCTGGACGATCCGCAGGGTGAGGTCGGGATCGAGTTCATGGCGGTCGCCGACACCTCCGGTGCCCACCCGGCCACCTATCTGGTACCGCTCACCTATCGCAGTGCCCCGCTCGACGGGGCGGACCACGCCCTCGTCGGCACGATGCAGCACGGAGTTCTGGGGCGGCGCTGGGCATACGACGGCTGCCACGACCCCGTGCTGGTGGCCCAGTTGCTCGCCCTGATCGAGGGCCGCGTCCAGGCTCAGGACCAGAACGCCAGCGACACCCCCGACCGGGAGGTCACCCGCTCCTACGCCGGTGACGGCCCTACCCTCACGGACTTCGCCCCCACCGCCCCCACCGCCACCGACGACCAAGAGGGCACCGAACTGCCGGCCCCGCCTGGCGCGACCCTCCGCTTGCAGCGGGTCCTGCGGCCCTCCCCCGGCGGCTCGGCCCTCCGTCCACAGGGGGCAACCGGCCACGTCGGCGGTGCCTGGCAACTTCCGGACGGCACCCGCGCCCGGGGGCTGTTCGCCACCCTGCACGCCGTCCCCCAGATCTAGGCAGTGCCCTGTCGATCAGGACGTCGCTTGATGTGGAGTGGTGGATGGGAGCGGATTGACGATACGGCCTGAGGGCAGATCCGAACTCGTCCGCCGACGGGTGTCCAGCCTGTCGAGCCGGCGTGCGAAGAGCGCATCGAGAGCGCTACCCGCCCAGCCTCCTCCTGCCGGCGGCCGACAGGCGGCCAAGCGGCCCTTCCGGCAGATCGCGTTCGGGCCCGGTATCTAACGGGCCATTCGTTTCCGGTGCGGGCCCGGATTGGTCGCACGGCGAGCCTGGCACGGCGATGGGCGAGCCTGTCGCGGCACTGCCCCGGCACTCACAGGGAGACGTCCGGGTGGAGGCGCCCGATGGTCCACACCCGTTGGCGTCGTACGGCGAGGGCAGTGATGGCGAGAAAACCGGCCGTGAAGAGGAAGAGGACGACAAAATCCCGCAGCAGGTTCGCGGTGAGCCCGCCCGATACGGTGACCCGCAATCCGTCAACCAGGTAGGTCATCGGGAGCATCGGGTTCAGCACCTGGAAGAAGGCCGGCTCGGTAGGCAGCGGATAGAGCCCGCCGGAGGCGGTGAGCTGGAGGATGAGCAGGACCAGTGACAAGACGTCGCCCGGCACCCCGAAGACGGTGCGCAGGCAGTGATCGACGGCTACGAAGGCCGCTGCTGCGGTGACCAGGAGCGCGAGCGTCCCGAAGCGGTTGACGGGACTGAGCCCCAGGGTGAGGTCGACGACGCCGTAGAGCACGAGCGCCCCCACGGCGCCGAGTACCGCCGCCGGCAGCCATCCCGCGACGGCGGTGGTGAACGCACCGACCCGACCGGCCAGGGCACGGACGTTGAGCGGGCGCAGCATCAGGTAGGCGAAGAGGCCGAACACCCACAGGGCGATGCCGAAGAAGAACGGAGCCAGACCGCGTCCGTAGACCCCAGCCGGATGCAGGTTGCCGCGATCGATGTGTACGGGTGTGCCCAGTACCTCGGCGGCGTGGGCGACCTGGTCGGGGCTGGTGCGGGGAATTTTGTGCAGTCCGTCGTCCACGGTGCGGGAGACGTCGGAGGCACCGTCGTGCGCCTGGTCGGCGGCGGAGCGCAGGGCTCCGGAGCCCTTTTCCAAGGTGCCTAGCCCGTCGGACAGGCCGCGCGCGCCGTCGGCAGCGCTGTGGGACCCGGTGTCGACGAGACGGAGCGGGGTGTGCAGGGCCAGCACATCACTTCTGAGTGAGCCGATGTCGCCCTGGAGGCGCTCGGCGTCACGGAGGGAGTGCCGGGCATTGTTCTCCGCGGCGGCGGCCCGGCCGTCGAGGTCGGTGGCAGTGGAATCCAGATCACGGGCGTGGCTCAGGGCGGTTCGGTAGACGGGGTCGTCCCGTAATTCGGGGTGGGAATCGGCGAGATCGGTGAGGTCCGTCACGGCACGCGAAGTGCCCTTGCGGGTGGCGGTGGTGGCGGTGTGCACCGCGTCCAGGCCGTCGGTGGTCAGCCGGGCGGTGGTCACCAGGGCGGAGACAGCTCCGGGCAAGCGGTCGGCGGCGGCCCGGTCGAGGCGGCCGGAGAGGTCGTCGATCTGCCCGGTGGCACGGGCGATCTGCCGCGCCCCGGCGGCGACGCCGTCGGCACCGTCGTGCAGGGTGGAGGTCCCCGACGCGACCGTGGAAGTGCCCTGCTGCGCCACGCGGGTGGCACCCACCAACCGGTGTGCGCCATCAGCCGCGGTGGACAGCTTGTCGCGCACGTCCGACAACTCACCGTAGACGCTCCGCACATAAGCGGCATGCGTGGCGGAGTTGACCTGGTCCTGCAGCTTGTTCTGCACCACCTCGGTCATGATGCCGGCGATGTAGTTGTTGGCATCGTTGAGTTCGATCCGGATGCCCGCCTGTTGCGGGCGGGTGTCGGCACCGGTGGCGAGTTTGCGGCTGAAGTCGGATGGGATGTCGATGGTGAAGAAGTAGCGTCCGTGCTCCAGCCCGTCCCTCGCCTCGTCCGGTCCGACGAAGTGCCAGTCGAAGGTGCCGGACGCCTTGAGCTGCTGGACCAGCTGGTCGCCGGCGTTGACCCGGTTGCCCTGCCGGGCATGCGCCGGCTGGTCCTGGTTGACGACGGCAACCGGCATGCGGTCGGTCTTGCCGTACGGATCCCAGTTCGCCCAGAGGTACATGGCGCCGTACAACAACGGCACCAGGCAGAGCAGGACCGGGACCAGTCGGCGCATCGGGCCTCGGAAGCGCCGGAGTTCCAGCAGCGCCAGCTTGACGGCTTTCATGTGTCGGCGTCCTCTCGGACAGCGGCCGTCTCGGCCGGGAGACGGTCCCGGCTGCGCCGCGGAAGTAACAGCGCGATCAGGCCGGGAGTGGGCGAGGGCGGCTGGAGGCAGCCGGCCAGCACGGTGGGACCGTTGTCCTGGACCCGGTGCAGGGCCTCCCACACGGGTCCGTGCGCGTCGGGCGGCAGGCCGTCGTCGACGTCGTCGACCACGAGGGCGCCGGGCTGTTCGGCGAGGGCCAGTGCGGTCGCCAGCAGCAGCCCGTCAGCCGGACCGAGGTCCTCGACCAGATCTGCCTCTCGTGGGGCGAGGTCCAGGGTCTCGAATGCCTGGCGGATGCGGCGCTCCGTCACACCGGGGCTGGTCAGGCAGCGTTCGGCCATCACCTCCCGCACCCGCAGCCGCCCTTCGAGATCGACCGCGGGCGCGGCCCGGGCGATGGCGACCAGCTTGCGTACCCGTCGCCCCTCCGCGGGCAGGACATACCCACCGACCTGGATGGCTCCGCCGGAGAGCCGCATCCGCCCGGCAAGCGCAAGCAGCAGAGAGGTACGCCCGGAACCGGCCGGGCCGTGAACAGCCAGCAGTCCGCCCGCCGGTACGTCCAGGTCCACCCCCTCGAACACCGGGCCTCTCGCTCCCCGCACGCTCGCCCCGCGGGCCACCACGTCAACTCCAGCAGCTGTCATGCAGCAAGTCCTAACCGGGAGCGGTCAACCCACCCCTGGAGCACGCCAGTTGTGACGCTCTTCACGTGATGGTGGCGGCGTCCCGGCGCCCGAGGGGGACGTGACGGTTGGGTGGCGGTGATGGTCGGGTTTCCCCGCACGCCGACGAATAGCAGACATCCCTCGGCACCCTCCCCTGCCTGCCCCCCGCGACCACTTCACCACTGTCCGTATTCCCCGGCGGCATCGAAACCGGCGAGACGCCGCCGGTGGGCGGCGGCCCGGCTCGATCGAGGACGTGCTTGAAGTGCGGCCAGATGCCCGGCCCGGCCAGCGACTGCCGTACGAGGGCGAGTAGGACGGCCGCTACAAACTGCCGGGGCACAAGGGCAAGATCGGTACGATCACGGCCTACTGCCAGGGCGTCAACCGGTGCCCTGACGTCGTGAACACCGTCTGACTCGCACTCTCAGGGAGAATCGATCACCGTGGTTGAGGACGACCCCACCGCCGGCCGAACCCCGCGCGACATTCTCCTTGAGAGCCTGCTGGGGAGGCTGCGAGAGTTCGTGGCCTCCCCGTTGACGCCGGGTTCGCATGTGCTGCGGGGGCTGCTCCCGCCAATAGACGACGATCGTGGTGCGATAGTTGTCTTGTGGGACGGCCTAGACCTTGGCTCCACATACGCCCTGGAGATCCCGCTGCTCGACGATGACGGCGAGGAAATCCCACACGATCAGGTCATCGCCGCACTTCGCGCATGCATCGCCCACCGCGAGGCTCTGGGCCCGCCCTCCCACGACGAGGTCTTCCCGGTCCCCGTATTCGACGCCCGGCGTCACTTCCTCCGTGCCCTCCAAGCTCCACCCGTCACCCTGGCGGATGCCCTGTACCTGCCGCTGCTTTCCCTCGGCCCGGCGAACGACGCAGCGTCCATCGATGAAGACCTGGAAGGCGAAGCAGACGCAACAGGTGAGGTGGAGTGGCGTCTCCTCGGCTTCATGCTCGTTGACGAGCGTTACGCCCGGTACTACGTCAGATGGACGGAAACCGGTGACGTCTGGGGACTCGACTTCTGCATGCGCGACGAGGCAGGGAACGTCGACTCACGCGGCGGCACCGCCGACATGATCTTCCCGGCGCTGGCGTCGTCCCACGACCTCGACCGTTTCCAGCGACCGGTCTCCGATAGCCGCTGCCAGGCCGTATACGACCTCACCACCTGGTGCTGACTCCGGCCGACGGCTGCCGAACCGCACCCCGGCGCGTGGTGGACGCCACGACGGCTGGCGCCTTACGGCTGCCTTCTGTCTGCCGCGGTCAGCCTCATCCGCCCCAAAGCGGCGACCAGCAGCACCCGGTCCGCCGGCGCCACACTCCACAGACGCCCCCTGGCTCACTGGCTCCACACCCTCGCGCCACAGTGGATGATCAGCTTGCCGAACTGACGCGAGCTCACCCCAGCGAACGGGCCTATCCAGGACGACTCAGACGTCGTGATCACACGAGCCACAGGGAGACCATTTCAGTTGCCATCGCCCTTGCCCCGGCCGATCCTGTGTGCTCGGTCAACAAGGAGGACATGATGGGGCTCGTTCTGTTCCCAGGAGACGACGACACCGGCAGCCCAGACGTCTCCTGGTCCTACACCAGCTTCGGAGTCTTCCGGCAGTGGCTGGCGCAAGCTGAGGGCTTCACGCTCCACGACATGGACGGCTTCGGCGGACAGCGCCCGTGGAGCGACGTCTCCACCAGGCTGGCACCACTCCTCGATCACCCCGACGACGCCGGCCCCGACCTCACACCCACCCAATGCGCAGCGATGCTGCCTCGCCTGCAGGAGATCGGCGACCGCCGACAAGAGGCAAACGTCGATCCTCTCCTCCAACGACACATCGACGACGTCCGCCAGTTGGTGGTCGTTCTGCAGCTTTGTGTCGAGAAGGACGTCGACCTCCTCTTCGGCTAGGACCCGTCCGGGCGATCACAAAGGAGTCGCCGTGGGCAGCTCCTTCATGAGGACGATGCTGTCGTAGTTGGTGACGTCCCACCGCCAAGTGCCGATCGGCGCGTACCCACGTCGTTGGTACCAGTCGACGAGTTCTGTCGCCTCTGAGGAGGTATCAATGACGACCTGCGTCGATCCAAGGGCAGCGATCCGTGACTCTGCCAACGCCAGCAGTCGGTGTCCGAGGCCAGTGCCTCGTTGCGACGGCTCGACGGCCAGTTGCCAGAACGAGCCTCTTCCGGCTGGTGCGGGGTATCCATCCCACCGGAGTGGTGTGAGGAGCTGACACCGTGACGGTGCCGACGATGGCATGCCCGTCCAGTGCGACCCAGCACTCGCCTTTGCTCAGGCGGTGCTGGGTGTCCTGCGGAGTCTGGTAGGAGGCGAAGAAGACCGCCCGGCGGCGGCGTGGTCCGCGTAGGCACGGTGGAGCAGAAGAGTCAGCTGCTCCACCGAATCATCTTTGAGGAAGCGCCGGACCTGCACGGTTGTTGACGGACCGGTTCCCGTCGAGTTGCTGTTCATCCGCTCAGCCAAGCATGCTTCTGGGGCCTGTCCGGCTGGGTCAGTGACTTGATTGGTCCGCGACGTTGTTCCGGGGTATGGGGCGGGGCGCCCGCCGTACCGCGCCGTGGCTGCGTGCCGGCAAAGACGGTGGTTTGTTCGCCCAGATGCAGCTGTCCAGCAGGCACACAAAGCCGCTGTGGCTTTGTTCACAGCTTGTCGGGCACCATCACCCCCCGGCCACACCGCAGCAGTCGTCATCCGGTGAAGGTCCACAGCGGATCGATCGGGCGGATGCCGCGGACCCACGAGCGGTGAACCATCGGCAGACATGCCTGAATACTGCACGCATCCGGGTCGCTCTCTTCCTCCGGCGCTATCGACCAGTTCATGGCCGGTGGCGGCTCCCCGGAAAGGAACCCGAAGTACACCTCGTCCCAGGAGGGGTACGAGCTCCGCAGCACATACTCGTCCGGAACATCCAGATCCAAGACAACGACTCCCCTGTCGAAGTCGTTGTCGCTGAGCAGCAGCCGGGCCGTCTCCAGCACCCGGATGTCGCGGGTGTCCGGTTCGGCCCACGCCCACACCGGCGGCCGGCCTTCACAGTCGATCCCCCGCCGCAGCATTTCGGCGACCATCACCTGGTAGACAGGGCGCAGCGACGGTTCCACACGGTCCCACTCACCGACCAGTCGACCTGTCTCCTCCAGTACCCCGGCGACGGCACGGTGCTGCGCTGTCCACAACTGCATGCCGTGACCCTGCCATGCACCGTCAAACCCGCCAACTCGCTCCCACCGTGATCCGTCAGGCTCAGCGGGCTGCCAAGCTCGGCGGGTGGTGAAGGACGGCCGCGTTGACTCTGCGCTACGCCGACGGTTCGGGATCCGCTGACGGCCGGTGGCGCAGCTGGGCCTTCCACTGGGCGGCACCTGACGGCGTCGTGTTCGATGTTCACGAGAAGGGACACCATGGAGGCCGGCGCTGCCCCTCGTCCCCGCGCACAGGGCTGATATGGGCTCCCGGTAGCGTCACCAAGGGCATCACACCACTGACAGGAGAGCGCCTACTCGTGAACCTGGGCATCATCGGTCAGGCGGCCGGGCTGTTCGCCGTCACCAACATCGACGACATCCTGATCCTGGCGCTGTTCTTCGCCCAGGGGGCTGGACACCACAGCTCCACGCGCCGCATCGTGCTTGGCCAGTACCTGGGCTTCGCTGCGATCCTCGCTGTGGCGGTGACCGCCGCGGTCGGCGCTACGTTCCTGCCCGAGTCCGCCGTCCCCTACTTCGGTCTGCTGCCGCTCGCGCTGGGCCTCAGGGCCGCCTGGCAGGCGTGGAAGAACCGCCGCGACGGCGACGGGGACGAGGAGAAGGAGCAGGCCAAGGCGGGTGGGCCCAGCCCGCTGGAGGTCGCCGCGGTCACCTTCGCCAATGGCGGCGACAACATCGGCGTCTACGTTCCCGTCTTCGCCACCGCCGGCGTCGGCGGGATGAGCGTGTACGCCGTGGTGTTCCTCGTGGTGGTGGCGGTGTGGTGCTTCGCAGGCCGGTACTTCGCCACCCGTCCGGTGATCGCCAAGGCCCTCGCCCGCTGGGGCCACATCCTGCTGCCGCTGGTCCTCATCGCCATCGGCCTGCTCATCCTCGTCGAAGGCGGGGCATTCGGCCTGTGACCTGGCTGACGCATCCGCCAAGAGCAGTTCGTTTTGCTCGCGGCAGCCAGGTTGCTCCCAAACTGCCCGTCACCGCCAGTGCCTGCGGGTCCTTGACGCCCTCACCGGCCACGTCCGGTCTTTGCCCACACTCTCACCGATCGCCAGGGCAAACGGCTCCCCCAGTGGCTCGGCGCCATCCGCCAGGACGACCTGCCAAGCATCCACACCCCCACAGCGGGCATCGACCGCGACCGTGACGCAGTGATCGCCGGCTTGACCTTGCCCTGGAACTCAGGCGTGGTCGAAGGCCAGGTCAATCGGATCACGTTGCTCGAACGCCAAATGTTCGGCCGGGCCGGCTTCCAACTCCCACGGATGCGAGTCCTGTTGTCGTGACGGATAGCGACACTGCCGGCCGATAGGTTCACAGGTATGGACATTGACGACGACGAGTACGAGGAACTGCGCCAGCTCGACCAGCTCAGGTCCGACAACTGGGTCCTGAACGCCTGGCTGACCGTCCAGCGCTCCGAATTCCCCGGCTGGGCCGAACAGGCCCCCGGCGCATGGGACTTCAGCCTCGACTCGCTCGCCCGCCTCGAAAGCCTGATCCGCGACCGCTACGCCACCACCGAGCAGGCCCACCAGGACGAAGGGGGCGACTTCCTCCAGACCGCCTCGTGGTACGTCGGGGAAGTCCACAACCGGCACTTCGGCACCGTGTGGCAGTACCACCCCGATTCGATGGAAATCCCCGGCGCATGGCCGTTCGTCACCGTGCCCTTCGACCGGCTCTTCGAGTTTCCCGACGAGGACGGCATTGAACCCGACAGCCGGCCCCTCTACACGCCCCTGAACCGGCTGCGCGGCATCCTCACCCCCGACAATGGACACCTCTCCACCGACCCAGACATCTACACCGCCACCGATGCAGATACCTAGGCCGGTGGGAGGTTCAGTCCCATGTGTCACGAACCCGGACAGGCGGTGGGCAATTTCCCCAAGGACAGTCCGAGGGCAGCCGTCACTCAGCGTGCGCGTATCACGGAAGGTGAGCTGGCCAAGACCGACGGGCGATTAGGGGATCAGTACACAGTGGTTCTCGATGACCCTGCCACTGCGATCCAGACCACCGCAGATGGCCAATCGCGGATATGCCCTGATCTCGCGGTTGACGACGAACCGCCACCGCGACACGCCGGCCTTGCTGTTCCGGTAATCGCCCACGAAGGCGCGCAACGTCCCCGGCAGCCCGTCCCTCGTCGTGACGGTGATGTCCTGGACGTAGTCGCGCCCCTGATAGGCAGTAGCCACGCAGATGTAGGTGCCGCAAGTGGACTTGACCTCGGCGCTCGCCGGTGCCGCGGTCGCCAGCCCCAAAGCACTGGCGGCGGCGAGCGCAGCCGCGATCGTCGCTGATCGTCGCCGTGTAGTTGTCACCGGCCGAATCGTCTCTTGGCGCGCGTGCATCACAAGACCCCCCTTGACTACCTGCGTCGGCTGACTGCACGACTGTGCACACTGTCGCGTGCCGGCCCGGATTCGACAAGTAGCGGTGCAATTACACAGCGCCATATTCCACCTGGCGATACCTATCCGAGAACGGAGCCGTCATGCAACCGCCGCACCGTCACAGCTGTGGCGGACGAGAGAAATGAGTTCAGTGTCCAGGGCCCTGTCCTGTCCACTGGACACTTTTCTGCGCAGCTGAGATCGACGATCTACGCCTGATCTTTCAGTGCGCAGATCTTGTTTACCCCGTGCTGCAGGTCATGTCGGCTCCCCAAACTCACTCGACGTCAGTCCCGGCCGGCCCCACGGAAGGCTGACAGGGGGCACTGCTCACCAGCGACGCGGAGTCAGTCAATTCGACGAGAGCACTCAACACGACGCCGCGGCAGCCACGCTCGGCAAGACCGAACTCGCGCAGGTGCGCGGTCCGGCGGACCGCGGGCTTCCGCGTCCACGGTGCAGTCGTCCCGGGACACGGATTGCGCGTCGCGTGCCCGGCGGGTGGCGGCGCCGACAGTTGATTGTCGACGGCCATGCCTCGCCCTTCCCCTTCCCCTCCCCCTCGAAAGCCGCGGAGGCGGTGACAGGCAATGTCATCAACGGCTGGACGCTCTGGCACCGCTCCGACGGCACCACGCTGGACGAACTGCGCCGTCGGCGGCCCAGCGGCGAAGGCAACCAGGCCGTTTCCTTCGAATCGTCCAGCACAACGCGATCGCGTTGCCTGTGTCGCCCTCCAGCACTCGGCCGACGATCGACTCTCCGGGTGTCTACGTACACTGAGGGCATGGCATGCCGCATCAGTGAACTGGTCATCGACTGCGCCGACCCTGACCGGCTCGCCGCATTCTGGAGCAAGGTCCTGGGCTACGTCGAACTCGGCCGGGAGGACGACGGAAGCATCGAGATCGGGCCGCCCGACGCCGGCTTCGGCGGCCCGCAGCCCACCCTCGTCCTCAGCCCCAGCAGCGACCCGCGGACCGGGAAGCTCCCACTGCACATCGACGTCAACGCCACCGACCGCGACCAGGACGCCGAGCTGGAGCGGCTGCTCGCTCTCGGCGCCAGGACCGTCGACGTCGGTCAGACCGGTACCGAGAACTGGCACTGCCTGGCCGACCCGGAAGGCAATGAATTCTGCCTCCTGCACACCCGGCTCCAGCCCCTCTGACCACGTGCGTCCTGGCGCCAAGCCGCTCGGCCCGTTCGAGTCGGGCCGGGGGTTTGCTCGTCGGTGTCAGCGCCCGAACTTGCCGCCGAAGGCCGTGGATGGCTGGGACGTATCGGTGGACCGCTGCTGTTCGGCGTCGACGATGCGGGACAGGCGCGGTATGCGTGACCGGAGCATCACCAAGACCGCGAGGATCAGAGCGATCCCCGGCACCTTCTGCAAGCCGTCGGCCTGGCTCACCGGATACGAGTAGACGATCACCACGTTCAGCATGGCGTAGCCGAACATCGCGGCGGCGATCGCGGCGGTGAGCCGGCGGTGGGTGGCTCGCATCTGCGGGGAGTTGTGCCAACTGCGCTCGTACGCCGCGGCCCGCTCCGCTTCGCCCTTGGTGGCCATCGGCGTGGCTCCGGTGTAGGTGAGGGGGCGACCGCGCCAGCAGGAGAGCAGGAAGACGGCGGCGGCGACGGTGAGGTAGACGGTGGGGCGCAGCAGTGCCAGCCGGGCGTCACCCGAGACGGCCAGCAACACGACTGTCGCCGTCAGTTCGGCGATGACGAGCAGGCCGAGCACGTCCACTCGCCGGCCGCGAATCATGCGTGGAACGGTGTACCCTGCGGTGGCCGCGCAGGCGGTGATCAGCGCGGGCACGTCGGCGACGCCGAGCCAGTGCAGCAGGTAGTAGACGACGGTCGGAACGATCAGGTCGGACAGGGTGGGCAGCAGGGCCCGCAGGGTCCTGATCATCGATGGTTCTCCTTTCCGGCATGGCGAATCGCCTGGGCGAACCGCTCGCCGTAGCGCAGCGACTCCGCCACTGCGGCGAAGCCGTACCGGCGCATCTCGGTCTCGTACGCGGCCACCGCCGATACCGGCCGAGCGGGACGCCGGACGGCGGTGAGCTTGTCCGCGAGCACGGCTGCGTCGCGCAGCGCGGTGTTGGCGCCGGTGCCGCCGGCCGGCGACATCGGGTGTATCGCGTCGCCGAGCAGGGTGACCCGGCCGGCCGGCCAGGTGGGCGGCCGGTCGGCGACGCGTACTTTCTGGACGAAGCAGTCTTCCGGTTCGGCCTCTCGCACCGCTTGGTGCAGCCCGGGGTGCCATCCGGTGGTCGCGGCGACCGCGTACCGGTGCAGATCGGCCGGCGACGCGGTACGCCACTGCTCTTCGCTGACGAACGGTTCTCCGCTGAGCACCCACATCAGGTAGTCGGGCTCTGGGTCCAGTGACACCGGCGGCGTCACCGCGGCGGCGGCTTCCAAGTGCGGTTGACGGGTTCGGTAGGCCCCCCAGATCCCGACGCGGCCTTGCGGGGCGACCGCCACCGCGACCCGGTCGAACAGTGACGCGGGCAGCCGGTCGCGCAGTGCTGCGCGCAGTGTGGTTCTCCCCCACAGGCAGCGGACGCCGGTGTCGCGGGTCCGTACGTGGGGCAGCAGGCCGGCACGCACGGCCGAGCCCACGCCGTCGGCTCCGACCAGCAGGTCGCCCTCGGCGGTCGAGCCGTCGGCGAGGAGGACCCGCACCCGGTCGGGGGTCTGCTCGAAGCCGACCACCTCCTGTCCGAAGCACACCTCCCGTTCCAGGCCGGCCAGCATGATCTGGCGTAGCGTCAGTCGGTTGACCCCGGTGTGGTCCCGAGGGGCGGCAGTGCCGTCGACGCCGATGTCGGTCGCGTACAGCGGGTGCATGTGGTGGTTGAAGACGGCGACCCGGGCCCGCGCCTCGTCGTTGGACGTGGCTAGGTACAACCGGAACAGTTCGTGCGGTAGGCAGGCGGCGAGGGCGTCGCCGCCCACGCGGTTGATGTTGATCCGGTATCCCCGCCGGTCGGCCCGTACCGTCGGCGTCCGCTCGAAGACCGTCACGGCCAGATCGGCTTGGCGCAGCGCCTGGGCGAGGGCGAGGCCGCCCACCCCCGCACCGGCGATCAGTACCCGAAGTGTCATGCGATCCCCCGTGGTGGTGTGCACTTGGTCGTGCGCTCCGTCGAGTGCTCACCGGTCCAGGTGTGGATTGCCCACCTTCGCCTTGGACTCCTCGAATCTGGTCAGCAGGTCGGCCAGGGTTCGCACGTCCGCGGCGTCCCAGTCGGCGAGGAAGGCCGTGAAGCGGTCGAGGCCCTGCTCGGTCAGCCGGTCGAGCGCGTGCCGTCCGGATTCGGTGAGCGCGACAAAGCTGGAGCGGCGGTCCGCCGGGTCCGTCGTCAGTGTCACGTGGCCGGCCTGCTGAAGCGTCCTTAGTTGGTGGGTAACGGCCGATCGGTGCACCTCCAGGGCGGAGGCGATGTCGGACGGGCGCACCGCTTTGTCCGGGACCTCTCGCTCCGCCCAGCCGAGTACCTGGAGGACGGCGAGGGACGCTGCGTCCGGAATCCTGCGCCGGGCCCGCTCCACACCGGCAGTCACCGTGTTCACCGCGAGCGCCAGCCGTGCCACGTCATCTCTGCTTGGTCGCATGACACCACGGTAATGTAGTTGATTGACTTAATCAACTGGATCGGTGCACGTTCGACACGATCGTCTCGGCGAGCGACGGCGTTCCAGTGGAACGATCCGGCGGTGCGGAGGGTCAATGCCGCCGACGCGCCGCGGCCCGGAGGCGCCCTCGCCGTGATCGCCACGCAACATTCGGCAGGCGCCGGCGAGAGTTCTTCGTCGAGGTCCAGGACTGCTCCGAGCGTTTCGATCCGGCCCCCTCCAGGGCTGCGGCTCCCTGCCGCAGAGGACGTCGACACCTCGGATCACGCGGACGAGGTCGCGATCAGCGGCCGGTTCGGGGGAAGCCTTCGCCGACGAGGTCTACGGGGGCTTCCATCACGAGCGCTGTACAAGTCGGCCACGGACAATGCCGGTGCTGGGAAGGCCGATGCTTGGGGGAAGGCGGCGAAGGGCGCGGGGTCACCTGCCCGGCCGGGTCAGGTGGATTCCGGTGGTGGGGTCGAAGACGCGGATTTTGGCGGTGTCGAGCCACAGTTGGAGTGGCCGGCCTTCGCGAGCGTGGGTGGCCGGGTTGAGTCGGGTGACCATCGGCTCGGGGCGTTGGCCTGCCGTAGCGGGTTCGGCTTCCGTTGCGAGCGCCCGTAGTTCGGCGGTGGTGGGGCTGCGTTCCGTGGTGAAGTACGCGTACACGTCGGAACCCAGGGGTTCCAGCACGTCGATCGTGGCGGTGAAGGTCACGCCGGTAGCTCGCCGCTCGCCGGTCAGTGCGGCGTCCTCGAAGTCCTCGGGGCGCAGGCCGACGATCAGCTTCCGCGGCGCGTTACGGCGTTCCAGGTCCTGCCGCTTCCGGCCGTCCAGGGGCAGCGCTCCGAGCGCGGTGCGCAGTGTGTCCTCTTCGAGTACGGCGGGGAGGAGGTTCATCGGGGGTGCGCCGATGAAGCCCGCAACGAACAGGTTTTGGGGGTGGTCGTAGAGGTGCTGTGGTGTGTCGATCTGCTGGACGATCCCGTCTCGCAGCACCACGACGCGGTCGCCGAGGGTCATGGCTTCGCTCTGGTCGTGGGTGACGTAGACGGTGGTGGTACCCAGTCGGCGTTGCAGCCGGGCGATCTGGACCCGCATCTGGACACGGAGATTCGCGTCAAGGTTGGAGAGCGGCTCGTCCATGAGGAAAGCTCTGGGGTTGCGCACGATCGCACGTCCCATCGCCACCCTCTGCCGCTGACCGCCGGAGAGCTGAGCAGGCTTGCGGTCCAAGTGCCCGGTCAGATCGAGAATGCGTGCGGCCTCCTCGACCTTGGCGTTGATCGCGGCCTTGTCCTCCTTGGCCAGGCGCAGCGGGAATCCCATGTTCTGGCGTGCGGTCATGTGCGGGTAGAGAGCGTAGTTTTGGAAGACCATCGCGATGTTGCGGTCCTTGGGCGGGCTGTCGTTGACGATGCCCCCGTTGATGCGCACCGTGCCGGAGGTGATGTCCTCCAGCCCGGCGATCATGTTCAAGGCTGTCGTCTTACCGCACCCGGACGGGCCGATGAGGGTCACGAACTCGCCGTCCGCGATGTCGAGATCGACGTCCCGCACTGCGTATGCGCCGCCGGGGTAGCGCTTGGTGAGCCCCTCCAGCGTGATGCGGGCCATGGTGGTGCCTCCTCAAGTGTCGGTCCTTGACCTGCCGGTCCTCGGTGTCCGGGGGCGCCGGGTCGTCGTAGTCGTCGCGCGGGTCGTTGGCCGGTTCATCCCTTGACGGCCCCGGCGGTGAGTCCGGAGACGATCCGGCGCTGGGAGATCAGCACGAACACGATGATCGGGACGGTGATCACCACGGCCGCGGCGCTGATCGATCCGGTCGGCTGCTCGAAGAGCGAGCTGCCGGTGAAGAACGCGATGGCGGCCGGGACGGTTCGGGCTCGGGTGGTGGCGGTCAGCGAGATGGCGAAGAGGAAGTCGTTCCAGGCGACGATGAAGACGAGGATGGCCGTGGTGATGATGCCGGGAGCCGCCAAGGGGGCGATGACGAGCCGGAGCGTCTGGGCCGGGGAGGCACCGTCCACCTTCGCGGCCTTCTCCAGGTCCCAGGGGACCTCACGGAAGAACACCGCGAGCATGTAGATCGACAGCGGCAGTGAGAACGTCATGTAGGGGACGATCAGTCCTGGCCAGGTGTCGAAGATTCCGAGCAGCCGCTCGACGTTGAACAGCGGTGCGACCAGGGAGATCTGCGGGAACATCACCGCCAGCAGCGAGAAGCCCAGCAGGAGCCGCTTGCCGGCGAAGCGCATCCTCGCCACGGCGTACGCGGCCATCATGCCCAGTGCGACCGCGATCACGGTGGTGATCAGTGCGATGCCGATCGAGTTGATGAGCGCGTGGGTGAATTCGGCGGGCGCGAAGATGCCACGGTAGTTGGCGAGCGACCACTTCTTGGGGAGGAACGAGCCGTCCGAGAGTGCTGCGGGGTCCTTGAATGACAGTGAGACCAGCCAGCAGACCGGAATCAGGGCGTAGAGCAGGACCACGAGGTTCGCGAGGCTCCAGCCGGTGAGTCGCGCGCGACGGGCAGTGGCCATCAGCGTGGTCCCTCCGTGTCGGGTGCGGCAGTGCCGAACAGAGCGATGAAGACGAAGGCGATGACAGCGACACAGATGAAGATCAGGATCGAAACCGCTGACCCGATACCGAGGTTCAGGGCCGTGAAGAGGTTGTCGTATCCGAGGATCGACACCGAGCCGGTTCCGTTCGATCCCGAGGTCAGCACGTAGATGTTGTCGAAGATCCGGAACGCGTCCAGGGTGCGGAACAGCACAGCCACCAGGATGGCCGGCTTCATGAGCGGCAGGGTCACCATGATGAAGCGCTGCCAGGTCGTGGCGCCGTCGACCAGCGACGCCCGCAGCAGCTCTTCGGGCACCAGGGCGAGCCCGGAGAGCAGCAGCAAGGCCATGAACGGGGTGGTCTTCCACACTTCCGCCAGGATGATCAGCGCGAGGGACTGCCAGTGGTGGGTCAGCGGCGCGCTGCCCGCGGGCAGCAGGTTTGCCAGGTATCCGGTACCCGGGGTCCAGGCGTACTGCCAGGAGAAGGCCGCGACCACGGTGACGATGCCGTACGGGATCAGAACCAGCGTGCGCACCGCATCTCGGCCGACGATCGTCCGGTGTATGACCACGGCGAGCAGCATTCCCAGGACGAGTTCGACCGCGACGGACACGACAGTGATCAGCGTGGTCACCCAGAGCGCCTGCCACCAGAGGGGAGAGGAGAGCACCGCTGTGTAGTTACTGAAGCCGATGAAGTGTGCCAGCTTCGGGAACCGCAGATCGTAGCGTTGCAGGGACAGGTAGGCGCTGTATCCGATGGGGTACGCGGTCACGGCGAGGAGGACGAGGACCGCCGGCGCGCACAGCAGCCAGGCCAGCCGCTGTTCCTGCCGAGCCCCCAGGGAACCGACGCGTCGGGGATGCGACTGTTGGCGTCTGCTCAAGGGATCAGCCCCCTGGAGTGCAGGGCGTCCGAGATCTGGAACCTCAGACGGCGGACCGCGCTTACCGGATGGATCTCGGCCGGGGGCGAGAGCGTGTGGGAGATCGCGATCGAGACGTTCTGGTAGGCCGGAGTCTGCGGTCGGAGGCTGGCCGACTCCAGGGCGGACAGTACCTCGCGGGCGAACGGGAAGCCGGCGATGACCGCCGGGTCGGAGTACAAACTCCTTAAGGTGGGCGGTAGTCCGCCCCGGACCGCGGCCATCTTCTGGTTGGCGCGGTCGCGCAGGCAGAGCGCTGCCTGGAAGGCGGCCTCGGGGTGCGGTGAGGAGGCGCTGACGGCCAGGTCGTTACCGCCGATGGTGGTGTGCGCGGGCCGGCCCGGGAACACCCTTGGGTACGGTGCCCACTTGAAACGCCGGAACAGGGACGGGTTGTCGGCCTTCATCGCTGGATACACGTACGGCCAGTTGAGTTCGAAGGCGGCGGTGCCGTTCTCCATGGCGAGCCGGTTCTGGTCCTCCATCTGGTTGGCGAGGGACGGATCGGCGGCCGGGGAGGTAGCGAGTTCACGCATGACGCGGGTCGCGGTCAGCGCCGGCGCGCCGAGGGCGGGCGCGGACGCATGGGGTTTCAGCACCGATCCCCCGGCGCTCGTCACCAAGGTGTTGAACCAGATGGTCAAGCCTTCGTACCGGCCGCCCTGAATTTCCACGTAGTGGGGCTTGTGCCGCTGCGCGAGACGGCGAGCCATCGCCAGCATCTGCGCCCAGGTCGCGGGAGGCTTGGGGACCAGGTCCGTGCGGTACCACAACAGCTGGGTGTTGGCGTTGGACGGGACGGCGTACAGGCGGCCCCGCCAGGTCCCGGTGCGCAGCGACACCGGCAAGGTGTCCTGGACGGCCTGCTGCCGCACCGCGCCGGTCCACGGCAGTACCCAGCGGGCTTCGGCGAATTCCGGCGCCCACGTCACGTCGAGACCGAGGATGTCCAACGTGGGGTCGTGGGCGGCAAGTCTGCGTACCAACTGCTCACGTTGCCGGTCAGCGGCACGCGGCAACTTGTGATAGTCGATCACATAGCGGCCGTGCGACCGTCGGCTGCAGTTGGTGGCGGCCTGTTGGAGAGCTCCGGAGTCATCAGGAAAGGTGTACCAGTTGATCACGGTCCGGCCCGATGGCGCAGGTCCGCCGCACGCAACGGCCAGCAGGAGCGCCGCCACAGCTGTTCGCCGCCGGAAGCCGCTCACGGTACGCCCCTTCGACGCCGACTCCTCGGTCCGGCGAGCCACTACGACACATTAGTCTGTTTTGTCACATCTGGACGGTAGGCAGTACTCGCCCCTCCAGCAAGCACCTGGCTGCGTGTCCCGAGGGAGGTGGGCACGCGGCCGCGCGTACCCACCGAGCCATGCCTCGTGCTCGCGTGGTCGGGGCCGCAACCAAAGGGGCCTCGCTACCGGATCAGGGCAGAGGCGCGCCGTTCCGCGGTCGGCCGATGGGCGATGGGGCGTCTCCACAGACCGCAGCGCCCGTGTGGCCGGGATGCGGAGATCGCGCCGCGCACCGAGCCCCGGTCAGTCACTTCGCGGAGCGCCTGCGTAGCGGCTGGAGGCGCCCGCGTCCGGGGGCACAGTGACGGGACCTCAGGAGCCGTCTCCCGTAAGGCCTGGTGACGGTGGTTCCTGCTGAACCACGGCAGGGGCCTCCGCCTGGTGGTCCGTTGGCGGCGGGGCCGTGCTCCCTCGGGGGATGAGATGGGTGGGGAGCACGATGTGCCGGGTTGGGTCGCTGCTCGGATCCGTGAGGACCGATGAGACAAGCTCGGCGGCGATACATCCCGTGCGCCAAGCGGACTGGGCGACGGTGGACAGGTCGAGAGATTCTGCCAGGGGGTGGTCGTCGAAGCCGAGGACAGACATCCGCCCGGGTACCTCGATACCGCAGGACCGCAGGATGCTCATCACTTCAAAGGCCATGTCGTCGGATTCCACGAAGAGAGCGGTGGGCATCCGCGGCAAGCTCAACAGTGAGCCGACCGCCTCCCGGATGCCGCTACGGCTGTATTCGGCGCGCACCACAAGACTGTCGTCATAGGGCAATCCGGCTTCCTCCAGGGCCTCGCGGTAGCCGACCAGCCGGTCATACGCGCTCCAGACGAAGGAGTCCGCGGCGGCAGACTGAAGATGGGTGATGCGCCGGTGCCCGAGGTTCAGCAGGTACTGCATGCCCTGGCGGGCGCCCGCGACGTCATCGATGTAGACGCTGGCCCTGTCAGGGGCGTGCTGGCTGACGTACACCACGGGTACGCCGAGTTCATCGAGCCGCTCCCGCTCCTCCTCGGTGAGGATGAAGGAGACCACCATCACGGCATCGGCGTTGCGCCGGGCCGGCAGCCGCTCGAAGAAGGCAGCCCGCTCGGTCGTGTCGGTGATGGCGTAGACCAGTAGATCCAGGCCGGCTTCGCGCAGCCCTCCCGCCATGCCGGTAAGGCAGGTGCCGAGGAACCACGGGGCGCGCGGGAGGCCGGGAGTCAATACAGCGACCCGGCGGGTCTTGCCCGTGACGAGACTCGACGCACTACGGGAGAGGGCAAACGACAGCTCCCGGGCTGCCCGTTCCACGCGGATCCGGGCTTCCGGGGACACCGTCGGCACTCCGCGAAGGGCCCGCGAAACCGTCGATGTCGAGACCCCGGCCCTGCGCGCCACATCCGTCAACGTGGCCTGGCGCTGATCTCCGGCCATGGATCGAACGTAGCACGCCGGCCCACTTGCCAGACCCCTGTGGCGCCCGCCGCACCGATCACCGCGACCCCTGTCGAATCCCATGCCGGAACGTCCAGCCCGAGGGCCATTCCTCTCGGTCATCAGGCTTCCCACACCCGAGAAACGTCACGTGAAGAGACAGCTTCCCAACGCAGAGTCAAATCAAGGGGCTCATGCAAAGCAACCACGAGAGCGCTGTCTTTGCAGGTCTCACGAGACCATTTTTTCGGGACGCACCGTCTGGATGTAGCCGACGAATCAGCGGAACATACGCCATCTAGCTGCACTGATGCTGTCGTGAGCAGATGCGAGGGCCTGAGAAAAAATCTTGGCAGCGCTGTCTTGACTTCTTTCAAAGTCGGGGCGCAACCTGAAGGAGAAGTCAAATAAATACGCATTTTGCTCGCATTGCCAGCAAGCGTTGTCCGGACCCAGAAGTGAGAGCCCTGCGCTCAAACCTTGATCACCACCAGGTCGAGCCAGAGCCACACCCGGCAGGCACCCCACATGGGCCGAGATCGCCGTCCGATGACCACCGCCCGATGGCGGCCGCACCGCAGCAAGCCCCTCGCCGTCCATCCGAACGTCAGGCACGACACCCATGCCCACACTCGCAGCGCCCCCGCACGCCGCCCCTCGCTCATCCGCCCACTTCAACCGCCTCCCCTTCGCGGCCGTCACACCGCGGCCCACGCAGCGGCGTGCGCTCATCGCTGTGCCCGCACAGGAGGAGTGGGTGGGCAGCGCCCGCCGTTTCGCGTCCACCACGGTCACCCAATGGCGCCTGTCCAGTGACGAGCACGACAACGCGATGCTCGTCGCGGGAGAACTGGCCGCCAACGCGGCTCGGCACGGGTCCAGCGACATGACGCTGCAGCTCATCCTTGACCCGGGGCTGCTCCGCATCGCCGTCGACGACCACGGAGGCGCGTGCCCCCACCGGGAGCCTTCCGTCGATCACGATCCGGACGAACACGGTCGTGGCATGCACATCGTCAGCCTGCTCGCGACCACGGTGGAGACCCGTCGGCACGACAACGGCCGATGCGTCGAGGCCTGCCTGACCGTGGAGCGCGTTCGCTCAGATGAATCCTCCAGCAGTTGACACGGCCGTGCTCTCGGATGGCTTTGCCCTTACGGGCAGGCGGAGTTGGGTCCGCGCACCCGCACGACGGTGAGTCCGGTGAGGTCCTCGCTGCCACGTCCCAGCACTCGTCCTGTCGCACGCCGTACACAACTCCCGGAGCCAGAAGCGATGTTGACGGATTTTGCGGTCCTGCACCATGGCTTCCGTCTCCCGTCTCGCGGTACCGGCGGTCTCGGGCGCCAGGGTTCGGGGTACCGCGTTGGCCCCAATCAGCAGCCACTGTCGCCGGCAAGACCAAGGGACACACATGGACTGATGCGGCACCAGGACACGACCTAAGCCCCGGGCTCTCCCGCGCCGCCGCCCGTCTCCCCGCCGCCCGGCAGCGGGACCGTACTGCCCCGGGGGATCAGCTGGGTGGGCAGGACGATGTGCCGCGCCGGGTCGGCGTCCGGGTCGTTGAGGAGGGAGCGGGCCAGTTCGCCGGCGGCGCGGCCGATGTCCTCGGGAGACTGGGCGATCGTGGTGAGATCGGACCACTCGGCGATCGGGTGGTCGTCAAAGCCGAGGACGGACATCCGTTCCGGGACGTCGATACGGGTCTTGCGCAGCGTCCAGATGACGGAGGCGGCGAGCTCGTCCTGTTCGGCGAAGATCGCGGTGGGCGCATCCCGCAGGCTGAGCAGCTCACCGACGGCTTCCACGATGCTGCGCTTGTCGGCGACGGGGGCGGCGACCACGAGATCGTCGTCCAGGGGGACACCCGCCTCGGTGAGCGCCTGCTGGTAGCCGATGAGCCGCTCGTTGGAGCTGAAGGCGAATCCGCTGGCGCCGACCGACTGGACGAAGGCGATACGGCGGTGTCCGAGGTTGAGCAGATGCTGGGTGCCGCGGCGCGCCCCGGCCACATCGTCGACATACACGCTCGGGCTGCCCTCGGCGTGCTGGCTGACGTAGATCACCGGCATCTGGAGGTCGTCGAGCCGCGCGGTCTCCTCCTCAGTGAGGTCGAAGCAGAAGACCAGCAGCGCATCGGCGTTCCGTCGGGCCGGCAGCCGCTCGAAGAAGTCGGCGCGCTCGCTCATCTCCGAGGTGACGTAGACGAGCAGGTCCATGCCCGCCGCGCGCAGCCGCGGCCCGAGTGTGGAGACCGCCGAGCCGATGAACCAGGACGTGAGTGTCGGAGTGAGCACGGCGACCACGCCGGTTTTGCCGGTGACGAGGCTGGCGGCCTGCCGGGAGACCGCGAAATTCAGCTCGCGGGCCGCCTGCTCGACGCGCGCACGGACGTGCGGCGAGACCGTCGACAGACCGCGCAGCGTGCGCGAAACGGTGGAAGCGGAGACCCCGGCCCGCTCGGCGACATCGGCCATCGTGGGGTGCCGTTGAGCTGGAGGCATGAGCGGACGGTAGCACAGCGAGCACACCTTCACGAGGGCGATATGACAGCGCTGTCATCCCGGTGCGCGTTGACCTGTCACGCCATCTCCCCTGTAAAAGCTGCATGGTGCACCCGAATGACCTGCGGATTACCGCGACGTAACGCATTGACTTCCCCTGTGCGTCTGCCTAGCTTGGCAGCGCTGTCATGAAGTGGTTGAAGCAATTCAGGCGGAGCGAACCTCCGATGCTTTGACCTGCGACTTTGTCGCGATCAGTGGGGATGGCAGCGCAATCGCGACATATTCGCCATGCCTTCATGGCTCTCTTGCATCCCGTCACATTCCAACGATGCCGCCCGCCCGGACGTCCGCTGCCGTGGTGACCGGCAGACCGCTTCGTCCCACTCGGCCAGGAGAGATTCCATACCGCTCGACCAGGAGAGACAGAGTTGAAAACCAGGACCACCAGAGCACTGAGCGCGGGCGCGGCTCTCGCCGGGCTGGCGTCCGTCGCGGCCTGCGGCGGCAGCGTCTCCGGCACCGTCACGGGCGGCAAGCCCTCCTTCGAAGGGCGCGGCCCCATCACGTACGTCGCCGGCAAGGACACCAGTGGCGTCATCCAGCACGTGCTCGACCGCTGGAACAAGCTGCACCCGAAGGAAAAGGTCACCTTCATCCAGCTGCCGACGGACCCCGACGCGCAGCGTCAGCAGATGATCCAGAACGCGCAGACGAAATCCGATGCCTATACGGTGCTGTCCCTCGACGCCGTGTGGACCTCGGAGTTCGCCGCGCACCGGTGGGTCGACCGGCTGCCGGAGGACCGTTTCGCGCTGCGGCAGATGCTGAAGCCGATCGTGAAGACCGGAGAGTACCGCGACGGTCTGTACGCCGTCCCGATGAGTTCGGACGGCGGGATGCTCTACTACCGCACCGATCTGCTCAAGAAGGCCGGTATCGCCCGGCCGCCGGTCACCTGGGCCGAGATGAAGGCGGACTGTGCCAAGGTGAAGAAGCTGCCCGAGGCGAAGGGCATGTCCTGTTACGCCGGGCAGTTCCAGAAGTACGAGGGCCTGACGGTCAACGTGGCCGAGGCCGTGAACTCCGCCGGCGGCGTCGTCACCGACGCCAAGGGCCGGCCGCACCTGGACAGCCCCCGGGCGAGGAAGGGCCTGGACTTCCTGGTCGACTCCTTCAAGGACGGCACGATCCCCAAGGACGCCCTCACTTACTTGGAGGAGGACGGGCGGCGCGCCTTCCAGTCCGGGAAGCTCGTCTTCCTGCGGAACTGGCCGTACATGTATGCCCTGGCGTCCAAGAAGGACGGCTCCAGCAAGGTCGCCGGCAAGTTCTCCGCCGCGCCGCTGCCCGGCCTCGACGGCCCCGGCACCTCCAGCCTCGGTGGCCACAACATGGCCCTGTCGGCCTCCGCCGAGAACAAGGCCACGGCGATCGACTTCATGAAGTTCTTCGCCAGCCAGGAGATCCAGCGGTTCACGCTGTCCCGCGCACCGGGCGCTCCGACCTACCACGCGCTCTACAACGACCCGAAGCTGATCAAGCAGTATCCGTACCTCCCGACCCTCAAGAAGTCGGTCCTGCGCGCCGTGCCGCGGCCCCGGGTGTTCCAGTACGGCGATGTCACCGCGGCGATCCAGCAGGAGGCCTTTGCCGCCCTGACCGGCAGCAAGAGCAGTGCGCAGGCGCTGAAGGACCTCCAGAAGACCCTTCAGCAGCAGCCCGCGGCGGACTGAGCGAACGAGGAGTACGTCATGGCGACAACACACACCACGGCAGCGCCACGGGCCCCGCTGTCCGTACCGGCCAAGCCCCCGAGACGACAGCGCAAGGCGACCTCAGGGTCCGGTCGGCTCGCGGCCCTGCTGATCTCCCCGACGCTGCTGGTGCTGATGATCGTGGTTCTCTACCCGACGATCGTGGCCCTCAAGGACTCGCTGTTCGGCACCCCGGGACTCGACCCGAAGACCGGATTCGTCCGGGACACCGATCCGTTCGTGGGAGCCGAGAACTACACCGCGATCTTCGGGGCGGCAGGCGCCCGGTTCTGGAACGCGTTCTGGAACACCACCTTTCTCACCGTCACCACGGTCGCGCTGGAAACCGTGATCGGGGTGGCGATGGCGCTGATCATGCACCGCGCCTTTCAGGGCCGGGCCCTGGTCCGGGCCAGCATCCTGGTGCCGTGGGCAGTACCCACCGCCGTCAGCGGTCTGCTGTGGCGCTGGATCTTCAACAGTGACGGCATCGCCAATGCCGTCACCGGTCAGCATGTGCTGTGGACGACCGAGGGCTTCCACGCCAAGGTCGCGGTCATCATCGCCGACGTATGGAAGACCGCGCCGTTCATCGGTCTGCTGGTGCTGGCGGGTCTCCAGGTGATCGACAAATCGGTCTACGAAGCGGCCAGGATCGACGGGGCGAGTGCGCTGCGCCAGTTCCGGCACGTCACCCTGCCCCTGGTGAAGCCCGCCCTGCTGGTGGCCGTGCTCTTCCGGACGCTCGACGCGCTGCGCATGTTCGACCTGCCGTACATCCTCATCGGTGCGCAGAAGACGTCCGTGGAGACGCTGTCGATGCTCGCCCAGGACCAGGCCGCGAATGTACGGTTCGGGCCCGCCGCGGCCTATGCGGTGATCCTCTTCATCTATGTCTTCCTGATAGCGCTGGCCTTCGTCCGGCTGCTCGGTGCCAATGTCGTCGGGGACGACGACGCGGGCCCGAAGCGCAGCCGGTGGCTGCCGCGTCGGCGTACGGAGGTGGCGGCATGACGAAGTCGCTGAACTGGCGCAAGTGGCTGCTGTACGCGGGAGTCGCCGCGGTCGTCGCCTACTGCCTGGCACCGTTCTACTGGATGCTGGTTTCCAGTCTGCGCCGTACGTCCGACATCTTCGACAACTCGCTGTTCCCTACCCGGATTTCGTTCGAGAACTACCTCGCGGTCCTCGACCCCTCCGAGTCCTTCACGCGCGCCTTGCTCAACAGCGTCGTCGTGGCCGGCATCACCACCGTCCTGGCGCTGATCCTCGCCACCTTCACTGCCTATGCGATGGCGCGGCTGGAGTTCCGGCTCAAACGGCTGGTGCTCACTCTGATCATCGCCACCTCGATGTTCCCGGTAGTGTCGATCATGGTCCCGCTGCTGAAGATGTTCGTCGACTTCGGCTGGATCAACACCTACCAGTCGATGATCGTGCCCAGCATGTCCTTCACCCTGCCGCTCGCGGTGTGGAACCTCACCGCGTTCTTCCGGCAGATGCCCCACGAGCTGGAGCATGCGGCCATGGTCGACGGCTGCACCCGCGGCCAGGCCTTCCGCAAGGTCATCATCCCGCTGGCCGCGCCCGGCATCTTCACCACCGCGATCATCACCTTCATCGCGGCCTGGAACGAGTTCCTGATCGCCCTGTCGATGACGAACAAAGCGGAGATGCAGACCGCACCCGTGGCGATCTCCAAGTTCTCCGGGGCCACCCAGTTCGAGACGCCGTTCGGCAGCCAGATGGCCGCCGGCGTCCTCGTCACCATTCCGCTGGTGATCATGGTGCTGGTCTTCCAGCGCCGGATCGTCGCCGGCCTCACCGCCGGCGCGGCGAAGTAGCCCCCTTCCCCTTGCCCGCACGCCCCGCTTTTACCGCACGCCCCGTTGTTCAAGGAGTACGCACGACCATGTCCAGCACCGCACCCTGGTGGCGCAGCGCCGTCATCTACCAGGTCTACATCCGCAGCTTCGCCGACGCGAACGGCGACGGGATCGGTGACATCGCAGGCATCCGCTCGCGCCTGCCCTATCTCAAGTCCCTTGGCGTCGACGCCATTTGGATCAACCCCTGGTACAAGTCGCCGATGGCCGACCACGGATATGACGTGGCGGACTTCAGGGAGATCGACCCGCTGTTCGGCAGCGTCGCGGAGGCCGAGGAGCTCATCAAGGAGGCGCATCAGTACGGCCTCCGCGTCATCCCCGACATCGTGCCCAACCACACCTCCGACCAGCACGTCTGGTTCCAGGCTGCGCTGGCTGCCGGGCCCGGTAGCCCGGAGCGCGAGCGCTATGTATTCCGGGACGGACGCGGCCCCGACGGCGCCGAGCCGCCCAACGACTGGAAGTCCGTCTTCGGCGGTCCGGCCTGGGAGCGGCTGCCCGACGGACAGTGGTATCTGCATCTGTTCGCCCCCGAGCAGCCGGACCTCAACTGGGAGAACCCGGAGGTACGCGCCGAGTTCGAGGACATTCTGCGGTTCTGGTTCAGCCGGGGCGTCGACGGATTCCGTATCGACGTGGCACACGGTCTGATCAAGCACCCCGACCTGCCCGACCTGCCGCCCCTCCCGGACGCGGGCGCCCAGGAGCCCGTCGACCACCCGCACTGGGACCGCGACGAGGTGCACGAGATCTACCGTGCGTGGCGCCGGGTGGCCGACGAGTTCCCCGGCGACCGCAAGTTCGTCGCCGAGGCCTGGGCGCCCACCCCCGAGCGGCTCGCCCGCTACGTACGGCAGGACGGCCTGCACACGGCCTTCAACTTCGACTTCCTGATGACCAGTTGGGATCCCACGGCGCTGCGTGAGGTCATCGACAGTTCGCTCGACACCCTCGGCTCCGTCGGTGCCCCTGCCACCTGGGTGCTCTCCAACCACGACGTCGTACGCCACCCCAGCCGCTTCGGCCGCAGGGTGGTCAAGAAGTGGATCGCCAATACGCCCTACCGGCCCGAAGGCCCCCTCGACCTCGAACTCGGCACCCGGTGCGCCCGCGCCGCCGCCCTGCTGATGCTCGCCCTCCCGGGCGGCGCTTACGTCTACCAGGGCGAGGAACTCGGGCTCCCGGAGGTCGAGGACCTGCCCGAGGAGGTGTTGCAGGACCCCATCTGGGAGCGCTCGGGACACACCGACCACGGCCGGGACGGCTGCCGGGTGCCGATCCCGTGGGCCGGGCAGAAGGCACCGTTCGGGTTCAGCCCCAACGATGCCACCGCGGCGCCCTGGCTGCCCCAGCCGGCGTACTGGCACGCGCTCAGCGTCGAGGCACAGACCGGCGACGAGACGTCCATGCTGGAGCTCTACCGACGCGCCCTGCACCTGCGCCGCGACCATGCCGCGCTCGGCGACTCCGGCCTGACCTGGCTTGACACCCCGGCCGGAGTGCTCGCCTTCACCCGCGAGCCGGGCTTCGCCTGCGTCGTCAACCTCTCCTCCGAGCCGTACGCGCTCCCGGAGCACGACTCGGTGCTGCTGGCGAGCGGGCACCTCGAGGACGGCCGGCTGGGGGCGGACGAGGCGGTCTGGTTGGCGCTGTAACGGGGGAAGCGCCAACCGCCTCCCGTGGGCGACCGACCGACCGCTCCAGGCCGGTCGGTTGCCCACAGGGAGTGCGCTCGCGTACGCCGGCCCGCTCCCACATCATCCAAGGAGAACCGACCAGCCGAGCCGACTGGTCGGCGACGACGCGATCACCGTCCGGATGGACTCGGCGCAGGTGCGTGCCCCGCCACGAGACCGCAGCCGGTTGGCTGCGATTTGGCCCTGGGCGGCGCCATGCCGCTCGCCAGGAAGCCAGGAAGCCAGGCTGATGTGGTTCGACCATGCGGCACGACCGGCGCCGCCGGGAAGGGTGGGTCTGCCCGGTACGCGTAGCTTTCACCTCGTCGGGTAACCGGCCCGGATGGAGACTATGACCATGGCCTCATCCCATCTGCCCCTGCCCGGACAACTGGCCGCCCCCCACGGGACAAGCGGTGTATTGCTCGTCATTGCGGGCGTTGCCCTGGTCGCCGTGCTGCTCGCGGCCTTCGCATGGGGGCGGCGGCTCAAAGCCCGTGAGCCCGGTCCGCCCCGACCCGAGGAGCAGCCGCGCCTGCCGGAGGGCGGGCCGGTCGGCGACATCGTGGAGAGCCAGGAGACCGAGGAACTCACCCGAACAGAACAACGGCGCACTCCGCATGAACTGAAGGGCTCTGGCGGCAGCCATGACGGTTCGCCACCCCGCTGACCGAGGCGGCGAGAAGCGGGGACGATTCGCCGAGTTCGCCGAGAAGGCTTCGCTCTTCACCAGCTCCCCCGCCTTCTTCGTCATCTGCCTGGCTCTGGTCACCCTCTTCGTGGCCGTCCACCTCGCGCATCTGTCGGTCGAGTGGCAGGTGCTGGCCGGCGATGTCATGACCGCGGTCACCCTCCTGCTCCTGGCGCTGCTGAAGAACTCCGAGCTGCGCGCGGAACACGCCATCCAGCGGAAGCTGGATGCCTTGGCGGCCGCCCTGCTGGAAGAGCACGGGACGAAAGGCGGCCAAGCCGCCGAGGACCTCAGAAAGGTCGTCCGCCTGGAGGACGAGACATGACGCAGCGCCGCGTTGCCCGTGCCTGGTGAAACTGGCACCGACCGCCCGCACTCTCCGCGTCGGCCGAGCCCGAGGAATACCCGGCCGCCGGCCCATAGCACCGCACCCCCGGTGACCGCCGAGGCCGACACGCACAGCACGGCCCCCCGGCCTCCCACGGGCGCATCTCGACGGGGCGCGCCTGCCTGAGCACTACATCCTGGCGGGCCGGTCGTCTCACTGATTCCCATGGGCGCCGGTGCGTACGGCGCGCGGGAGGCGGTCCATGTGCGACAGCGGCGGCAGCGCTGTCTCCCGGAAGCGCCGTCCAGGCCACTGAGCGCTGGGATGGGGCGGAAGACCAAGCTTTCGGCACGGGACGTTCCGTCGTCCGGTCGGGATGCGGATGCTCCGGCAGGTCCGCAGGCTGGAAGTAGGCGGCGCGAGGCCGGAGGCCGGCCAAGTGACGTGACGCACCGGCGCGGCACACGCTGTGATGCCCTCGGGCCGGGAGGCGACATGCCGAAGGAGCGGAAGTGCTCGCACCCGGAAACCGAGGAAAAGGGCATGCGGGACACCGACACATAGGGGCGTTCCCGCCGGCCGAGCGGCACCAGGGGCTACAAGGCACACACGGCGTGTATCCGCAGAACCCCTGACGCCTTCCGAAACCCGAAGAGACTCCTACCTCCGGTCGCCTCCCGGCCCACCTCACAGGAACCGGCCGCGACCGGGAACCGGAAGGGACCATCATGAAGGCAGCGGTATATGAAGGGCCGCGGACGGTCACGGTCAAAGACGTACCGGACGCGAAGATCGAGCACCCCTGCGACATCATCGTCAAGATCACCACCACCAACATCTGCGGCTCCGACCTGCACATGTACGAGGGGCGCACCTCCTTCGAGACCGGGCGCACGCTCGGCCACGAGAACTTGGGCAAGGTCGTCGAGGTCGGCCCCGCGGTCAGCGAGGTCAGGACGGGTGACTGGGTGGTCCTGCCGTTCAACATCGCGTGCGGCTTCTGCCAGCAGTGCGAGCGGGGCTACACCAACTACTGCCTGACGATGCAGCCGGAGCCCGGCATGGCAGGCGCCGCCTACGGGTTCGCCGAGATGGGGACCTACCAGGGCGGACAGGCCGAGCTACTGCGCGTGCCGTACGGCGACTTCAACGCCCTGCGTCTGGGAGAGGACGCGGCCGAGCGTCAGGTCGACTATGTGATGCTGGCCGACATCTTCCCCACCGGCTACCACGCCACCGAAATGGCCCATGTCAAACCCGGGGACCAGACCATCGTCTACGGTGCGGGCCCCGTCGGGCTGATGGCGGCCTACTCCGCGCTTCTCAAGGGAGCCGCCCGGGTATGGGTGGCCGACCACCACCCCGACCGGCTGCGTGTCGCCGAGGAAATCGGGGCGGTCCCGATCGACATGACGAAGGACGAGCCGCCCGACGTGGTCAAGGACGCCACCAACGGGCTGGGCGCGGACAACGGTTGCGAGTGCGTGGGGTATCAGGCACACGACCCACAGGGACACGAAGACGCCAGCCTGACCATGAATGGCTTGATCGACGCCGTGCGCTTCACGGGCCATCTCGGAGTCGTGGGGGTGTTTCTGCCCGAGGACCCTGGGGGCGAGAGAGCACAGAACGAACTCGAAGCGCAGGGAAAGATCCCCATCAACTTCGGCACGATGTGGTTCAAGGGACAGCAGATCGGCACCGGCCAGGCCCCCGTCAAGCGCTACAACCGTGCCCTGCGCGACATGATCGCCCTGGGTAGGGCCGAACCCAGCTTTGTGGTGTCACATGAGCTGAACCTCGACGAAGCCCCGACCGCCTACGAACACTTCGACGCCCGGGACGACGGCTGGACGAAAGTCGTCCTCCACCCCGGCGGTGAGAACTGACCGTGGAGGCGCCGGCACGCCGTCCCACTCAGGTCCGGTGCCGGAGTCCGGGGAGCGACGGTGGTCATCACGACGGCCGCTGGTCATTCTTCACCTGAGTGGCGACGAGTCCAGTCGCCTCAGCAGTTCACCCGGTCCCTCGTGACTCCTGTGCTCCGGCCTCGATCAACTCGTGGCGGCAGTAGCCGCCGCTGAGTACTCCCACGCACGGCACTCCGACCCGGACACCGGCCTTCATGTCCCAGACGTGTCTCCCACGAACACCGCCCGCCCGGGCTCGGTGCCGGCCTTGGCAAGCGCCTGTTCAACTAGGTCAGGGGCGGGTTTGCTTGCAGTAGGTACTGTCCACGAGGGTGCCGTCCATGTCGAACAGAGCGGCTCTGCGGTCCGCGTTCATGAGTTCCGTCTCCTTCGGGACGCCGAGAGGGTGCTCGTGGGCCGAGCGCGAGAGTCGGTCGAGACGCCACCTTCGGTCGCGTCGCCGTGATGCGATGCCGTCGCCCTGCAGCTCGTGCGGCGTGATCCGGTGCTCAGTCCGGGGCGACCTCCGGCATCTGGGGAGGCGAACGGCGGAATCACGCGGAGAGAGCCTTGATGAGGTCATCCCGATTCATCGACGAACGGCCGTGTATGCCGGCCTCGCCGGCGAGTTCGTAGAGTTCCGACTTGCTGCGTCGTGACAAGTCCGAGGACGGAGTGCTGCGCTTGCCGCCCTTCGTCGCCTTTCGCTTGTCTCGTGCCTTGTCGAGGCTGGCATGGAGCACGTCCATCAGATCGACGACATTCGTGGATTCCGGGGCCGCTTCTTCCTTCTCCACCGCCTCGCCCTTGCTCTTGGAATGTCGCCCTCGGCCCCGACCGCGACCAGATACTCCCGGTTGCGCATGACGAACGTGGCGATCCCGGCCTTCCCGGCCCGGTCGAGCGCCTTCTGCAGCAGCGCGTAAACCTTGGCTTGCTCCTTTCCGCGGGGGCCCAGGTAGTACGCCCGGTCGAAGAAGACCGGCCTCACCTGCGCCAGGTCGACGAAGCCACTGATCTCCAGCGCCCTGGACCGTCCAGGAGCAATGTCCTCCAACTCCTCCGGCTCCACCAAGACATAACTGTCCCCGGCGTCCAGGCCTTTGACTATGTCGTCGGCGGTGACCTCTTCGCCGGTGCGCTCGTTGACCCGCTCATTGCGGATGCGGTCGGCGGTGCCGCGCTGGATCCGGTGGAAGCGGACGGTATGGCTGTCCGTCGCCGTGTACAGCCGCACCGGCAGCGTGACCAGCCCGAAGGTCAGTGAACCACTCCACACCGGGCGTGCCATGGACCGCACCTCCTCCACCCGGACGTGCCAGGTCCCGTCTCTCCATGGCACGACCGATCGGCGGTGATCGCATCCCAGCGGCAGCGGCAGCGGAGCGCCGGGAAGACAGCGAGTGCCCCGGCCAGAGGGGCCGGAGCACAACGGGAGCTACGGCTCGACAACGGAGTCGGCCGTCCCGCTCAAAAGAGCTCCTCGACAGTGGAGTTGACGATTCGGGCCTGCATATTGCGTTCCATCATGCGTAGGGCGGCTTCCGCGAGATCCCGGTGGATGTGCGCACAGGCGTCCTCGACGACGGTGACGCCGATGTGCCGGATATGGGCGTCGAGCGCCGAGTAGAGCACGCATTGTTCGGTGACCTGGCCGCAGAGCACGATCGTGTCGATGCCGTGCTGGCGCAGCAGATATTCCAGGGGCGTCTGGTAGAAGATCGAGTGCCGCGCCTTGACCACGAACAGGGAGTTCTCATCCGGCCGGAGCGGCTCCACCAGGTCCGCGTGCGGGCTGCTGAGGACGGTGTCCAAAAGCTCGTCATGGTGCGAGCGCCACAGCCCGAAGTTGTCGTTGACGTAAATGACCTCGGTATCGCTCCGCCGGGCGCGTTCGATCAGCGAGGTGAGGTGCGGAAGGGCCTCGCGCACCGAGGGCAGTAGCAGTTCAGCGTCCTCGTGTTCGTAGGAGTTGAGCATGTCGATCACGATGAGTGCGGCTGTGGACATGCGGGCCCCCGGTCAGCTCGGGGCCGGACGTTCGCGGACCACGTCCTCGGGCCGCTTGTCGTCGCGCAGGCCGAGGAACCGCGGATGGCGCAGCATGCCGTCACGGGTCCACTCGGTGAAGCCGATCTGGGCGACGAGTTCGGGTCGAACCCAGTGGGCGCCACGCTCACGAACCGGTCCGTCGAACGGGGAGTGTTCGCATCGGCGGGCGTCGAGCAGGGTGCGAAGCCGGCGCAAGGTCTCCTGGTCGAATCCTGTGCCGACCTTTCCCGCGTAACGCAGGCTGCCGTCTTCGTAGTGGCCGAGGAGCAGGGCGCCGAAGCCGGTCCTGCTGCCGGCCGGTTCGGTGAAACCGCCGATGACGAACTCCTGGCCCCGCGCGCATTTGAGTTTGAGCCAGTCCGAGGAGCGGCGCGGCAGGTAGCGGCTCGCGGCCCGCTTGGCGATCAGCCCCTCCCAGCCGCGGGCGCACGCCTCGTCCAGCTCGCGGGCGCCGCCGTGGTTGCGGTGCGGGGTGAAGCGCAGCGGCTGCCGGAAGTCGAGCGCCCGGCGCAGCAGGGACTTGCGGGTGCGCAACGGCAGCCGGGTGAGGTCGCGGCCGTTCAGCCGCAGCAGGTCGAAGACGTAGTACGTCACGGCGACGCCGCTGGCGCGGGCCCGGTCGGGGTCGGTGAGCTGCATCCGCTGCTGGAGGCGGGCGAAGTCGGTGCGACCGTGCGCGAAGGCGACGATCTCGCCGTCGACGATGAAGTCCCGGCACCGCTGGCGACCGAGGGCGTCGACGATCTCCGGGTAGCTGGAGCTGACGTCGCGGCCGGTGCGGGACAGCAGCCGGGTGCGGTCGGGTTCGCGGCTGCCGAGCGCCCGCACTCCATCAAGTTTACGTTCGAATATCCAGCCGCCATCGAACTCCCGGCGGTCGCTGAGCACGGCCAGCATCGGGCGCACCGCGTACCCGTCACCGGCCGGGGCGTCGCCCAGCAGCGCCCGTTCGGCCGGGGGCAGCGACGCCAGCAGCTCACCGGCCTCACTCATCGCCGCCCCCTCCGCCCCCGGACTCCTCCTCGGCGACGCGCTTCAGGGTCCGGCCGGTGCGGACGGACCGGGCCCGGCGGGCGTCGGGGGTGCCACGCGCTCCGGCCCGCTCGTCGCTCTCCTTGACCAGCAGCCAGGCTTCCCGACCCCCTGAGCCGCCGCCGCGGAACCGGGTGAGCGCATAGCCGCCGTGCAGCTTGCTGCCCTCGAGCCAGAAGGACGCATGGCCGCTGTCCAGTGCCTCGCCGAACGTGCGGCCACGTCGCTTCTTCCCCGGGAGCGGGCGGTAGCTGCCCTCGTCCCAGACGATCACGGCACCTGCTCCGTACTCCCCTTCCGCGATGACTCCTTCGAACTCCCGGTATTCCAGCGGGTGGTCCTCGGTGGGCATCGCCAGCCGCTTGTCCTGCGGGTCCGTGGACGGGCCCTTCGGCACGGACCACGACTTCAGCACGCCGTCGACCTCCAGCCGGAAATCGAAGTGCAGGGTGCTGGCGTCGTGGATCTGCACCACGAAGCACGGCATGTCACCGGAGGAGGACTGCCCGCCCTGCGGTTCGCGGGTCCGGTCGAAGTGCCGTTTGCCACGATACGTGTCCAGTCCATCCCTGTCGGTCACGGTTCCGTCCGCCTTTCTTCGAAGGCCGCCTCTCTCACTCTGGCGCGCGGCCGACGGCGGCGCATGTGCACATGCGGGCCCGCGCCCCTCTGCCCTCGACTGTCCAAATCGGTGAGTGACACTGCCTGCCAACGGCACTCGATCGCCGCTGCCGGGGTTCCCGGTTGGCGGGCAGGCGCAGCGCGGCAGCGGGGTCGGCGGGGTCGGCGGGGTCGGCGGGGTCGGCGGGGTCGGCGGCAGGATGCCCACCGCGACCGGGCCTGCGCGTTCAGCCGCCGGACGGGCCGGGCCTCGCTCCCGGTCCCGTCGTGCCCTGCAGGACGTCCGGCACCGGGCCGAGTCCGGCCAGGCTTCCGTCCAGCCAGGCCGCCACCAGCTCCACCCGCGAGCGTCGGCCGGTGCGCTGGAACAGCCGGGCCAGCCGTTGTTCGACCGTCTTCTCACTGCACGCCAGACGGGCCGCGATCTGCCGGTTGGTCCCGCCCTCGCCGACCATGCCGATCAGCCGTACGTCCGCCTCGCTGAGGCCCTCGCGTGCCGAACGGCCCCTCGGCAACGGCACGTTGCGGCGCTGCGCCGACCGGCCGAGCAGGACGCGCCCGGGGCGCCCGAGCGACAGCAGGTGGGTGTGCCGCGCCGCCTCGGCCAGCCACGGCTGGGGATCGTCGCCGACCTCAGCGAGGACCTGGCAGCAGTGCAGCATCATGTGCCGGTCGCCCCGCCGCTCGGCGGAGCGGTAGGCGTCGTGCGCACCCTCCGCGTCACGGTGCAGCACCCCGCGGGCGACGAGCAGCGCCTCCCGGGTCATGGCCGTGTCCGCCTCCGCGTGCAGTGCCGCCAACTGCTCCAGGGCCTGCCGCGCCTGCCGCGGCCGGGTCTCCTCGGTGAACTCCAGGATGCGCAGCAGCACCCTCTCGACCCCCGCGAGCAGGCCGCTGCCGCGTGCCCGCCGCACGTCGTGCCACGCCTCCTCCAGTGCCGCGTCCTGCTGTCCCGACCAGTACCGCACGCCCAGCCGGGCGCGGGCCGCCAACGGGTGCACGACCGTGCCGGGAATGAGGTCGAGCCACTCGCGGGCGCGTACGAGGTCACCGCGGAAGCAGTAGATCTCGGCCGCCAGTGCCCGCGCCAACTGGCCGGTGTCCGGCCCACCGTGGACCTCGCCGCGCCGCTCGATATCGCGGGCCGTCGACAGGGCGTCGTCCCAGCGCCCGGCCAGGTAGTCGCGGACCATGGCGTGGTAGCGGCCGGCGGTGCTGTGGCCCGCGCGTACGTAGCGCTCGCCCAGCACGGCTTCGAGGGCGCCCGCCAGGTCGCCGTAGGCCGCGGCGTCACGCAGCCGTCCGACCGCCGCCTCGCGGGTCTCCTCCCGCAGCCGGCCACCAACGGCCCTCGCCAGCTCCTCGTGTCCGCCCACTGCGGCGGCCAGCGTCCGCAGTTCGGCCCGGGACGGCAGCGGACCGTGACCGTCGCGGAGCCGGCCGCCATCCGGGGCGGGGTCCGCGGACGGCGGCCATGGGGTGAGCGGGCCGATCCCGTACCGGCCGCCGAGCACGGCCAGCATCGCCGCCCGCGGCATCCGTTCGAAGACCGCCCCGGGCACGGCGTCGTCGTCGTACGGCGACCGATGCTCGTGCAGCGAGGACAGCCCCCAGGCAATGGTGGCGAACTCCAGCCCGCCGCCGTCGACGGGGCCGGGATCCCGCAGGCCGGCGAGGATCGGTTCGCCCAGCGCGAGGACGGCGGTGTGGTCGCCGCTCCCCAGTCCCAGTTCGGCGGCCTCGCGCAACACGCCCAGCGTCGCGGGGTAGTTGGGCGGCAGCCGGCGCAGCGCGGACAGGTAGGCCCGCCCCGCCCGCGGGTGGTGGGACCTGGCGTCCCTGCCGGCCGCCGCCAGCAGCAGCGGCACCGCCACGCCGTCGTTCAGCGCGGAGCCCGCAGCCGCGACGTGGTCGGCCAGCAGCGGATGGCAGGCGCCCGTGGTGGCGGGCCCCAGCCGCTCGGCCACCGTCTGCACGACGGCGGCGTGCAGCGACCGGACGTCGCGGCGGGGCAACAGCGTCCGCAGCGCCGCCGCCAGTGCGGGGACGGCAAAGGCCGGCCGGCCGTCCCCGTCTATGGTCAGCACCCGCTCCCTGACCAGCCGGTCCACCGTCCCACCGAGGTCCATGCCGAGCGCGGCGCAGGCCGGGATCAGACTGTGCAGGTCCTCCAGCCGCAGCTCGGCTCGGTGCAGAAGGCTTGCCAGGACAACGGCGTCCGTGCCGTCGGCGGTGATCCGGCGCAGCGGTTCCGCGCCCACCGTGAGTCGCAGGTCGTCCTCCGTTCCGGCCAGGCCGGTACGGCCGTCGAGGTCGACGAGGCCGCCGTCCTCGTCCAGCGCGGTGAGCACCGACAGCACGGCCGCGGGGTTGCCGGCCAGAGGTCCGAGGGAACGCCGCACCGCCCCGAGGAGCGCGGGTTCGGCGGGACGGCCGAGGCGCTGTCCGACGAGCTCGGCGACATCGTCCGGCCTCAGCGGCGGCAGGTCGAGCACCCGGTCGGCCGCCGTCGCCAGGTCGGGTCCGCCTGCCGGGCCCCAGGACACCGGGCGCCCGGCCATCACCACGGGCAGGCCCGCGGGCCGGAACGCGCGCAGCATCAGCTGGAGCGCGGATGCGGTCGGTGGGGGCAGGCGCTCGGCGCCGTCGAGGACGAGGGCGAACGGGACGTGGTCCGCCGCGTCCGCGAGGGCCTCGCCCAGCGTGGACAGCAGCGTCAGTTCGCTACCGTCACCGAGGCGCAACTGCGCCCGGCGCACGGCGGTGAGGTGGGCCGGGAGCCGGCCGTCGTGGACCTTGGCGAGCACGCCCCAGACGGCGTCGGCAAGGGCGGCGGCCCCGGCCGGCCCGGTGGCGGTCTCCCAGGCCAGCCGCAGCACCTTGGCCCCCTCCTGGACCACCGCGTGCCGCGCCTCGGTCAGCACGGCGGTCTTGCCCGCTCCGGCCGCGCCGGTCACGAGCAGGGTCCGCGCCGTACCGGCCGGGCGCAGGCCATCGGCGACCACGCCGACCTGGTGCTCCCTGCCGACGAGAGGTACACCGCGTTCCACTGGGACTCCTCACTCACCTTCGACCCACGTCGACCGGGGTCGTCCCGCCGATCGTGACGTTGTCGCGGGAGACGGCCATAATGCAGGCTCCGACGGGACCGGCGTACCGGTCCCGTCACGGGCACCTGGCGGAATGTCCGCCGGTGACAAGTCGTTGAGGAGGTTCCGTGGACAGTGGCCGGCCGGCGGAAGCCGAGGCGGTGCGCGGTACCACGGCGGCGTGGGCGGACGGCGCGAGCGTGCATCTGATGGGCCGTGAACCGGAGTTGGGGGAGTTCGAGCGCTTCCTGGACGACCCGGACGGATCCGGCCTGGTGCTCATCCATGGAGAACGGGGCGCGGGACGCAGCGCGTTCGCGCACGCAACCGCCGAACGGCTGCGTGCGCGGGATCACATGGTCCTGCCGCTGGTCTGCGCGCGCGGCGACCAGGACCGTCCGCTCCTGCTGGCGTTGCGGATGGTCACCGCTGTGCGGGAGCACCGGTCGGTCAACGGGAGGCAGCCTGCGGCCGGCCGGGCGGACCTGGACGCCGAGGTGCTGGCCGCCACGGAGAAGGGGGAGCGGGCGGCGCTCGCCGACGCGCTGGTGTCCGTGCTGACGCACGCGGCGCCCGTGGCCGTGGTGGTGGACGACGCGCAGTACGCCGACGCGGCGTCCCTCGACGTCCTGGGAGTCGTCGCCGCCCGGCACCTCCCGGAGGTCCGGCTGGTGATCACGTCGGTACGGCACGGCACCGGGACCGGCGACGCCGCGTCCGGCCGCCGGCAAGACCGCGCCGTCGCACTGTTGGCGCAGGCGGGCAAGGCGCGGACGATCGAGCTGCCATGCCTGACACGACCTCAGATCGCCGACATGGTGGCGCGGCGGTCGCAGGCGGTGCCCGACCCGGCCCTGGTGGAACGCGTCCTCGGGCTGACCCGCGGGATTCCCGCAGCCGCCGACGCGCTGCTCACCGAATGGTCGCGCCGGGACGCGGTGCGGATCGCCGACGGGCACGCCTTCCTCGCCCCGAGCTCGCCGGTTCCGGTGCTGCCCGATGAGGACCGGTTCATCAGGGCGCTGCAAGAGCTCGGTGAACCGTGCCGGACGACGGCGGCGGCGTTGAGCGTGCTGTGGCCGCTCGGCCGGACGGCGATGACGCTGGTGGCCGAGACCACCGGTCTCTCCGACCGGCAGGTCGCCGACGGCGTGCGCCGCCTGATCGCCGCGGGACTCCTCGACGAACTGCCCGGCGAGGACGGCGGCGCCCCCCGGGGCTGGACCTTCCGGTCGTCTCTGGTGGAGCACGCCACCCGGGGACGGCTCGGGCCCCTGGAACGCGGCCGGATGTCCGCCGCCGCGGTGGAGGCGCTCTGGGCGGCGCGGGACAACACGGACGTCGCGGCTGCCCCGCACCGTCCGGCCGTGCTCGTCAAGGAGGCGGACGCCGAGACCTACCTGCCCGACCGGATCGCCGACGCGGGGGTGCTGATCGACCGCGATCGCGCGGTGGCGGAACTGACTGCCGCTGCCGAGGCGTTGCACCCCGACCCCGAGGACCGCGGCATGCTGCGGTGGTTCCGGGCGGCGCTGCGATTGGTCGAGGATCCGGCGGCCCGCGAACTGGCGCTGCTGCGGTGCGTGAAGGCCGCCTGGGTCGTGGGCGACCACCCGACCGCGGGCAGGGCGGCGGAGGCGATTTTGCGCGACCCCTCCGACGTGCTCCCCGGCCAGGAACTCCAGGAGGTCGCCAGTCTCCAGGTCGTCGCGGCCGCCGCCGGGAAGGACTGGACGCAGCTGTCCCGGATGGGCTCGGCCGAGTGGTGGGACCGCCTGCCGCTCCCCCCGGACGCCGCCGTGCCGGCGCGGGCACTGGCGCTGTGCATGACCGAGCGGTGGCAGGAGGTGCTGGACCTGCTCTCGCGGACGGAGGCGGTGTGGCGCACGAACCCGCACACCCGGCTGATACCCGAACTTGCACAGGCCGTCGCGAACATGGTGCAGGGCCGGACCGACGTGCTCGCACGCAACCTGGACGCGCCGCCGGAGCCCAGCCTTCCCACGGAAACGCTGTACTCGATAACGGCCGGGTACGCCCTCCAGTTGCTCGGTGCCGCCGACCTGTCCGGTGCCATGGCCCTGCTGAAGGACCGCGCGACGCCACCCGAGGCGCTTCCCCCCGGCACCCGCTTCCTCCTGCTCCAACTCCAGGGCCGATGGGACGACGCGCTGGCGCTGGCGCGTTCCATGGTCGCGAAGGACCAGACGTTCATCGCGCCGCCCCAGCACCACCTGATCGCCGCGGGGACGGCGGCCATCCTGGTGGCCAGGGGCAAGCCGGTCGGCGCCGCCCGCCTGATCGCCGGCGAGCGCGGGAACAGGAACGGCCCCCTGGAGGTCTTCCTGAACGTCGCCGAAGCCGAGGTGCTGCGGACCATGGGCCGTCCCGACGCGGCCGACCACACGTTGCGGCGCGGACTGCGCGAGGCCGACGCGCGCGGCTATGTCTACGGAACCGACGAGCTGGCCGCCATCCTTGCCACGGTCCGGGCGGACGCCGGTCGGGCCGACGCGGCGGCGACCTGTCTGTGGCGCCTGGAGGAGCTCGCCGGGCGCACCGGCAGCGGACGGACCCGGCTGCTGTACCTGCTGGCATCCGCCCGGGTGCTGGGGCAGGGCTCCGGCACCGCGCGCGAGATGCTGCACGAGGCGGTGGACCTGGCCCGCTCGCGGGGGCAGCCCTTCGAGACCGCGGTCACGCTTTCGGCGGCGGCCGGAAACGCGGGTCCCCCGGAGCTGCTGCACGAGGCGTACGAACTGTACGGCGAGACGGGCTCCGTGCTGCGGCGCTTCCACACCAGGGCCGCGATGCGCGAGGCCGGGCTGACCGTCCCCGGCCGTAGACAGGCCACCGCCGAGAACGAGCAGTTGCTGGCCACCTTGATCACCGAGGGCCTCACCAACCGCCAGATCGCCACCGTGCTGCAGCTCAGCGAGGACGCCGTCGCCAACCGCCTGTCACGGCTGTTCGCACGCACCGGCCTGCGGTCCCGTACGGAGGTCGTCTCGGCCATGCTCACCGGCAACCCCCTGACCGCCCCGGACCACTGAACGGTCCCGCCCCCACCGGCACCGTGTGTGCCACCTCCCTTGAGGGCACGCTGGTGGAACAGGTCCGGTGGACCCACCGGGAGGTCCTTGCGCCGCGCGGCCTCACCGCCTCGGGCCTCAGCCCCCGCGAACTCGATGTCGTCCGCCTGGTATCGGAGGGCAGTGAACTCTCCGCGAAAGCCATCAAGCTGTGCTATTCGGAGCGCACGGTGAAGTACCTCCTCTACGGCCTGATGAAGCGTCTGCAGCTGCGCAACCGCGCGCACGCCGTCTCCTGCGCCATCCGCGCCGGCCTCATCTGACCCCCGCGATCCCTCAGTGTCCACGATCCGGCCAGGCCCGGCCGCCGGAGGTGCGCGGCCACCGAAACCGCGTCAGGTCACCGTGCGAGTGCCGGAAGCCTGCGGCGTCCGCTCGCCCCGCCACAAGGCGCTACCGCCCTTCGCCGACGCCCGCCACGTCCCGTCACGGCGTCCCAGGGGGGGCTCATTCTCGCAGGTCAGGGGCGGTACGAACGTTCCGGTGTCCCATTTTCCGCGTCGGCCGTGGCAGCCGGGACGGAGGGCGCCGCACGCTGGGACCAGCAAGCAACCACGAACTCATGCCGAAGAAGACACCATGCGGACCCGCATCCGACTCCGCCGGTTCCGCAACACCGACGTGACCGACTTGGTGGCTGTGGCCGTGCTCGCCGCATCAACCGCAACCGTCTTCCTCCTGCTCTTCAGCCGTCTCTGACGGCACTCGTTCCGACCGCACTCAACCGAACAGAAGGCACCCACTCACCATGCGCACTGCCCGTCGCGCCACCCATCTCGTCGCTTCCGCCGCCGCCCTGACGGCGGCCCTCGCGCTGACCGCCTGCCAGAACGACAGCGTGGACACCGGCAGCCCTGCCCCGGCCGCGTCCTCCCAGTCCGCGACCGGCGGCCAGGGCGCCCAGCCCCCCTCGGACGGAGCCGGCCCGGCCAAGGGCGGTCAGGTGTCGAAGACCGCCGCATCGGGCGCCTCCGGCGGCGGGAACGCCGGTAAGAACGGTCCGGGTCGGTCCGCCGGCCGGGGCTCCGGCAGCCGGACGACCGCCGCCTGCACCGGCGCGCACGTCAAGGTCACCGCGACCAAGGTCAATCGCCCCGTCAACCACATGCTGCTGACCGCCACCAACACCGGCTCCGTGCCCTGCAACGCCTACGGCGCGCCCTACCTCCGCTGGGACGACGCCCAGGCCGCCACCACGTTCCTCGACGCCTCCAAGCCCCAGGCCGTGGTCACGCTCGCGCCGGGCAAGTCGGCGTACGCGGGGATCATGTACCAGTCCGCGGACGGCTCGGGCAGCGGCGGGCACACTGCCCGCGCCCTGGGCGTCCTGTTCGGCAACCGGGCGGGCAACGGATCCACCGGCCCGTCCGTGCGGCTCACCCTGCCCAAGGGAGGCGTTCCCACCGATAGTTCGGCATGGGTCACCTACTGGCAGTCCCGCGCCGATGACGCGCTGACCTGGTGAACGATCGCCACTGACCACGGTCGGAAACGGCCCCGGCAGCTGCCCGGGGCCGGGCTCAGCCGTCCTCCTTCGGGGTGGGAACCCAGTCGCTGCCGCCCAGCGGGTAGTCGTACTGCAGCCGGCCCGCCATCCCACTGGTGTGGAACGGCTCCCCGTTGTCGTCGATGCGGAGCGTGCCGTGCGGTTCCCGCTGGACCACTCCAGCTCCAAGTACCAGCGCACCGCGCGGGCCCCGGCCCGCGCGGTAACCTTGAAAACCTCCGGGTCCCGCTCACTCACCTTGTAGGGGAAGTCCCGCTGTCCGCCCTCCGGCGCGATCCTCGGCTGCGCCGCGTCCAGGGAAACCCCGAACGTCTTGGGCGTGATGCCGCCGCCACAGCCCACGCCCATGCTGTAGGCGTTCCAGGCGGGCGGCGCGGAACTACTCACCACCCGCACCCGCAGCGCTTGCAGCACCACGGTTCCGTCACCCGCGCCCTGCACCGACACCTGCACCAGCTGACTGTCCGCCGAGACCGCGCCCAGCGCCGAAATCCAGCCCCGGGCCTCCTGTTCAGCGGGCGGCGGAGGCATCTTGCCCGGCTCCCTGTCGACCAAGTAGCGCTGGCTGCACGGGTCCTCCCAACGGTACGGGCGGACATCCACACTCACCGGGAGCCCGGCCCGGTCGGTCGTGCCCGGAATGGTCGCCCGGCCGCCACCGGGCGTACGGGACGGAGACGGCGACGGATCCGCGCTCCCTGTACCGGTCGGCTTCGCGGACGCCGACGGCGACCGGACGCCCTCCGGCCTCGCCGCCCCGTTGCCGCTCTCCGCGCTCGCGGTCCGCCCGGCTGCCGCCTTGCGGCCGTGCCCCTCCCCACTGGAGACCAGCCCGGCGGTCAGCGCGGCGGACACGGCCACGGCGGCCACGGCGATTCCGGCCGCCAGTGCGACACGCCGCCGTGGCCCCCCTGGCACCACCGGGGCCACGGGCTGCCCCTCGGGGCTGATCTCGGCGACGGGGCCGGGGGCGGAGGCGGTCGCCGCGTGAGCCGTTGGCGGCACAGGCGCGGCCCCGGCCCCGGAGTCGGCCCCGGAGTCGGCCCCGGCCCCGGAGTCGGGCTCGGAGTCGGGCTGGGGCTCGGGCGGCTCAGGCACAAACCCGGAACCGTCCCCGGAACCGGCAACCGTCTCAACCCCCGCGGCAGCGACCGCCGCGTCCCCGCCCCCTTGCTTACGCTCCCGCTCCCGGCGTCGCGCCTCGTCCGCCAGGATCCACCGCCGGTGCAGCTCCACCAGCTCGTCCGGCGTCGCCCGGCACAGCCGTGCCAGCCGCTCCAGCGGTCCGTATTCCGTCGGTACCGCATCACCATTGCAGTAGCGGTGCAGCGTCGAAGTGCTCATGTACAGCCGCTTGGCGAGCACCCCATAGCTGTTCCCGGAGCGGTCCTTCAACTCCTTGAGCAGCGCCGCAACTCCGGACGTTTCCTCAGCCGCCCCCACTGTCACTCCCTCCCCGCCCGCGCACACGCACGGACCATTCACCCAACACGACCGCCCCGAGTCGCCCCCGACATCGCCAACGCCCCTCCCCCACCCGAATTCTCCAGGCGGCGGGCCGGCGAGTGACCGGGCGGGCCGCCGCGGTCCTCCTCCCCCCGTACCTGAGGACCATGATCGCACCGGCTCACTCGGCCACCGGCCCTGCCCTTGGCGCGAACACCCAAGGTCCCACACCCGCCCTTGTGTTGAACGGTTTCCCGGCGCCGACCCGGACACCGCCGCCGATGAAACTCTGGGGCTAGTTGCTCTTGGGGTGCGGATTGCCGAGGTAGGGAAACTCGTTCAGAAGGTCAGTGTGTGGCTCGAGCCCGGTGGGAGGGATGTCCCCGTCCGAGAGGAAGGAGAGACGGTAGTTGATGACGTCGTCGGTGAAGACGCGGCCGTTGGGGTATTGCGCAGGCTTCGCCGGGTCAAAAACCAGCATGTCGGGCAGGATGCGGTCGGCGTCAATCGCCGCGATCGCCTCTTCTCGTGTGTAGTTGCCGGTGTGCCCCATGAGATGGACGAACGCCCGTGCCCGGCGCCGTGGTTCCACCCGGACGAACCGTCCCGATGATCACTAGTAGCCGCATCCGCTCCCGGACCCACCCCGACCAGCAAGAACGGGGTCTGCAGCTAGAGTGTTCACGGGTCGGTGGAAACCGGATGGCCGCAATGTCAGTGCCAGGTGATAAAAAGCTGGGATGCCCCAGGCACCTGCCTTCGAAGACCTGCTGGCCCTGATCCAGGACCGCTCCGCCGCCCTGCGTAGCAGGGTCGCGGGCTCCCCCGATCTGGATGTCCGTGTCCCCAGCTGCCCCGACTGGTCGCTCCGCGACCTCGTCGAGCACCTTACCGAGGTGCACCGGTTCTGGGCAGCGGCGGTCGTGGCCGGCCCCAGCGAGAAGCCCCCGACCGCGGTACCGGCCGATGACACGCTGTCAGCCGACCTACTGGCCCGTTCGGCCGCAGCCACCGGGGAGCTGATCGCCGCCCTGCGAGCCGCAGGTCCCGCAGTGGGCTGCTGGACCTGGTGGGCCGACTCCGGCGTGCCGACGACGAGCGGTGCCGTGGCTCGCCATCAGGTCCGAGAGGCCGCTGTCCACGCCTTCGACGCCCAGCTGGCCACCGGAACTCCCCAGCCTGTCCCTGCAGTTGTCGCACTCGACGGCATCACCGAGTTCATCGGCGTCAGCCACGGCACCGCCGGCCCCTGGCCGCACGAGCCGGCCCGGATCGGCCTGCACGCCGCCGAGGGCGAGTCGTGGCTGGTTGACCTGACGGCGTCGACCTCAGGCGCCATCGACGGCCACCACAAGACGGCCGCCGACCTGCACGGATCGGCGAGCAACCTCTTGCTCACCCTGCACGGCCGCCTCCCCCTGGACAGACTGCGAAGCGAGGGTGACCGCGCCACTCTGGAGCGCCTCCTGAGCTGGCCCGACCTGGGCTGACCTACCGGCCCCAGAACCCCCAGAGGGGCGGGGTCTACGCTCTGACCTGCGGCCCCGACCAGAACGGCCGCTCCCCACCGACGTCACGCCGGAACGCGGAGTGGGCGGTCGCCGCATCCATCGACCTCTATGACGGGTGAGGCTCGGGTACGGGGAGAGGGCAGCACCCTGCGGGAGCGCCCCGGTGCGGGCGGGTCGTTATCGGCGGTGCCGTGGCTTCTCGGGCCAGTCCACGACGAGTTCCTCACCCGGCGACAGGTGAGCCCAGCGCCTGGCCATGTCGCGTAGTACATCAGCGGCGGCAAGGATGTTCTGCTCGTTCACCCGGGCGTCGGGCAGCGTGGACAGGGCATCTGTGGCCGCTGTGCGTACCTGCTCAACGGTAGTCATCCGCTGCTCGACTACCCCCTCGACCAGGCCCGCCATCAACTCGGCTCGCGTCAACCGACCGGCACGTGCTCGAATCGCCTCGCGTGACCGCTGGGCGGTATGAGGCGGTCGTCGACCGTCGAGGTGTTCCATGCTCCCGAACACCGCGCCTGCCGCTACCGCGCCCCAGAATCCGCCATCGTCGCCCGTCTCTCGCTCGACGATCAGGTGCACCAGGTCGTGCGGGATCCCGGAACCGGCAACACCCTCGCGCACCCGGTACCGCACACCATCCGATCGCTCCACCACACAGTAGGTACGCCGGCCATCGGCCAAACGCGGGAACCTGACCTTCATCACGACATGAGACCTGCCGCCCGACATGTGGAGCAACTCAATTTCAACGTACCGAACCTGCCACCGGACTCTGAACGCCCCCGCACTGCGGCTGAGCACCGCAGTTCCCATCACGGCCAGGAGGCGGGGCAGCGAACAGCTGCTCTGGGCTGACCGCAATTCCCAGGCGGACCGGCGGACTTGTTGTGCGCACGCGGCTACTTCGGCCGGGCACGTTTCCCGGTCGGTCGGTCTAGGGTCCGTACCAAACCTTGCCCGGCTTCTCGTGGTCTTCGCGTCCTCCGTCCCGTCCGGCCCGGTGCTGGGCGCTTGGCTCGGTGGCTTCGCCGGCCCGCGCGCGATTCTCTGGGTGGCCGGCCTGTTCTTTCTCTCCGCCGTGGCGCCGATGCTGCTCTCCCCGGTCCCGCGCATACGCGGTTTCGGCGCGGGAGGCCGCCTCTTGAGCGGCACCGAGTCCCCTCCTGAAGAAGGGTGGGCGGAGCGTTCCTCGGACCACAGAGCTGCAGGTAGTTACTGACTTCGGCTCGTCAGGGTGACTTTCGTGAAAGCGTCTGATGCTGCCAGAGTGTTAGCGGTACTTCGTGGTGTGTGAGGTATGCGGATGGGGGCGGGCTGACTGCTTCGGGACGTCAGCGCCGCGAGGCCGTACGAACACAGGCGGCCGAGTTGTTCGAGCAGAAGATCAGACCGCCGGAGGTCGCACGGCGTCTGAGGATTAGCCGGAAGTCGGCCTACCAGTGGCACCAGCTGTGGCGGGATGGTGGGCCTGGGGCCCTGTCGTCGCGCGGGCCCAGCGGATCACGGTGCCGTCTGTCCCCGTATTGCCTGGAGAAGCTCGCCGCCTACCTGGAGCAAGGTCCGGCTGCACACGGCTGGGTAGAGGACCAGGTGTGGACCGCCGCGCGGGTGGCCACGCTGATCGGTAGGAAGTTCCACATCTCCTACAGCGTCTCGGGCGCCACAAGGTTGATGCACCGGCTCGGATTCTCCCCACAGGTGCCCGCCCGGCGGGTTGCCGAGCGCGACGAGCAGGCCGTGAAGGTGTGGAAGGAGGCGACCTGGGCCGAGGTAAAAGAACCCGGGCGGCCTGCGGGGGCTACATCTGTTTCGAGGACGAAGCAGGCTTCACCCGCCGTCCGCCCAAAGGACGTACCTGGGGCCGGCGCGGCCACACGCCAGTTGTGACGGTCAGCGGACGCCGTTCGGGACGACTGTCTGTGGCCGGACTGATCGCGATGCGCCCCGGCTCGCGCCCCCGACTGTGTCACCGGCTGATCAGCCATCCGGCGGGCAAGGGCAAGCGCCGCAGCATGGGCGAACGCGACTTCATCGCACTGATCGACGGCGCGCACCAGCTCGTCAAGGCGCCGATCGTCCTGGTGTGGGACCGGCTCAACACCCATGTTTCCCACGCCATGCGCGAGTTGATCGACCAGCGCGACTGGCTGACGGTATTCCTTCTGCCCGCCTACTCGCCCGACTTGAATCCGGTTGAGGGCGTGTGGGCGCACATCAAGCACAGCCTGGCCAACCTCTCCGTCATGGCCCTCGATCATCTGGAGGTCATCGTCCGCCAACGGCTCAAGCGCCTCCAGTACCGTCCCGAGGTCCTCAACGGCTTCATAGCCGGCACCGGCCTGGCCCTGGACACCCCAAGAACAACCTGACGAGCGAGATCTTCCACCAGGAGTGGGCAGGCGGTAACTCGGTGACCCAATGCGTACATCCTCGGGCGCGTTGCCGGGCGGTCAGGCCGTCCCTATCCGGATGACGCATCCCCTCAATGCAGTCCGCCTGACCTCCAGGACACCACCGAACCCTGAAAGTCAGCCGCCGCGGGTCGCCCAGACCTCTACGTACGGCCCCCGGTCGACACCGTCGACCGTGAAGCCCGCCCTGGCCACCGCGGCGGCGAACTCATCTGGGTCCCACACGGTGTACCACCGTCGGCCGTCCGGTTCATCGAGCCAGCCTGTACGGCCGGTGGCGCTCAGACACACGTATATCCGGCCGCCGGGCCGCAGCAGTCCGGCGAACTGCCCCAGTACGTCCACCGCATCCACCACGTCGAGGTGGACGAGCGACGCAGAGGCCCAGATCCCATCAAACGTTCCGGCCGGGAACCGCGACCCGACCTCGCGCAGGTCACACTCAGAGGTAGGCGCGTGGGCGTTGGCCATCGCCACGAACTCCGAATTAAGGTCAACACCACGCACCACATGCCCGTGTTTCCGAAACCTCGCAAGGTCACGGCCCGGACCACACCCTGCGTCAAGGATCAGCGAGGGCACAGGCAAGGAGCCCGCGAACCGCTCAACACGATCCGCCATCTTCGGAGCATGCACAGCCGCGTAATCGTCGGCGTGGCTGCTGTAGACGGCGACCGACTCAGCTACCGGGTCCGACTGCCCCCTGCGGGATGTGGTGCGTGACTTCATTCCCCCATCCTGAGCTGCCTCTGCACCACCGACCAGCGGCCAGAACGAAAAGGGATCAAGCTCATACGCTCGCAGCCCAGCGATCCAGGCGACAGTGCCCCGGAAGACGCAACGAGAGTCACCCTGAAGCGCAGAGGTCAGTAGTGCTGTGGCCGCATAGGTTCGCCGGGTTGAAACGATCAAGGCCTTGATGACGAGCGGTCGGCTTCTCCATCGGATGCCTTGCCCGCTACGGGACCTCGGCGCGTTCGCATGGCCGGCACGGCACTAGAGTGAAACGGTGACCTCGCTGCCGGAAGATTCATCGACACTGACCGGCGAAGACGACCGCGACACGGCCGTACAGCGCCTGCAGGAGGCGTACACCGAAGGGCACATCTCGCACGAGGAGATGGACGAACGCCTCCACCAGGTGCTCACCGCCAAGACGCACGGCGAGCTCGTGCCGGCTCTGGCCTCGCTCCCGGAGAAGAAGGCGGACACCACGTCCACGATTTCCGCCGCCAGCGGACGGATCCAGCGGCGCGGCGCGTGGCGGGTACCTCGGGTCCTCAAGGTTGAGTCCGCGTTCGGAAGGGTGCACCTGGACCTGTCCCGGGCGGTCATCGAGCATCCGGTGATCGACGTCGAGTTGCAACTCGGCGCCGGCAAAGCGAAGATCACGGTGCCTCGCGACGCGACCGTGGAGGTCGAGGATCTGCGCACCGTGTGGAAGGACCCGCGCTACAAGACCGGGCGGCGCCCCCGCCCCGGTGGCGGGCCGACGATCCGGATCTCCGGGGCCATGGAATACGGACGGTTGACGATCCGCCACGCACGACGCTGAGGTCCAGTCCGGTACCAGGGCCCTCCTGCTTGTCAGCCCTCCCGCTGACCGGCTGCGCCGTCCCACCGTCACCGGGTTGGATGATCAGGCCGTGGTGGCGAGGGGCCCGCCCCATCGGATGCCCTTCTCGCAGCGGACGCGGGCCCGTTCCCGGCGTTGGGCGGCCAGGACGGCCAGGTGTCGGGCGTTGGCGTTGCGCCAGCGCAGGTATCGGTGCAATTCGCGTGTCTGGACCGTGTGGTTGGGGTGGTTCGAGTTGGCGAGCCGGTTGATGCCTCACAGCGTGTCGTCGCCGACCGAGTAGCAACCGTGGAGTAGGTGGTTGCCGTGAGTGCGGTGAAAGGTTGCCGGATTCCGGTTGGGGTGGCCCCGCTTCGCCCAGCAAGACCCGGCGGTGCGGCGGATGCCCAGCGGTCCGAACTCATCGAAGGTGAAGGTTCGTTCGGGCCGCTGGGTGAGCGCGTACTCGATGCGGTACTCGATGCGGTCAAGCTTGGCGTCGAAGTATGGGTCGGTGGAATCCTTCCAGGCCTCGGCCTGCGGGCACAGCAGCAGGCATGAGGACGCAAATTGAGTGCGTGAGGAGGGCCGGTGCTCGGCGCTCTGCTGCGTGATCTGCTGGGCGGCAGAGGGCGGCTGGTTATGGATGTGGGCTGTGCGGGGCCTCACGGCCACGCCCGCGCGCGGCGGCGCCCTCAGCCCTTCACTGCCGCACGGTAGGGGCGGAAGAACGCGCGCACTTCCTCCGCGTAGAGCTCGGGCTGCTCGAAGGGCGCGAAGTGCCCGCCGCGCGCGGGCTCGGTCACCCGCACGACGTGTGCCGTGCGTTCGAGCCACGCCCGCGGTGGGCGGACGATGTCACCCGGGAAAAGTGAGAAGCCGGACGGCACCTCGACCCGGCGGGCGTGCTGAGCGGGAGGGATCGCGGCGTTCGCGCGGTACATGCGCATCGATGAGCCGATCGTCCCCGTGAGCCAGTAGAGCGTGACGTTGGTGAGGATCTCGTCCTTCGTGAAGCACCGCTCGATGTCGCCGTCGCAGTCGCTCCACGCTCGGAGCTTCTCGACGATCCACGCGGCGAGGCCGGCCGGCGAGTCGGTGAGCCCGAAAGCGGCGGTCTGAGGCTTTGTGCGGTGCATGGCGGCGTAGGCGCCCTCGCTCCCGCCCCAGGCCACGGCGCCGTCGAGCCAGGCGCGCTCCTCGGCCGCGAGGTCCGCCGGGTCGCCGGTGAAGACGGGCAGGCCCGCGTCCATACGGTGGACGGCCACGACCCGGCCGGGGTGGTCGAGCCCGAGGTAGCGGCTCACGTGGCTGCCGATGTCCCCGCCCGCCGCGCCGAACCGCTCGTAGCCCAGGACGCTCATCAGCTGGGCCCACAGGCCGGCGACGGCAACGGCGTCGAGGGGCGGGCCGGTTGGGCGGTCGGAATACCCGTAGCCCGGCATGTCGGGCACGACCACGTCGAACGCGTCGGCGGGGTCGGCACCGTGCGCGCCGGGGTCGGTGAGGAGTGGGATGACCTTCGCGTAGCGCCAGAAGGAGTCCGGCCAGCCGTGACTGAGGACCAGCGGCAGGGCGGGCCCGGCAGACGCGGCGGCCCGGTGGTGCACGAAGTGGATCCCGATGCCGCCGAGCGGGACTCGGAAGCGGGGAAGCCGGGCGAGCGCCGCCTCCTGCGCCGGCCAGTCGAACCCGTCCGCCCAGTAGGCGACGAGCTCGCGGAGGTAGGCGAGGTCGGTCCCGAGCGACCACCCGGCGTCCTCGGGCGCGTCCGGCCAGCGCGTCGCGCGCAGCCGCGCCCGGAGGTCCTCGAGCGCCGCGGGGGCGGCCTGCGGGGTGAACGGCTCGGGGCGGGGCGGGGCGTCCGGCATGGGACGCATGCTAGCGCGGCGGCAACGACCACCGGATCGGGATCCGTGCGCCTGACGCGTGCGGCGTGGCGGATGATGCGTGGGCGAACGGCACGGCACACGGCAACATCCGTCACCTGGCCCGGCCCAACACGGCCGTCCGCGGTTGAGGGGGGGTGACGACCCAACACGGCCGTCACCAGCAGGACGGGGGTTCCGGCCGGGGACGACAACATGTATCCCCCACCCCCTCCGCGCAGGGCCGGTGACGTGATCAATTTTGGGGCGGTCAGGATGTCGCGAACCGCTCGGCAAGGGCACGTAGTCCTGTTGCGAAGATGCCGTCGCGGAAGGAGCCGACCAGTGCCTCGGCGTCAGAAGCCTCGCAGTCGAAGACCACCGACCAGCACACGAACGCTTCGCCGGTGGTGGTGAGCGGCAGAACCTGCAGGATCGCGCGATAGAACCGCACGGCATAAGGGGATTCGACGATGTCGTAGGTCAGCGATCTTTGGTGGTCATCCAGCGCGACGAGCGTTTCCACAACCGTCGCGCCGTCGGCCATGAGCAGGGAACGGACGCTGCCGACGCGGTCAGAGGCGCCCCCGTCACACAGGTCGCTCCGCGCGACAGCGGGCTGCCAGGCCGCGAGGGAGCCAAAGTCGCGGACGGTGCGCCACACGGCTGCGGCCCCACCCGGGACGACCGCACTGGCGAAGGTTTCGGGCATCAGTGTTCTCCGGTACCGGTATACGAGTTGGGGCGGGGTGACCAGCTGGTCACCAGGTGCTCTCGGGGCGGTGGCAGCTCTCGGGGCGGTGGTGGCTGGGTAGTTCGGTGTCCATGGCGCCGGGTTCGACAGGTGTGCGGGTAAGTACGTACATGATGAGGCGTCAGTTCTCCTATAGAACCTTGACCGAAGGCCATGATCGTGTGCCTGTCGGCGCCGCTGCCGTTGCGGAGACGGGGCGCCCACAGTGCTGAGGGAGTCGCGGATGCTCTGGGTGGTGGCGCAGGCATGGGTGCCGTCCGCGGCGCATCGACGCGGTAGCCGTGCATGGCAAGGGGACGGCAGACCTGGGCGCTGATTCCGCATGGGCCTCCTGTCACGAAAACCGTGGTGCGGTCCGCGTTTTGCCTGGTCATGCCGCCAACGTTAGGAGCAGTGCGGGCGAGGTGGGAGGGTGCGCCGCACCTACCCGGCGACCGTCCGAGTCGCGTTACCGTCCCTGTCGTGGACCGCGAAAACAAGCTCGGAAACTATCTGCGCGCCCGGCGCAATGTGACGACGCCCCGGGAGGCCGGGTTCCCCGACGACGGCTCACGGCGGGTGCCGGGGCTGCGGCGAGACGAGGTGGCACTGCTCGCCGGGGTGAGCACCGACTACTACATCCGTCTGGAACAGGGCCGCGAGAGGCACCCCTCCGAGCAGGTGCTCCAGGCGATCGCACGGGCCCTGCGGCTCGACGACGACGCCGCCGCTCACCTGTTCCGGCTCGGTCTGCCCACACCCGCACGGTCCCCGGTCCCGGCCGGGACTGTCAGCCCGGAACTGCTGCGGCTGATGGACGGCCTGAGCGGCGTACCCGCGTTCGTGGTCGGGCCGTCACAGGACATCCTGGCCGCCAACGCGATGGCGCAGGAGCTGTACCGCGGATTCGCCCGCTACGACAACCTGCTGCGGATGATCTTCCTTGATCCCTTCGCCCGCGAGTTCTACGGCGACTGGGACAAGGCGGCCGACATCGCCGTCAACAACCTGCGCGCCTCGTCGGCGCAGTTCCCCGATGACGAGCGTATCGAGCGTCTCGTCGGCAGCCTCGGCGTCCACAGCCCGGCCTTCGCGACCTTGTGGGCACGCTACGAGATCCGCCCGCGCACCCACGAGGACAAGCACTTCCACCACCCCCAGGCAGGGGAACTCCACCTGCATTACGAGGCGCTGGCCATCACCAGCGCTCCCGGCCAGCACCTGTCCCTCTACAGCGCGGAGCCCGGCAGCCCCAGCAGCGACGGCCTGATCCTGCTACGCCGCCGGGCCGAGCAGCACACCTCCGCACAGAAAGGAACATCCATCGATGACCGACACCCTCGCTGACGCCTCCGGAAGCTTCCACATCGCCGGCAAGGAGATCTCCCGCCTCGGCTTCGGCGCGATGCGCCTCACCGGACTCGGTGTCTGGGGTGAGCCCGACGACCGCGATGCATGCGTCCGTGTGGTGCGCCGCGCCGTCGAACTCGGCGTCCAGCTCATCGACACCGCCGACTCCTACGGCCCCTGCGTCAGTGAAGAGATCATCCGGGAAGCTCTTCACCCCTACGCCGACGACGTGCTCATCGCCACCAAGGCCGGACTCACCCGCAACGGACCCGACATCATCGAGACGGATCAGGGAGTGGTACGCCTCGGCCCCAAAGCCTGGCCGCCTGTGGGACGTCCGGAGTACCTGCGGCAGCAAGCCGAGATGAGCCTGCGGCGGCTCCGCCTGGACCACATCGACCTCTTCCAGTTGCACCGGGTCGACCCGAAGGTCCCGTTGGCAGACCAGGTCGGTGAACTCAAGAACCTCCAGGACGAAGGCAAGATCGTGGCGATCGGACTGTCCCAGGTGACGATCGACCAGATCGAAGAGGCACGCGAGACCGCCGACGTCGTCACCGTCCAGAACCGCTACAACCTCACCGACCGCAGCTCGCGCGACGTCCTCGACCACTGCGCCCGAGAGGGCATCGGCTTCATTCCCTGGGCACCGGTGGCCGCCGGAGAACCCACCCGCCGGGGCGGACCACTCCATCGGGTCGCCGCCGCGCACGGCGCCGGCCCGTCCCAGGTCGCGCTCGCCTGGTTGCTGGCCCACTCCGAGGTCATGCTGCCCATCCCCGGCACCTCCAAGGTTCCGCACCTGGAGGAGAACGTCGCGGCAGCGACGCTGCGCCTGAGCGCCGAGCAGGTCGACGAGCTCACCAACGCCGCCTGAACGTCGCCCTCCTCGCGACGTCGGCCACCCGTTTCAGACCGTTCCCAAGGAGTCGTTGATGCACCTGCCCGCTGATGACGCAGGCCGCGGAAGAGCCGTCGTGCTTCTCCACGCCCGGCCCACCGATCGCACCATGTGGAGCGCCCACCTGCCCCTGCTCGCCGAGGCCGGCTTCCGGGCGATCGCCCTGGACCTGCCGGGCCACGGCGAGGCGGTGGTGCGTGACGGGCGCGAGGTGGCGCCATGGTCGGATGTCCTCGAAACGCTCGATCACCTCGGTGTCGACCGTTTCGTGCTCGCCGGCAATTCCCTCGGGGCGCTGGTGGCGCTCCAGGTGGCGGTGGCCGCGAGTGACCGGGTGGAGGGTCTGGTGCTGGTGGGATACCGCGCCCATGATCAACCCGCTTCCGCGCGGCTCAAGACTGCCTGGGACCGCGAAAGGACAGCACTGGCCGCAGGTGACATCGACGCAGCCGTGCAGGCCGGTGTCGAGGCATGGACCGCTGATGGCGCGTCACCCGCAGTGAAAGCGCAGGTGGCTCGCACCTTGCGCAACGACTTGGCGTCACGGCTCACCCACGGTGAGCCGGCCCACGCCGTGGACCCGCTCAGCAAGGACCCCGCCGCACTACGCAGGCTCCGCATGCCGGCGGTCGTGGGAGTCGGCGAGCTGGACCTGCCGGACTTCTTCCAAGGCGGCGAGAGCCTGGCCCATGAGCTCCACGCGGGCGACCTCGTGGTCATCCCCCACGCCGGACACCTCGCGCCACTGGAACAACCCACGAGGTTCTGCGCACTGCTCCTGGACATGCTCGACCGAACTCCGCCGTCGCACTCCCCTGCACACTGAACCGGCTTGCCCCGGTGCGTCCGTCCGTGCAGGAAGGGAACGAGACGGCAGCTCGACTCGGCCGAGCCGGTTCTTCCGCAGATACGAAACAGCGGGCATTGCCCCGCCGCGATCCGTGAACCCCGCAGTTCAAGACACCCGTGACCCATATCGACCAGGCCGGCTCGCAGATCCAGGCGCTCGTGGCCACGGCGCGCCGTCTTTCCCACCCCAACCACCTGCTGACCTGATCTGCCGGGCGGCAGCGAGTCGGGGCGCCGAGCCTGCGGCATCGGACAGTGATCACTGCCTGCGGTCGGACACCGGATAGGGGACGAACGTGCTGCTGTTCTCATCGATCGCGAGGGGGCGACCCAGCGGTGGCACGGCGCGCTGGGGGCAGTCGAGGCGTTCGCAGATGCGGCAGCCCATACCGATCGGTGTCGCGGCGGACGCATTGTCGAGGTCGAGGCCGTCGGAGTAGACCAGCCGCGAGGCGTGCCGGACTTCGCAGCCGAGGCCGATGGCGAACGTCTTGCCGGGTTCACCCCAGCCGCCGCGGTGCCGCGTGACCGCGCGGGCGGTCCACAAGTAGCGCTGCCCGTCGGGCATGGAGGCGATCTGGACGTGGATGCGGCCCGGCGCGGCGAATGCCTCGTAGACGTTCCACAGCGGGCAGGTGCCGCCCGCGCGGGAGAAGTGGAACCCGGTGGCGGACTGGCGTTTGGACATGTTTCCGGCGCGGTCGACGCGGACGAACGAGAACGGCACGCCGCGCAGTCTGGGGCGCTGGAGGGTGCTGAGGCGGTGGCAGACGGTTTCGTAGCCGAGACCGAAGTGGTCGGTGAGGCGCTCGATGTCGTACCGCACGTTCTCGGCGGCCGTGTGGAAGGCGCGGTAGGGCAGGATCAGTGCGGCCGCGTAGTAGTTGGCGATGCCGATGCGCGTCAGTGCGTGCGTGGCCGACCCGGTCGGGAAGTCCTCCGCCGCCAGCCGGTCCAGTTCGTCGCCGAATTCGAGCAGGGCGAGCTGTGTGGCCATCCGGAACGCCTGTTGGCCCGGCCGGAGACGGCTGGAGAGGTGCAGGGTGTGCGACGGTTCGTCGTAATGGTGCAGGCGTTCGGCGGCCTCGGTGCTCACGCGGACGCCGTGCGTCTCGGTGAGCCTGTCGGACAGCGCCCTGACGACGTCCCCTGGCCGGATGCCGATGCGGCGGGCCAGGTCCTCGGCGGCGAGATCGGCGTCGTGCAGGTAGTTCCGGCGGCGGTAGAAGAACTCCCGGATCTCCTCATGGGGTGAGCGGGGGGTGACGGGCTCGCCGTCGCGGTCGTCGGCCGCCTCCGCGATCCGTTCGGCGAGGAGCTGTCCGCGTCGGCCCAGATCCAGCAGGAACCTCGCGACGGCCGGCATCCGAGAGGCGAGCTCGGCCAGGTCCGAGGGTGAGACCCGGGCCTCGGCGACCTCACCTGCCAGCGCCTCGCGCAGGTCGGCGACGAGTCTGCTGGTGTCGCGCTCCGAGAAGAAGCCGGGGTCGACGCCGAAGGCTTCGGTGAGCCTGAGCAGCACGGGCACGGTGAGGGGGCGGGAGACGTGCTCCATCTGGTTCAGGTAGCTGGGTGAGATGCCCAGTACCCGGGCCAGTTCGGCCTGGCTCATGCGCCGTTCCTCGCGCAGGCGCCGCAGCCGCGCGCCCGCATATGTCTTGCTCACCGCACTCCTCCCCCGTCGGGTCATCTGTCGCTCCGGCCGTGGACGCGGCCGTCATGGCGAGGACCAGCGTACGTGGCATGCCCCCTCCGCAACCCTTCGCAACCTTGGCAAATCGGCGGAAGAAGATTCGCAGAACTTGGCATGCATCCATGATTGATGGCACTCGGTGCCAGTGTCAGAGTTCCAGTGCGGCCCGCCGATACCAGGTGACCGAGGCAGATGACCGGGCACGATTCATGCCCTGACGTCGGAGATCCCGGCATCTTCTGTCCGGCAGCCAGGCAGCATTGCTCAGCATCGCCCTCGACGGGACGGCGGGCCGCACTCATACGAGACACACAGTGCCACTCCTCTTCAGAACCGGTGCACGGCGGAGGAGACATTGGCAGACCACGCGACTCATGGAGACGGTGAAGGTCATGGCAGAGGCAAAGACGACGGCGGCCGAGCAACTCGCGCAGCGGTGGGCCACCGATCCCCGCTGGAAGGGCATCGAGCGCAGCTACGGCGCCGAGGATGTGATCCGGCTGTCGGGCAGCGTCCATGAAGAGCACACGCTCGCCCGGCGCGGCGCCGAGCGGCTGTGGCGGCAGCTGCACGAGCGCGACTACATCCACGCGCTGGGCGCGCTGACCGGCGGCCAGGCCGTTCAGCAGGTGAAGGCCGGCCTGGAGGCCATCTACCTGTCCGGCTGGCAGGTCGCGGCCGACGCCAATCAGGCCGGTCACACCTACCCCGACCAGAGCCTGTACCCCGCCAACTCCGTGCCACAGGTGGTGCGTCGGATCAACAACGCGCTGCTGCGCGCCGATCAGATCGCCACCGCGGAGGGCGGATCGGACACCACGGACTGGCTCGCGCCGATCGTCGCGGACGCCGAGGCGGGCTTCGGCGGGCCGCTCAACGCCTTCGAGCTGACCAAGGCGATGATCGCGGCGGGTGCGGCCGGTATCCACTACGAGGACCAGCTCGCCTCCGAGAAGAAGTGCGGCCACCTCGGCGGCAAGGTCCTCGTGCCCACCGGGCAGCACATCCGCACCCTCAACGCCGCCCGCCTCGCCGCCGACATCGCGGACGTGCCCACCGTCATCGTGGCCCGCACCGATGCCCTCGCGGCGAACCTGCTGACCAGCGATATCGACGAGCGCGACGCCGAGTTCGTCACGGGCGAGCGCACCGCCGAGGGCTTCTACCGCGTCCAGAACGGTATGGCGCCGGTCATTGCCCGCGGCCTGGCGTACGCCCCGTACGCCGACCTGATCTGGGTCGAGACCGGCACCCCGGACCTGGCGCAGGCCCGCGAGTTCGCCGAGGCGATCCACGCCGAGCACCCGGAGCAGATGCTCGCCTACAACTGCTCCCCGTCCTTCAACTGGAAGGCCGCCCTCGACGACGACCAGATCGCCAAGTTCCAGCGGGAACTGGCCGCGATGGGCTACCGCTTCCAGTTCATCACCCTGGCCGGCTTCCACTCCCTCAACCACGGGATGTTCGACCTCGCGCGCGGCTACGCCGAGTCCGGCATGACCGCCTACGTCGACCTCCAGGAGAAGGAGTTCGCCGCCCAGGCGCAGGGCTTCACCGCCGTCAAGCACCAGCGCGAGGTCGGCACCGGCTACTTCGACCAGGTCTCCACCGCCCTCAACCCGGCCTCCTCGACCACCGCGCTCGCCGGCTCCACCGAGGCGGAGCAGTTCCACTAGGCCGCCGTCAGGCGCCCGCGCATCCCGTCGGCCCATGATCAAGCGGGGCCGGACGACCGTCTCCGTCCGGCCCCGCTCTCCCCTCGTCAGGAGACCCGCATGTCCACCAGCGCACTGATGCACCGCGTCCAGGTCCTCGCGGCACCCGGGCACCGTCATGAGGAGATCCTCACGCCGGAGGCCCTGGACTTCGTCGGCCACCTCGCCGCCGCCTTCGGAGAGCGCCGCCAGGAACTCCTCAAGGAGCGCGGGCGGCAGGTGTCGCGGCTCGCCTCCGGACACCGACTCGACTTCTCCGTCGCCACCAGCGCCGTCCGCGCGGACCCTTCCTGGCGCGTCGCCCCGCCGGCGCCCGGGCTGAGCGACCGCAGGGTGGAGATCACCGGCCCTGCGGAGCGCCGCATGGCCGTCAACGCCCTCAACTCCGGGGCGAAGGTCTGGATGGCCGACTTCGAGGACGCCACCTCCCCCACCTGGGACAACGTCGTCGAGGGGCAGCTCACCCTGCTCGACGCCGTCGAGCGCCGCATCGACTTCACCACACCCGAGGGCAAGGAATACCGTCTCGGCAACCAGGTCGCCACCATCGTCGTCCGCCCCCGCGGCTGGCATCTCCTCGAAGAGCACCTGGAGAGGGACGGCCGGCCCCTGCCCGCCGCGCTCGTCGATTTCGGCCTGTACTTCTTCCACTGTGCGCAGCGCCAGATCGACGCCGGGAAGGGCCCGTACTTCTACCTGCCCAAGCTGGAGAACCGGTACGAGGCGCGACTGTGGAACGACATTTTCGTCCTGGCTCAGGATCTCCTGGGTATCCCCCGCGGCACCGTCCGCGCCACCGTCCTCATCGAGACGATCACCGCGGCCTTCGAGATGGAAGAGATCCTCTACGAGCTGCGCGAGCACGGTTCCGGGCTCAACGCGGGCCGGTGGGACTACCTGTTCAGCCTGATCAAGACGTTCGGGCACCGCACCGACTTCCTGCTGCCGGACCGGGCGAAGGTCACCATGACCGCTCCCTTCATGCGGGCGTACACCGAACTGCTGGTGCGCACCTGCCACCGGCGGGGCGCCCACGCGATCGGGGGCATGGCCGCCCAGGTGCCCGGCAAGGACGCGGCCGCCAACGAGGCCGCGCTGGCCAAGGTCCGGCTGGACAAGGAGCGCGAGGCGGAGGACGGCTTCGACGGCTCCTGGGTCGCCCATCCCGGCCTCGTCCCTGTCTGCCGCACGGTGTTCGACGACGTTCTGGGCGACCGGCCGCACCAGATCGAGCGCACCCGTGACGACGTGGAGGTGACCGCGGCGGACCTGCTGTCCGTGCGCCGTATCAGCGGCCCGCCCACACGGGAGGGCGTGCGCACCAACATCGCGGTCGCGCTGCGCTACTTCGACGCCTGGCTGCGGGGCAGCGGAGCGGTCGCCCTGCACGGACTGATGGAGGACGCGGCGACCGCGGAGATCGCCCGGGTGCAGATCTGGCAATGGCTGCGGCACCGCGTCATCGACCGGGAAACGGTGCAGCAGGTGCTCGACGACGAGACCGCCGCCCTCGGGGCCGAATACCCCTGGGCCCGGATCGAAGAGGTCCGCGCGCTCTTCGAACGGACGGCCATGGCACGGGAGTTGCCGCCCTTCTTCACCCCGGATGCCTACTCCCGGCACCTTGTCCGGCACGCGGAGGCGCGCTCATGAACAGGAACATCCGGCGGGTGGGAGTGGTGGGCGGCGGTCAGATGGGGGCCGGCATCGCCGAGGTGTGCGCCCGTGCCGGGCTCGACACCGTCGTCTGCGAGGCGGACGCGGTGGCCGCCCGTGCCGCCCGGGGACGGGTGGCCGTCTCCCTGGAACGCGCCGTCCAGCGGGGGAAGCTGGACCGGATCTCGGCGGAGGACGCGCTCACGCGGATGGTCTTCACCGGCAGCCTGGACGACCTCGCCGACCGGCAGCTCGTCGTCGAGGCCGTCGTCGAGCACACCGAGGCGAAGACGGAGGTCTTCACCGCCCTCGACAAGATCGTCGAAGATCCGGAAGCGATCCTGGCCACCAACACCTCCGCCATCCCGGTCATGCGCCTGGGCATGGCCACCCGGCGCGCCGACCACGTCCTCGGGCTGCACTTCTTCAACCCGGTGCCCGTACTGCCCCTTGTGGAGGTCGTCACGTCCCTGCACACCTCACCGCGCGTCACCGCGTCGGCCGAGGAGTTCGTCAGCACGACACTGGGCAAGACCGTGGTCCGCTCTCAGGACCGGGCCGGCTTCGTCGTCAACGCCCTGCTCATCCCCTACCTCCTGTCAGCGATCCGGATGGCCGAATCCGGCTTCGCCTCCGCCGCCGACGTGGATGCCGGGATGGAACTGGGCTGCGCGCACCCGATGGGGCCGCTCAAGCTGGCCGACCTGATCGGCCTCGACACGGTCGCCTCCATCGCCGCATCGCTGTACGACGAGTTCAAGGAACCTCTCTACGCGCCGCCTCCCCTGCTTCTGCGCATGGTCGAGGCGGGGCTGCTCGGCCGCAAGACGGGCCGTGGGTTCCACACGTACGACCGGGGTTGAGGGACCCGGGTCAGGTCGGGGCTGAGGGGCCGCGACTGCTGTGGTGCGGGGGTGCGGGGCGCCTGACCGGGCGGCTCCGTACCCCTGCGCGCGGTGCTACGTCCACCGGCCGCAAGCCCATGACCCGGGAGGCGGTCGCGCGGCCGCCCCGGCGTGCTCCGATCCCCCGGCCCGCGCGTGGTACCGGGCCGGGCCGGGCCGGGAACGCGATCATCCGCGACACCCTTGCCCAGCCACCGGCCCGGTTCGCTGAACCGCGCTCGGCGGTGACCGGGTGCCTGGCCCCTTGCCGGGATGCGTCGCGCGGACGGTGTCAGTCGTTCGGTGCTTCGCGGGCCTTGCCCGTCACCTCCGGTGGGGTGGAGTTCCCGGCTCGCCGGTCGCCAAGGCCCGCAGGGCCCGGCCGGCCGTCGCCGAGGTGGTCGAATACGTCGAGGGCGACCCGGGTTTCGAGGTCGTCCGTGCCCACGGTGCGTCCCAGGCGCGCTTCGGCACTCTTGACGCGGTAGGCGACGGTATTGCGGGCGATGTGGAGCTGTTCCCCGGTGTGGAGCAGGCTGCGTCCCGAGGCGAGGTAGTGGCGCAGGGTCTGGCGCAGGTCGGCTGTGCGGGAGTCATCGGTGGCCAGCGGCCCCAGGATGTCGTGGACGAACCAGCCGGCCTGTTCGGTGTTGGCCGTCATGAGCGCGGCCAGGCGGACCTGTCGGTAGTCGCACAGGTCGCTCCGGCCGCTCTGCCAGGCGACTCGTGCGGCCTCGCGGGCGCACAGGTGGGTGCGGCGCAGTCCGTCGAGGCCGGCGGGCTCCCGCACACTCTCCGCTGACGGTACGGCGTTGTCTCGCACTTCCGACAACCAGCGTGACCGTGCAGCGCGTTGGTCATGAAGTGCGTTGCATCACGAGCAGCCGACCCATAGCCTTCTCACGTCCAACGCGCTGACCAGCGTGTTGGTGTTCAAGTTCTCACAGGGGGAAAGCGAATGAAGCGTCGCCATAAGGTGCGAATGTCGATGATAGCGGGGGCGAGCGCCACTGCCATCGCGATCAGCCTGGCCGGAGCTGGGACTGTGCAAGCGAAGGGGCGGTACGTCTGGGCCGACTGTGGGACGACCGGGGCGCTCGGGGTCCTGAGCCTGAATGAGGGGGACACCCCGTATTCCGAAATCACTATCGGAATGGATCTCAAGGACACGGACGAGGACGGCCACCATGTGAAGATCCGTTTCCTCAGCAAGCGCGTCGGGAGCAGCTCGACTGTGAAGTGGAAGTGGCACTCCCAGTACCTAGGCGCGGGCCCTGTCCTAAAGGTCAACACCAAAGTCAAGGACAAGTACGGCATCACGGCCGAGGGCCTCGAGGTGGCGCGATTCGAAGGCAGCACCAAGCTCAACTCCTGCACCGCCTGGGCCAAGTAGGGACCGAGAGCGCACCCGCCATGGCCGTCACGAAAGCTGGCTGAGTAGGCACCGTCCCCCGCGAAGACACATATGAGGGCCTGGAAACCGTCGGTTCCAGGCCCTCACGCATGCCGCCGTCAGAAGTCGAGCTCCACGTAGTCGATGTCGGTGAACTCCACCAAGAGGCCGTCGGCGCGGCGGCCGCGGTCCTTGAAGTAGATCTCCTGCAGGCCTTCGGCGGCGATGTTCTGCAGCTGCTGCTCGGCGGCGCCGGCGGACTGCGCATCGAAGAGCCGGGCTGCGTAAGCCGGGGGCAGGTGCTGGGTGATCAGCCTGATCCGGCCGTCGTCCGTCGTACCAGGGGCGGCAGTGAAGCCGAAGCGGGCGTGGGTCTCGATGGTGATCCCGCCGGTCTGTGCGGCGCGGCGCCGAGGAGGTGTTGACCGGAACCGTCCTGCCCGGCGTCCTGGACGGCGCGGTACCGAAGCCGGATCTGGCACGTCCGGTGGTGGTGTTCGTCGCGGGGCAGCCGGGCAGCGGCAAGACATCGGCCGTCAAGGGTCGCTTCCAAAAGCCCGTCGCCATGGTGCCCCCTTCGGCGGGGATACGTGGGTACTTCCACCAATATGGGGGACCGGCCAGGACCGCGGCGCATCCTCGGTATGACTTCGGCGTGACGCGAACTCGGATCGGTGGAAGAGCGGTTCCCTGCGGACAAGCTCGTCGAGAACACCACGCAGTCGCTCGTCAGTCACGAGGTCGGGTTCCATCCTTACTACCCGACACGACCGAACCCGGCTGGGCATCCAAATGGGTGCCCCCACCCAATGGGTGGTGAGCCGCTCGTCGGTCACCAAGAGGGCTCGGGCCTCTGCCGCTACCGACGGCCAGGTCAGTGCCGGCGTTTCTGCTCAACATTCACGAGCCTGTTGATCACCAACTGCCTCCGGAACCCGTCGACAAGCGCTCTCCTAGAGATGAACGAAGCCAGGCGCTGCTGTCTAAGCGAAGCGTTCGACAGCGAGCCCCAGCCGTTTCGGCTTCCTTGCCGGCGAACGTAGTCGCGTGAGGTAAACACGCCGGGGGTGCTGAATGGCCGTACCGTTCGGGGCTGGGTACGCGGGACCCTACGTCGAGGTGACGTATGCCGATGCTGTACGCGAGCAACAGCGGCGCCCACTGCTGCGACTTCGAGATCATCCGGTTCGAGGACGGTTGCGCCGGTGCGTCCGTCCCCCTGGCCACGGAGCGTGCGTCACTTCCGGGGCCAGTACTGGTCGGCGACGACCGGGCGACACGTCAGCTTCGAGTGACTCCCGGGCGGCACGAGGTTCGTCAGTCTGCCTGCGGCTGGGTGCGCCGGGCGTAGGCGCGGGCGGCGCGGGCGCGGTCACCGCAGCGGGTGGAGCACCAGTGGCGGCGGCCGTGGCGCAGCAGGTAGCGGTTACAGGGGGTAGAAGCGCAGTTGGTGAGACGGTCGGCGTCGGGGTCGGTGAGGAGATCGGCCGCGTTGGCCGCGAGGGTCGCGAGAGCGCGGTCGAGGATCTCGTTGGTGGGGCACGGCGCCGCGCGGTAGGGGCCGTTCTTCTCGTCCCAGTACAGCAGGGCGGCTGTGGGGGCTCTGCTCAGCGCGTCGTTGACGGCGGACAGTGCCGCGGGCAGGGCGGGCAGCCCGGCGACGCGGGCGGCGAACAAGGCCCTGAGGTGTTCGCGCAGGGAGCGCAGCTGCGTCGCGCACATCTCCTGCACCCCGGCGTCGGATGGCGCGAGGCCGTGTTCGGCGAGCCACCGGTTCGTGGCCTCGGGGGTGCCGAGGAGATCAATGAAGTGCCCTCCGGGCAGCGCGATGGCGCTGTTGACGAAGTGGAGGGCCAGATAGTCCTCCGCCCCCGGCGCGGGCGGTGGCACGGGTTCGGCGGTCGCGGTCTCGCTCATAGTTGTCATGGTACGGCTTGCCTTCATCCGTGAGATACCACTAACGTGCTTCACGGATAAATCGCTTCCTATCCGTGAGGTTTTGATGGCTGCTACCAGCACGACCACTGAGCAGATCCCCATCCGAGTCTTCGGCGGACCGACCGCCCTTTTCGAATACGGGGGCCTGCAATTGCTGACCGACCCGACCTTCGACGCGCCCCGCGACTACCACGTGCCGGGTGGCCGGCTGACCAAGACGGCACCCGCCTCCGCCTCGCCGGCCGGCCTTGGCCGTATCGACGTGGTCCTGCTCTCCCACGACGAGCATCCCGACAACCTCGACGACTCCGGCCGGGCAGTACTTGCCGACGTCCCGCTGACCCTGACCACGCCTGGGGGCGGGCAGCGCCTGGGGGCGGGGGCCAGGGGGCTGGCCGACTGGGAATCGATCGCGCTGAACCGCCCCGGCGGCGGCACGATCACTGTCACGGGCGTGCCCGCCGTCCACGGGCCCGGCGCGCGCGAGGAGGTCGAACCGATCACCGGCCAGGTCGTCGGATTCGTCCTGACCGGGGAGGACCTACCCACGGTCTACGTCAGCGGCGACAACGCCTCGCTCGACCTTGTCAAGGAGATCGCCGAACGGTTCGGCCCGGTGGACACCGCGATCCTGTTCGCCGGAGCTCCCCGCTTCCCCGTTCTCTTCGACGGCGCGCTGATCGTCCTCGACAGCGCGCAGGCCGCCGACGCTGCCCAGATCCTTGGTGCCCGCCGGGTGGTTCCCGTCCACTACGACAGCTGGGCGCACTTCACCGAGGGCCGTGACGAACTGGTCGCCGCCTTCACCGAGGCCGGGCTGCTTGACCGCCTGGACCTGGGTGACCGGGGCTGATCGCCCAGCGGGCAGACCGGACGCCGACCGATGCCTCGGCAAGGCCGGTCGGCATTGACCGATTGCCATCGAAAGGTGCTGCAGAGATCTCGTTTCGCACCGCAGCCGACCGGTCTGTACTCCCCTGGGGCCGTTGAGCGTTGGCGGGACCAAACGTCGCAGGCACCTGCCCGAACCGGGGGCCGGTGCCGATCTGGTGTGGGCCGTTGAACAGCGCTCTCCGCGCAGGCGGAGGTGAACCGTCCGGTCCTGGGCAACCGGCGAGGTGCAGTTGCCAAGTGCGGATGACGTCGTGCAGGGGCGTGGTGGGGACAGGGGCGCCGGGGTTACCCGCGCTCAAAGCGCGGCGTCGGAAGGCTGCATCCGCGGCGTGGATGTGATCGTAGACAGGGTCCCGGGTAATGAAAGCGGCACCGGTCTCACGGGCGAGGGCGGGGAAGAATTGCTGCACTTGGGGCGACTGGCATCCCGACCGGCCGGAGACCGAGCAGACCCGACAGTGTCGGCCGGTCGCGGGACGCGGGCCGAGGCATCGTGTGACGAAGACTGGCGGCTTCCGGCTGTCGGGTTCTGGTTCTCGTGCACCACCAGCACTCGGGTGCTGTGGGCGGGTAGGACCTCTTCATGGTATTTCGGTAGCGACTGGGCGGTACCGACGATGCAGAGGTGTGCGTGTGAGAGCGGTGCGGAAATCCGGGGTCGGCGGCATGCTGAGAATCCGTCCGACACCACGGTGGGTCGTTCCCCTGTTCACCATCCTCGGGGTGGCGCTCGTCCCCTGGACCCTGTATCTGGCGTTCACGCTGCCCCGGCGAGCCACCTTGGCCTCCTACGACGCACCGTGGGTCGGATTCGACATCGGCCTGGCCGCCGTCGTTCTGCTGACGGCGGTGCTCGCCCACCGACGACACCGGCAGGTGAATCTCGCGGCCGTGGCGGTGACGACCATGCTGGTGGTCGATGCCTGGTTCGACGTGATGACCACGCCCCGTGGGGAGGCGGGCGGCATTCTCGTCGCTTTGGCCACCGCCTTTCTGGTCGAACTTCCTCTTGCGGTCCTGTCGTTGTGGATCGCGTTGACCGCCGGCGACCTGACCGGCACCGGGCGCCCGCACCCGCCCGGCCGGGAAGCGCGTGCCCAGCGGAATTCGCCCTCGGGTTCGCCGGAGCGGACAGACTGATGCCATGAGTGCCTTGCAGCGGCACCGTCGGGTCGCGTCCTGGACCGGGCGCGGGTCTCCCGGCCGTCTGCCCCGCTCCCCCGTGGCGGGGCGGACGGCCCGGTGAGAGGCGAAGTCCAGAAGGCCGCCTCCCTCACCGATGGCTGCACCTTGACGTCGTGTCAGGGTCAAGGTCCGGGTGCGGGAGCAGTGGCGGCGTTTCCGGCTCGCAGGTGAGCGTGCTGACAATTGCCCGAGAGCGGTCCGCATGACGTTGCCGCCATGGCGGCATCGCGTCCTCCATCAGGCCGCCGGGTGCACGTACGACGACGCCCCTTGTTGCGGCTGCCTTACCCCACCATTGGGATGACTTCGCCCGTGAAGTTGCCCTGCGAATACACACCTACAGCCCTGTACAGGGTGGAATTGCCCCTTGGGCCACGGGCTGTCCCGCACGGTGCATCGCGGCGGGATTCGCTCGCCCGGTGGGCAGTCCTGGTGGGCCAGGTGCGGTCACGGTGTTCATGGCTCCCGCGCCGGTTGCCGGGACGCCCGCAGCCGTCCGAGGCGGGTGTTCCCTCGCCGATGTGCACACGGACGTTCAGAGGGAGAGGACACTGCGTGAGCGTGCAACAGGTGGGCATCGTCGTCCACGAAGGGCGTCCCGCCGCCGTAGCGGCCGCCGATGTCGTCCGACGGTGGTGCGTGCGGCAGGGCGTCGGGTGCGTCGCCATCGACGTGTGGAGTCAGGACGAGCAACGGCGGGATGCGCGGGAGGAGGTCGACGCTGCCGGTGGCCCCGACCTGATCGTCACGCTCGGAGGAGACGGTACCTTCCTCCGCGGAGCGCGCCTGGCCGCACAGAACGACGCTCTGGTCCTCGGCGTCGACCTGGGCACCCTCGGGTTCCTGACCGAAGTCCCGGCCGACGACGTCGAGTGCGCGCTGGACACCGTCCACCACGGTCAGGTGAATGTCGAGACCCGCCTGATGCTGACGATGCGGGCGTCCCGGCCACTGGGACTCCCCGAGGGGATGGAAGCCCTCCTGCGCTACGGCCGGGGCCCCGCGCTCCCGCCCCCGCTGGTGCGCCCCGAGTGTGCCGTCGCCCTCGACTGGGGTGTGGCCCTCAACCTGACGGCCCTCAACGACATCGTCCTGGAAAAACTGGCCCGCGACCGGCAGGTCTCCCTCGGCGTGTACCTCTCGGGCCAACTGCTCGCCTCGTACTCCGCCGACGCCGTCCTGGTCGCCACCCCCACCGGATCCACCGCCTACAGCTTCGCCGCCGGCGGCCCTGTCATCTCCCCCGCGGCCGATGCCATCGTCTTCACCCCCGTCGCCCCGCACATGACCTTCAACCGCTCGGTAGTTGCCGCCCCCGACGAGGCCGTTGCCGTGCGCGTCCTGGAACACTCCGGCCGCGCGGCGGTGAGCGTCGACGGCCAGTTGCGCGGCGTCCTCGATCCGGGGGACTGGATCGGCGTCTACGCGGCACCGCGGCGCCTGCGCGTCGTGCGACTCGGACCGACCGACTTCTACGGCCGGCTGCGGGAGCGCATGCGCCTGACCGACGCCCCCGCGGCAGCCGACGCCGGCATCACCCCCCTGTGGCCCCACACCAGCCCACCCCCCGCAGATCTCGCGCACCTCCGCCTTCCACCCCTCCCCCTGGACGTCGACTGAACTGAACGCCGACCACCGACCACCCGGCCCCGCGGGCCCACACGCAGCACCGGAAGCGGCACCGTGCGGCACAGGAATCCTGCCGGGCAATCCGGGCCCGAGGTATGACCTTCCTGACACGCGCTCCACGGCTCCGACAGGAACTCGTGGAGAGCGATGTCGACCGCCGGCGAAGCCGTCAGGAGCCCAGCGGCGGCACACCGTCCATCGGCGCCAGCGGCCGCCCCGGCTTCCGGGGTGGAGGTGAGCGAGGACGCACAGCAGGTACGCGAATGGGCGGCCCGGATCGCGGCCCGCTACGTGGGAGAGAACCGTGCACCGGAGTACGCCGCCCGGAACGGCGTGCCCGGGATCCTCCTGGTACGGATGTCGATCGACAAGGTCGTGGCGATCAGCGGCGTAGCCGACTGAGAGAGCAGATGCGAGGCAATGGCGCCGGCCTTGGTCAGCTGCGTCAGGTTTGCACAGGCGGATGAGGTCTGTACGCGCGCAACCAGTGGGCGTCGCGTCCTCGATCCTTTGGCTACGGCTCCGCTAATCCGCCTCCGTCATCACCGGAGACGCGTTGCGCCGACCGGGCCGCGATATCCTGCAATGCCGTCAGATGCGCTTGCAGTGCGAGGTGTCCGTCACGGCTCAAGTTCAGCCAGGTACGGGGAGTCTTACCGACGTAGCCCTTCTTCACCTCGACGAATCCTCGTTTGCTCAGCGTGCTGATCTGTTTGGACAGCGCCGAATCCGACAGGTTCAGGGAGTCGCGGACGAACTTGAACTCGGCCCATCGTGTGGCCGCCAGCAGTGCGGTGATCGACAGGCGGGTGGGGTCCAGCAACAACGGGTCGATCTCAGGAGCGGTCATGGGCGTCCCCGAGTTGACTGAGGCGCTTGAGTCGCTCGGTCTGACGGTTGGACTGGAGCATCGCCGCCAGCCCGAGAGCAAGCCCCATCAGCAGATGCCAGTAGGGGATGTGGGTCAGGATCACGCCAAAAGTCAGGAAAGCGACGGCGGCGACGCCTATGAAGGTAAACGTCCGCCGGCGAGAACGCTGCTCCGCCAACCCCGGCGGGATGATCCCCCGGACCTGCAACCCCGGCGGAAGGCCGAGCAGGCTCCGCCCCCATCGCGTGTACTGGCCGACGAGAAACGCCACGGTCAGGGGCGCCAGAACCCCGAAGCACCATGGCCACCACCGTTCCAGGTGGAGTAGCGGCAGGAGGTCGGGTGTGGCGAAGACCAGGAACAGATGGGCACCCCAGGCTATCGAGAACCAACGGGGCTGACGTTGTGCGTCTATCGCCTGGTCGCGTCGCCGCTGGACGTCGTCAAGAGCGCGGGCTGCGTGTTGAGCGTCGGGTTCAAGGGGCACGGGCCACCTCCGGGCGAGGTCGTAGGAGTCAGCGGAAGCACTTTCCTGAACGGAAAGCTACCAAGCACTTTCCGCTGAGGCAAGTACTTGCCTCAGCGGAAGAAGAAGGAACACGGGGAGAGCCGGTCTCCGTATTCGTGGACGAGGTGGCGCAGCGTCTCGATGTGAGCGTCGAGGGGGATGGAGGCCAGGTCTCCGTATTCGTGGACGAGGTGGCGCAGTGCGAGGCCGGCGGAGCGGGCGTGGCGCCCGGCGAGGACCATGGGCGAGTCGTCCTGGAGGGGCTCCGCGGGCACGAAGCCGGGTTGCCAGATGACGAGGGTGCCCCGCGCCGCGGGGTGATCCCACGGAACGTAGTGATGGACCTGGCCGGCTCGCACCCAGAGCCAGGAGCCGGGTTCCAGCGTGTAGTCCTGGAAGTCCACGGTGTGCCGTACCGTGCCCTGCCGGACGTGGATCAGATGGTGGAAGACCGGCCGGAGCGGCGCCGACAGGCGCTAGCCGTACGCCTTCAAGGCGTTCCGCAGCCTCTCCTCCGGCCCGTGCACGAACAGCGCCCGCAGTCCGCTCAGGGGATCGCAGATGTGGATGTGGTCGTCGTCATCTTCATCGGGATCTTCGTCGTACTCGTCGTCATCTCCCGAGTCGGATTCCGGCCACGCCACCATCGGGACGTCGTACAGATGGGGTTCGTCGGAGGGCTGCGGGCGCCACCTCCACACGGCACCGCACTGCCGGACCTGGACCTCCCCGAAGTACCAGGCCGCGCCGACCAGGAACGGGTCGTCCTGCGAGGCCGAGATCTCCTCGTAGGTGCCGAACAGTCCACGCACCAGGCCTTCGAGCCGGTCGAGGGACTGAGGAGAGAAGTCCCACTCGGCGGTTCCTCCGCCCACTTCCTCGGCCCACGCGGGGAAGGCCTGCCGCCGTTCGGCCAGCCAGGTGTTCAGCCGGTAGTTGTCCTCCCAGTCCGGACCCGCCAGGTCATCCGCCTCCTCCAGTTCCTTCAGCTCCTCTCCCGTGACGGGCGGCAGGGCCGGTGTCTCCAGATGTTCCGGGCGGACCAGCGGCCACAGCGCGGTGGGCCAGGTCGGCTCCCCCCAGACGTACTCCCCCTCCGGTACGCGGTCCGGGAAGCGGTCCACCACGTCGCGCAGACTCTCGCCGGCAATGACGTCACGCAACATGACGGGGAGAAGTTCGGCGTGACCGTCGTAACGGAGCCGCTGGTTGACGAATACGGCGCCGGCCCAGTAGCCGTCCTCCGCGTGCCAAGTTCCGGGCGGAGCGTCGGGGTTGACCCCGCGGTACTGCCACTGGGCGCCCTTGCGCTCGACGATGCACTGACCCACGTACCAGGCGGCCATGACCCAGAACGGTTCGTCGCTGGCCTCGTAGTAGTCCTCGACCGTCGGGAAACTCTTGCGCAGCAGCGCCTCCAGCCTGTCCAGGGACTTGGGGGTGAAGTTCCAGCGTTCCCGGCCGCCGGCTGCCTTGGCCCACCAGTTGAGGTAGTCGAGCATGCGGGCGTTCCGCCAGCGGTACGCGGTGTCGGCGGCCGTGAGCAGGCACCCGTAGTAAACCCACGGCGTGGTCACCCGCTTCGGCCACCACTCCGGGTGCTCCCGCTGCCGGGCCCTGACTGCCTTGCGCAGCAGGCGCGCGACTGTGGCGAAGACCTTCCCGGTCCTCTCCGTTACGGCCTGACCGACGAGAAGGAGCGGAACGACCGGTTCAAGGCCGAGGACAGGATCCGGGCACACCACGGGCAGCCCGTCCGTGCCCGCGCTCTCGTCCCAGTCCCAGCGCCCGCCTGCTTCCTCCAGTAGCGTCTCGCCCAGATAGACCGCGACGGACTCGATGAATATCGCGTTCGAGTCGCTGCCGTCGTCGCCTTTGCAGAAGTCGAGCAGGTGCTCCTCCAGTTCCGGCAGCTCACGAGCGCTGTATTCGTGCTCCCATTCCTCGTAGGTGAACTCGTCGAGGAACCGGTCCATGATCTCGTGCAGGCACTCAATCCACAGGTACAACTTGTGCGCGGGAGAGTCCTCCGGAGCGTGCCTGCCCGCCATGTATACGTCGTCCGCCATGTAGTCATCCATGTAACTCCCCCGTGTAGACATTCCTGAGGCCCGACCGCAGTGGCGCTTCGTCAGGTTCTTTTGGTCGTGTGGTCTGTGACGTCGTGCGCTCTGTGTCGTCGTGTGGTCCATGACGTCGTGAAGTCTGTGACGTCGTGTGATCTGTGGTGGTGCATGCTGCCGTCCTGGATCCAGGGGAAGGTTAAATCGTCCTTGCTGTCGGCGTCATCGCACGCTGTCCGGCAGTCCCGGCCAGTGGTGCGGGACCCTGCACCTCAAGTCCCCCGTACCTCAAGTCCGGCACGCAGCAGCGGAATCGGCGGAGTGGCTCAAGGGCGGCATGGCTCTCCGCATCGTAGGTCTGACCCCGCCGTTCGGCGGGAAGTTCCGGCTCCCAGGTGCAAGCGCCATGGCAGCGAAAGCAGACACGGCTCGCAGCCTGGCAGGCCCGCGATCAGCGCCATTACCTGCTGGGGCTTTGCCCCTCCCCCAGATCGTGACGTTCTCGCCGACGGGCCGCATCTTTCGGCGCCTGGCGCCATGCACAGCCGGAGGGAGCCACGAACACGATCCCGGCCAGGACCTCGCGATCGCCGAACCGCCGCCGTCCACCGCCTTGAGGCCGTACCGGAGCCACCTCCACCACCCGCTCGAACAATCCCCACCGCCCCTCGGAACGAGATGACGAAGTGTGAGGCGAACGGTCGCGCCGGTTCTGCCGTCGTGCCATCGGCAGTCTCACGGCCCTGGGCTCGGGAGGATCGGAGCGTGGGTTCGCGCACGCCTACTGGTCATACTCGGAGCCGCCGGTGAGACCCTCAGGCGTGGTAGGCGGCGGCCGCGATCCGGACGAACGAGCGGATCAGCGGATTCGAGTCGCCCTCGTTCCATACCGCCACCACGCGGCTCGGCGGCATGTCGATCAGCGGCACCACGCTGAGCCCCTCTGCTGGCTCGTGGTCCAGGAGAGTCATGCCGACCGTGCCGTTCCAGAGAACAGCTTGCTGACATTCCTGGACGGCGCGCACCACCGGACCCTCGCGAGTTTCCCCGCCGTTCCAGTACGACTGCCAGGCTGGGTCGGTGCCCTCCGGGAAGACGAACCAGCGGCGGTCGGCCAGGTCGGCCAGCTTCAGGCTGTCGCGGCGGGCCAGCGGATCGTCGGCGCGCAGCAGCGCTCCCACCGGGTCGGCGCGCAGCTCGTGCACGGTCAGGCCGGTCTCGTCGAAAGGCCCGCGGGTCAGGGCGACGTCGACCAGTCCGGCATGCAGCCCGCAGGTGGGATCGGTCAGGTCGGTCTCACGGATGCGGACTTCAACGCGCGGGTGCCGCCGGTGGTAGGCGTCGGCCAGCCGGGTTGCGTCCGGGTCGGTGCTGTCACCCAGGATGCCGACGGTGATGGCCGCGTCGCCGGCCGCCGCTGCTACGCGTACGCGTACCCGGTCGGCCTGGTCGAGCAGGGCGCGCGCCTCATCGAGCAGTACCGCCCCCACCGGAGTGAGTGTGACACCGGCGGAGGATCGGTCGAACAGCGCGGCGCCGACCTCGGTCTCCAGCAGCTTGATCGCCCGGCTCAGTGGTGGCTGACTCATGTGCAGCCGGGCAGCGGCCCGGCCGAAGTGGAGTTCCTCGGCAACCGCCACGAAATAGCGCAGCGTGCGTAGCTCCATGGTGCAACGATACCCATACGGTATCGAGGTCGCCGAATGGGTCTTGGACAGTCGCAGGCCCTGGCAGTGGAATCGAAGCATGACTGACGATCTGAAGGCCAGTGAGCCGATTGCCGACCCCGCCGTCTCAGTGGTCGGTCCGGGCGACGGTGAGACGATCTTCCTGGGCACCACGCGACTGCGCGTCCTCGAAGACGGCAGCAACACCGGGCACCGGCTCGGGCTCGCCGAGTCCGTCCTCGCGCCGCACACGCCCGGTCCTCCGCAGCACCGTCACGCCCAGCACGACGAGGGTTTCTACATCATCTCCGGCACGGTGCGGTTCACGGTCGGAGAGAAGGACTACGACGCGACCGCGGGCACGCTCGTGATGGTCCCGCCCGGAGCCCCGCACACTTTCGCCAACATGACCGACCAACCAGCCGTCATGCTCAGCACATTCACACCAGACCTCTACGTGCAGTACTTCCGAGAACTGCAGGACATGATTGCCGGCGGCCAGGCTTTGACCCCACAGGCGAGCATCCAAACAATGAGCCGTTACGCCACCGAGCCCGCTACCGAGTTCCCCTAGAGGGGCGTGTCTCCTTGGTGCTCTGAGGGACCGCGCATTCCGTGGATGGTGTGGATGCGTGGCTGGAACCGATCAGTCCAGTTCACCCACAGGGGTAGGGCAGGTTGCGCGCGAACGTGGTGGTGAAGGCGCCCAACATGGCGTAGACAGCAAGCTGAGCCCGCCCGGCCGGCACCAGCGGAAGAGCCGGCAGTGCCTTGGCAAGCGCTGCACGCAGGGCGAAGGCGAACGCCCCGTCCACCCTGTGCAGGGCAAGTGCACCGCGCGGAGAGACCACGCGCCTGACACCGGCCACCGAACGCCGCCAACTGCTCCCGGTCACGGCAAGACGAAAAGGGCGCGAAGGGGGCATATTCGGTGTATATCGAGGATCTCAGTGCACCGCTGGCACAGCGTCCCGCCGAGCTTGGCGACCTCGGAGGCCTCGCTCCGTCTCGCCCTCGCGCCACGCCGTGGATCCGGACACCGCGAGACGGCTCACCCGGGCTCATCTGGACCGCTCACCCGGGCTCGTCCGAGAGAGCCAAAAAAAATCGGCCGGCGATGTCGAGAACCCGTGACTGGCTCCGTCCCCGAGGTGAACGTGACCAAAATAGGTCGCACCAGCACCGAGGAGAGACACGATGGCCAAGTACCTGCTGCTCAAGCACTACCGCGGCGCCCCGGCTGCAGTGAACGACGTGCCGATGGACCAGTGGACGCCGGCGGAGATCTCGGCGCACATGCAGTACATGCAGGACTTCGCGGCCCGGCTCGAGGGGACCGGCGAGTTCGTCGACGGTCAGGCGCTCGCTCCCGAGGGGAGGTGGGTCCGGTACGACGGTGAGGGTCGCCCGCCGGTCACCGACGGCCCGTTCGCCGAGACCAAGGACCTCATCGCCGGCTGGATGGTGATCGACGTCGACAGCTACGAGCGCGCCGTCGAGCTGGCCGGGGAACTGTCGGCCGCCCCTGGTGCGGGCGGGAAGCCGATCCACGAGTGGCTCGAGGTCCGCCCGTTCCTGGCCGCGCCGCCCACCATCACGGAGTGACCTCTCAGGTGAACGAGGTCCTGCTCCGGAGCCTCACCCCGAGCGTGCTCGGGATCCTCGTCCGCCGCGGAGTCAGCTTCGCGGCGGCCGAGGACGCCGTGCAGGACGCGCTGGTCGAGGCGGTCCGCGTCTGGCCGGCCGACCCGCCGCGGGACCCGAAGGGCTGGCTCGTCACCGTGGCCTGGCGCCGGTTCCTCGACGCGAACCGGGCGGACACCGCCCGCCGCCGGCGGGAGGACCTCGTCGACGAGGAGCCGGCGCCCGGCCCCGCACCCGCGGTGGACGACACGCTCCAGCTCTACTTCCTGTGCGCCCACCCGTCGCTGACGCCGTCGTCCGCGGTCGCGCTCACGCTGCGCGCCGTCGGCGGGCTGACCACCCGCCAGATCGCCCAGGCCTACCTGGTGCCCGAGGCGACCATGGCCCAGCGCATCAGCCGGGCCAAGCGCACCGTCTCCGGCGTGCGGTTCGACCAGCCCGGCGACGTCGCCACCGTGCTGCGCGTCCTCTACTTGGTCTTCAACGAGGGCTACTCCGGCGACGTCGACCTCGCCGCCGAGGCCATCCGGCTCACCCGGCAGCTCGCGGCCGCGATCGACCACCCCGAGGTGGCGGGGCTGCTCGCCCTCATGCTGCTCCACCACGCCCGGTGCGCCGCCCGGACCGCGCCCGACGGCAGTCTGGTGCCGCTCGCCGAGCAGGACCGGGGCCGGTGGGACACCGAGTCGATCGCCGAGGGCGTCGAGATCCTGCAGGCGGCCCTTGCCCGCGACCGGCTGGGCGAGTTCCAGGCCCAGGCCGCCGTCGCGGCACTCCACGCCGACGCGCCCACCGCCGAGGAGACCGACTGGGTGCAGATCGTCGAGTGGTACGACGAGCTCGCGCGCCTGACCGACAGCCCGGTCGTCCGGCTCAACCGCGCGGTGGCCGTCGGCGAGGCCGACGGACCGCGCGCCGGCCTGGCGGCGCTCGCGGCGCTGAACGACTCACTGCCCCGCCACACCGCGGTGGCGGCGTACCTCCACGAGCGCGACGGCGACCTGGCGACGGCGGCACGGCTGTACGCCGAGGCGGCCCAAAAGGCACCCAACCTCGCCGAGCGCGACCACCTGACGCGCCAGGCCGCCCGGCTCAACGCCCGCCGGTGTCGCTGATGGGTCGCGCTCGGTTTTCCCCGCGTCCCAGCGACGACCCGTCCCTGCCCGGGGAGTGATGCGACCGTGCCCCGGCAGACGCCAGAAGCTGACCGTCTGATCGGGGCGCAACCCGCCCCGCCCCCGACGACATCCAACGTCACCACCAGCGACGCTCAGCCGACAGGGTGACAGCCGGAGCCGCTCAGGACGCCAAGGTCATCCCGTGGCGGGTTTCCGGCGTATCCGGGTCATGCCCGATGCCGGCCCTTCGCTGACCTGGAGTGCGACGCTTGCCCCTCTGAGCTGCGGAGACACTGACCTGCTGCATCTTCAGGTTCCATAGTGACTTGGCGGGTAGGGCTCTCGTTCCTTTCGATGCGCTGCCATCGTCGGCATCTCGCCCGAGGCAACCTCGCGGGCGATCTCGGTTTCCTCCGCTTCGTACAGGGTCCCGGGGTTCTCGCGTTGCCCCGCACGAAGGCCTACCTCCTGTCGATCCTGCAGAGTGCGCCTCTCAAGTGCTTCATCATCAGGTCGCCGCGGCAGGCCTCTTCCATGGCCGCCCCCCGGGTTCCCTTCGACTGCTCGGTTGGATTTGTGATGATGCGCCATGCGTCCTCCTTCGTGAAACCGCGGCCTGGTTCCGCCAGATCGGCGGAGACCTCGCGTCCACCCTTGCCGTCGAGCCTCTTCACGCATCTCCCTGGCCGGGTGCTGACGGTGGCGCGGCGGCTCAGATCTCCCTCACCCCTCCACCCATCCGTTCGCCGGCGGACCGAGGGCAACCACGGCCTCGTCCGTGTACACCAGGAACGTCAAGGTCTGACGAAAGTAGAGCTCGATCTGGGTCTCGTCGTGCGCCGTATAGCCAATCGCCAGATCCTCGCCAAGTTTCAATTCAAAGTCCCCGCCTCGTGTGGACAGCAGGCATGCCCCGTCGAGTGCGGGCGCCCAGATCAGGTGGCCGTCCAGCATGCGACCGAGATGAGCCGCGATGGGATAGCCATGATCAGAGGTCTCGTTGACCGCTGTGCACGCAGCGGCGCCCAGCAGCAGTGAATACGGTCCTCCGACGCCTGCCAGACGGAGAGTGGTCAGAGCGCGGCTGACGGCATCCGGGAAGTCGCGTGGATTTTCCGGGAGAGTCAGAACTGGATTGGACGTACGATCACGCAGGCCATCGATGCCCGCTGCTTCATATCCGTCGAAAATTGCCCGGTCTTCGACGAATGCCATGGCGCGCGCTGCGTCCTTGACCGGCTGCCAGTCAGAGTCCTTGGCGCCGCGATCGACATCGTCAATCGCGGCGCGTCCCACCTTGAACGGCACGCGGAGTTCCACCAGGGGCTGTGCTTCGCGTAGTTGTGCAGTGACACCCTCCGCCGGCCCCTTGATGCTGGACAGATGGCCTGTCCCCATCGCAGCGGTCTCGGGGCCGTCGGGGCCGGAGACATCCACAACTCGCCGACCTGCAAGATTGCGCCGGAAGGTGCGGCGCGCCTCGTCTTCGATTTCGGCCCACGCCTCGGGCGTGATCGGGGCAAGCTCGCGATGCAGGTTGTTCATGCCGTTGAGCGTGGTCATGGTCAGACTCCTTTTAGGCTGCCAATCCCCAACGAACCGTCACTCGCCACTGCACTGTCTGGCGCAGCAGGAAGCTCGTCCAGGAAGTTGGCGGTCGGCACATGAAATAGGCACCCGGTAACCGCGGTCGAAAAATCTAGGATCCGGTCATGCCGGCCGGGGCTGTCACCGAGAAACATATTCTTCAGCATTTGCTCGGTCACGAGCGGAGTGCGCGCGTAGCCGATGAAGTATGTGCCAAACTCACCCTGCCCGACACTGCCGAACGGCATGTTCTCACGAACAATCTTGCGCTCGTTCCCATCCTCGTCGGTGATGGTGTTGAGCGCGACATGAGAGTCGGCAGGTTTGACGTCATCGGGGAGTTCAATATTTGCCAGCTTTGTCCGTCCGATGACTTTTTCCTGCTCGTCCGACGACAGAGCATTCCAGGCCGCCAGATCATGCAAATACTTCTGAACAATCACATAGCTTCCTCCCTCGAAGTCGGGGTCTTCATCACCGATGAATACGGAGGCGACCGCGAGCTCTCCCCCAGGGTTCTCACTACCGTCCACGAAGCCGAGCAGATCGCGCTCGTCGAAGTACTTGAAGGCGTGCACCTCGTCGACCACGGTGACCGCTCCGCTCAGCCGCTCCGCGATCAGCCGGACCAGTTCGAAACACAGGTCCATGCGTCGGGCTCGCACGTGGAAGAGGACATCGCCAGGTGTGGCCGGAGCTCGGTGGCGCTGGCCAACCAACTCCACGAACGGATGCAGTTCTCGAGGACGCGGCCCGCTGAAGAGCCGATCCCAGGCCGCCGACCCAATACCGACGACGCAACTCAGCTTCTCGTGGGGTGCGCGGAAGGCGACCGAGCGATGCAGCGCCGGTACATCTTGGAGCAGGTCACGGACCGTGCCCTCACCGCCTGGTGCGACAGTGACCACAAGAAACACGGTGGCCCTGGCCGGCGGGACAATCACGGGCTGTGACTCAACCATGGAGCCTGCCTCCAAGTGGGATACCTGCCGATCGAACGTATGCACTAGCCGCCCACCCCGCGGGACGCCGGACGGCGGTTGCCGATGAAGCGCATCCGCCTCCCTCCCTCAATCCTGCTGCGTGCCGAAGCAAACCGCTCGAGCACGAAGCGAACCCGCCGCTCACGCACGAGCCCCCACCGGGAGCACGGTGGGGGCGATTCGTGCGTGAGTTCGACTCGGTCCACTGCCGCCGAGCGCGCCGCTCCAGACTCATGGTTCGAATTGAGCGGCACGACTGGATCAGCCCGTGACGATTCCGGTAACGAGATTGATGGTCGTCGCCAGGATGCTGGTTCCGAAAACATAGGAAAGCAGCGAATGCCGAAGCACGATCGCACGGATCGTCGTACTCGAAACGTCGGTGTCAGAGACTTGATAGGTCATGCCGAGGTTGTAACTGAAGTAGAGGAAGTCCCTGTACGCCGGCGCACGCTCGGAGTTGAAGTCGATTCCACCCGCGGGCTTCATGTAATAAAGGTACGCATAGCGGGTGGCGTACATCAGGTGCAGTGCGGCCCAGGCCATGAAAACGCCGGCGAGCGCGGTTGCGGCCGCGGCGTGGCCGGCGTCGGACTTGCCGAGCAGGAGCAGCAGCACAATGGCAACCAGTCCGCACAGGGCAGCCATGACGACAGTCAGTTCCTCGGCAGCGGGCAGAAAGTCCTCGCGGCCGGCGTTGTCGCGAGTGGCAGTGGAATCCATGGGCCACAGCACGATCCAGCCTGCCACAACGAAGACCGTTTCCGTCGCGGCAATTCCAGAAAGGATGCCCAACAGCGTGCCGGTCGGCACTGCGACGACTACGCCGATCACCGCTCCGAAAACCACCGCGCCGGCGAGTCGGGGAACCGCCGACAGTGGCAACCAGGTCCTCATGGCCACAACAGTAGTCGTGTCGTCGTCGGTCGCCCTGGCGAAGTCCTCGTCAAAGACCCACGGAAGTTCACGTGGGCCGGGCGCCTTGTACGGCGCCTGATACAACTGCAGGGCGCAGACAGGATATTACCTCAGCGCTGACGTAATACGCCGGCGACCACCCGCGCGGTCCGATCGTCGAGGAAGCATTCCGGCACAGCACATCCGCTACCGCTTTTACGTCATTGATGCTGGTAGATGGCCTCCCCTGGTCTGTGATGAGCTGGTTTGAGGCCCGCCGCTTCGCCGCCGCTTCGCCCCGGCAGTTCGACCAGTTGCCGTTGACGCTTGTGGTGGTCGCGATGTTCCGGGTCGGCCGGCCGGCGAGGGACCGGCTGATCATGCTGCTGGCGAGGGTGAGCCTTCGCCCAGGGCAGGTCGCCGGGCTGCGCCACTGCGATCTGCACCTACTGGTCGACTCGCGCTCACTGGGGTGCGACACCGAGGGGCCACATCGGCAGGTGATCCGACGGCAGAACATCAACGGCGCCTGGTCGAAGACAAGGAAGCCGTGGGTGACGCCGGTGGACTTCCTGGTGGTGCGAGCCGCCACCCTGCGGCATCACATGGCATCACATGACGTCGGATGGCGCGGCCTGGCACCATCCGGTGTCACCTGGTGTCGCCCAGCGCCATTCCATGTCCCCAAAGCCAAATGAGCACGCATGGCGCCACAATGACTCGGGTCGCTCCCTCCCCCATTCACCAGCTCAGAGCAGCCACCCTCAAGCCCGCCCCGCATGAGGCGCCACGCAGGCTTGCGCATGGCGCCATAGTGGTGCCATCATGACGTCATGGACCTCACTCCGTATGTCGACACCCTGCGTCGCGAACTCGCGGTGGCCGCCGAAGCCGGCGGGGAAGATGCCCGCGAGCTGGCCGAGCGGCTCACCGCTCCTCTGGAGTCGGCGACCCGTCTGACCATGCTCCATGTGCTCTCCGCCGCGATGGACGAGATCACCCGCGAGCTCGCCCCCGGCTCGGTCGACGTACGGCTGCGCGGGCTCGACCCCGACTTCGTGGTGACGCTGCCGCCCAGTGACAGCGGCCCCCCGGAAGCAGCGGCCGCACCCGCCGAACCACTCGCGGCACCGCCCCCCACGGACGGCGACGACGGTGGCACCGCCCGCGTCAATCTGCGACTGCCGGCCCACCTCAAGGCGCGCGCCGAGGAGGCCGCGAACCGCGAGGGCCTGTCGGTCAACGCGTGGCTGGTGCGCGCCGTGTCGGCCGCGGTCGACGGCGGCACGCGGCCACGTACGACGGAGAAGACCCACACCGTCGGACAGAACTTCAAAGGCTGGGTGCGCTAGCCGCACCCGCACCCGCACCCGCACCACTTCACCCACACCACGTCCCCACCAGCGGGGACGACCATGAGACCCAAGAGGACGGGACAGCCATGGCTTCTTTTGACACTCCCGAACCGATCTCGGCCACGGCGCACGTGGAGGCCGGTTCCATCCAGTTCACCGCGGGCGATCGCCTCGACACGGTCGTCGAGGTGCGGCCCCGCGACCCGCAGCGGGACGCGGACGTGCGGGCCGCCGAGCAGACCGAGGTGAGGTACGCGAGCGGCGGCCTGACCGTCCGGACGCCCAAGCAGCGCTATCTGCTCGGGCGCACCGGCATCGTCGACGTGACGGTCGACCTGCCCACCGGCTCGCGCATCGACATGACCGGCGCCTGGGCCCAGGTGCTCGGCGAGGGCCGGCTCGGCGAGGTCCGGGTGAAGACCTCCTCGGGCGATGTACGCCTGGACACGACCGGGCCGCTGCAACTGACCGCGTCGCACGGCTCGATCACCGTGGACAGCGTCGAGGGTACGGCCGAGATCACCACCAGCTCCGGCAGTCTGCGTGTCGGCCTCGTCGACGGACCCGCGATCCTGAAGAACTCGCACGGCACCACGACCGTCGGCACCGCGACCGGGGAGCTGCGGGTGAGCGGCGCCAACGGCGACATCGACATCGTGCGCGCCGAGGGCTCGGTCATCGCGACCACCGCGCACGGCACCCTGCGCGTGGCCGAAGTGACCCGCGGCACCGTCCAGTTGGAGACCTCCCACGGCGCCATCGAGGTCGGTATCCGCGAGGGCACGGCCGCCTGGCTCGACGTCAGCTCGGGCTACGGGCAGGTTCGCAACACACTCACCGCGTCCGAGTCCCCGGAGAAGGCCGAGGACACCGTCGAGGTTCGCGCCCGTACCCGGTACGGCAATATCGACGTCCTCCGCGCCAAGCCCTGAGCACTCCCACGCACCCCCGCACCATCCTCAACTCACCCCATCCTCCTGCTACTTCAGCCTGCGAGCGGGATGGCGCCATCGCCTCTTCTGTCATGCACACGTCCAGAGGTCCCTGGTCCGCAGTCGCCCCCGCCGTCTGACCGCAACAACCGCCACGAAAGGCCATCCGATGAGTCAACCCGTTCCCGTACCGCACGGCCTCCCCATGGAGCGCGATGCGGGCCCCTTCGACCCGCCCCGCCAAATCACCCGGCTGCGCGAGGCTCGCCCCGTCAGCCCCATGGTCTTCCCCGACGGTCACGAGGGCTGGATGGTCACCGGCTATGACGCGGTCCGCCAGCTCATGGCCGACACCCGGTTCAGCTCCCGCCAGGACATCGGCGTTCTCCATGTGCCGTACGAGACACCCGGGATGCCCGCCGCTACCGAACCGTCCCCACAGATCCCGGGCGTGTTCATCGCCATGGACCCGCCGGACCACACCCGGCTGCGGCGCAGGCTCACCGGCGCCTTCACCGTCAAACGTATGAAGCAGCTCGAAGAGCACATCATCGACGTCGCCGAGCGGCAACTGGACGAACTGGCGCGCCTTACCCCGCCGGTCGACCTGGTCAAGGAGTTCGCGCTGCCGGTGCCCTCGCTGGTGATCTGCGAACTGCTCGGTGTCCCCTACGCGGACCGGGAGACCTTCCAGGTCAACTCCGCTAAGTTCCTGGTCAAGGACCTGCCGCTCGACGAGAAGATGGCCGCGTACGGCGCACTGACCACGTACCTCTCGGAACTGGTCACGCGCAAACGCGCCGCCCCCGGCGAAGACATACTGTCCGACCTGGCCCGCCACGACGACCTCACCATCGAGGAGCTGACCGGCATCGCCTTCCTGCTGCTGCTCGCGGGCCACGAGACCACCGCCAACATGCTGGCACTGGGCACCTTCGCGCTCCTGGAGCACCCCGAGCAGCTGGCCGAACTGCGCGCCAACCCGGATCTGCTGCCCGATGCCGTCGAGGAGCTCCTGCGCTACCTGTCCATTGCCGACATCTTCTATCGCTACGCCACGGAGGACATCGAACTCGGCGGTGAAACAATCGGCAACGGATCGACCGTCATTGTCTCCTTGCTGGCCGCCAACCACGACGCCCGGCGCTTCGACAACCCCGACACCCTGGACATCCACCGCAAGGCCCGCGGTCATCTGTCCTTCGGCCACGGCATCCACCAATGCCTCGGCCAGCAACTGGCCCGCATCGAGATGCGCGCCGGTTTCAACGGACTGCTGCGTCGCTTCCCGACCCTCAAGCTCGCCATCCCCGCCGGCGAGGTGAAACTCAGGACCGACATGAATATCTACGGCGTCCACGAACTGCCGGTCACCTGGACGGAAACGGCCCGGTAAGACCGTCGGCCGAGCGCGTCACCTGTGTGGGAACGTGGGGCCGGGTCGGCCCGCGCAGCGCGAGCTCAGCCTCTGGAGGTCTCGTCGATGGCAGGCATCGGTTCCCCGACCGGATGCCACCTATGGAGAAAACTGGCCTGCCGGCTGACATCGACGAGTTCGATGCGGGCACCGATGCTGTCCATGCGGTGGTAGGCGAACGGCCGACCGAGGGGACAGCCGGAGAAGTCCACGGGCATGCCTTCCTTCTCCAAGCGCCGGGAACCTTGTCGGACATCGCTGGACCAGAAGCCCATGTGATCGAATCTGGCTCCCTGGGATCCGTCCCAGGGGCTGCCTGCGGGTCCCTCGATGAGTTCGATGAACGGCGGCCCGCCCATGCTGAAGACGATGCGGTAGTCCCACTCGCCAAGCCGGTCGGACACAGGATCACTCCACTCGACCCCAGCCGAACGCTGAAAGTCCCGCATCGCTTGCTCGACGTCCGGGACCACAAAGCACACATGGTAGAAGGCAGTCATCCACCCATGATCGGACACCCCAGCTCCGAGGGTCCAGGAGATAAAGAACAGGCGTAGTGCCTGTTTGCGAAGCTCCACTTCGAGTTACCCGGCTCGGGAATCGAACGAGACAGTCCCCGGGGTTGAGACCGGTAAAGCCTCCTCCTGCCTGATCGCGCTCTGACCAGGGGGATCGGGCGGCTGAGTCGTGGTGTCGGCGGCATTCCGGGGGCTGTCAGTCCGGTGTCGGTGGCATATCGGGGACTGTCGGTCCGATGTCGGTGGGGTCCGGCACCTTTCGAGAGGTCCTGCCGGGTGCCCATCCGGCTGTGGTTTGGGGAAGGGAATCTCTCGTGCATGACGTAGTGATCGTGGGCGCCGGCCCGGTTGGTCTGTTCCTTGCCTGCGAGCTTGGCCTCGCTGGTTGCTCTGTCCTGGTGCTTGAGCGGGAGCCGGTGCCCCACTCCCCGTTCAAGGCGAAGCGGCTCGGGACACGGGGCCTGTCCGTCGCATCGGTCGAGGCGTTCTACCGCCGCGGGATGTTGCACCAGCTACTGACCGCGTCGGGCGTCCACGACGATCCCGGCGCGGCCCCCGACGCGGACGAGCCGTCACCCCCTCGGGGCGTGGGCCATTTCGCCGGCATGGTGCTCGATCCGGCCCAGGTCGACGTCACCGCCCTGCCGTACCGGCTTCCCGGCCCGGCGATGGAGGGCATGCTGACATACCTCGAAGCGGTCGAGACGCTGCTGTCCGAGCAGGCATCCCAGCTCGGCGTGGACATCAGGCACGGCGTCACGGTCTCCGCCATCACCCAGAACGAGGAGAGCGCGATCGCGCAAGCCGGCGAGCACGAGTACGCGGCGCGCTGGGTCGTCGGCTGCGATGGCGGACGCAGTGCGGTGCGTGGGCTCGCGGGCTTCGAATTCGTCGGCACCGAGCCGCAGTTCACCGGCTACACCATGCACGCCACCGTCGCCGATTCCGAAAAACTGCGCTCTGGGATCAACCTGACGCCGACGGGAATGTACCTCCAGCTCTCGGAAGGGCACATCGGCATGATGGACTTCGACGGCGGCGCGTTCGATCGCTCGCAGCAGCCGACTCGCGACCATCTCCAGGCAGTTCTGCGCCGGGTATCCGGCACCGACGTGACGCTGAGCGACGTGCATCTCGCGTCGAGCTTCACCGATCGTGCGATGCAGACGACGACCTACCGGCGGGGACGTGTCCTGCTCGCGGGCGACGCCGCTCACATCCACTCGCCCCTTGGCGGGCAGGGACTCAACACGGGCATCGGTGACGCCATGAACCTGGGTTGGAAGCTCGCGGCGACCGTGCACGGATACGCGCCGGACGGGCTGCTCGACACCTACACCCGCGAGCGCCATCCGATCGGCGCAGGGGTGCTCGACTGGTCGCGCGCCCAGGTGGCGGTCATGCGGCCGGACCCGCATGGCCAGGCGGTCCAAGGGTTGGTTCGCGACCTGATCGGGACCCGGGACGGAACGACCTACGTGTTCGAGAGGGTGTCGGGATCGTCGATCCGTTACGACCTTGGCAGCGAGCATCCGTTGGTCGGCCGCAGCGCCCCGGACCTTCGTCTCGAAAACGGCACTCGCCTCGGCGACCTGATGTGCGACGGACGGGGCGTCGCGCTCGATTTCAGCACCGACCGATGCCTGCGCGGTTCAGCGAGGGGCTGGGAGAGCCGGATGCGGTATGCAGCCGGTCCGGCGAAAAACGACCTCGGATTGGGTGCCGTGCTTGTCCGACCCGACGGCGTAGTCGCCTGGGCAGGTGATCGCACCCCTGATCGCGAAGCGTTCGAGCGGGCCGCCGGCCATTGGTTCGGGGGTCCGGAAATCTAAAGCAGCTACGCCGTTCTCCTTAGCGGCTGATCCTCATCGAGCCGTTTCTCCTGCCGATCCACGGCGTCGTCGAGGCCGGTGCCGGTGTCGCGCTCATCGGAGAGAAAGAGCGAGAGGAATGGCGCACCGACCTGGACCCGAAGATCCAGGTCGTGCGCAAGCTCGCCCGCAAGTACGGCGCGCATCTGCTCGCCGCCGACGGCATGTTCGCCGAGCTCGCCGCGACGACCGGGCCGGAGCACTGGGCTGCGGACGGCGTACACCCGACGCCGGCCGGTCACGCCGCACTCGCGGCGGCCTGGCTGGGCCTGGTCGCGTGACCGGGCCTCGCGATCACGTCGTGACCTGCGAAAATACGAAGTAGATAGCCACACCGGCAAGGAAGCAGCGCTCGGCGGCCCGGTCGCTATAGCGGCCGGGCGAGGAGGTCCTGCACCGGCCGGGGTCGGTGCAGTGCGAGGAGGGCCTGGTCGTCCTGGGGCGCGCCTCCGCTGTGGCGGCTGACGTCTCGGGCCAAGAGATCGAGGACCGTCGCGGGTTCCGGGAAATGGCCGGTCTGGCGCAGGTAGGACTGCATCATGCGGGGGACGCGCTCGGCGGGGTCGTAGAAGACGCCGGCCGGGTCACGGGCCTCGGTGACGCCGTCGGTGAAGCACAGCAGCATCGCCCCGGGCGGGAAGGGGTACGTCTCCACCGGTGATATCCAGCCCCCCAGAGCGGCGATGCCCAGGGGCGGTGCTTCCTCCCCCGGCTCCAGTACGCGCGCTTGGCCGTCCGCATACAGCAGCAGAGGGGCGGGATGGCCGCGGTTGACGATGTGGACCTGACTCAGGTCTTCGGCGAACTCAACGATCAGGGCGGTGGTGAATCCCTCGGTCGCATCCAGGCCCTCCCTGCGCTGGCCCTCGCGCAACAGGGCCTCCTCCATGCAATCCACCAGGGCCGGCAGGTCGGGCTCATGGTCCGCCGCGTAGCGGAAGACCCCGATGTCGACACTGACCGCCGTGACGGCGGACAGGCCCTTACCCCTCACGTCGCCGACCATGGCACGCACACCGAACGGAGTCTCCTGCATCACGTAGAGGTCGCCGCCGATCAGCGCCATGTCTTCGGCCGGTACATAGCGGGCGGCGATCCGCAGGTCCCCCAGTCGGCTCGGGGGGCTGGGCAGCACGGCGCGCTGGGCCACCTCCGCGGCGTAGCGTGCCCGGTTCGCGCTCACGTGCTGCGTGCGCAGGGACCGGTTCAGGCCGACCGCCAGTGCGGTGACGGCCGCCAGCGTGATCTGGACAACCGCGTCGCCCTGCCAGTCGTAGGTTCCGTCGACGAACGCCAGCCCCGTCTGCACCACCATCGCGGCAAGGCCGATCCCGACGATGCCCGCCGGACTGAGCAGCGAAACTGCTGTCACCGGCGCCACGGCCAGCAGCGGAGCGGACGACATCGAGGGAGGCGTCAGCAGATCCACCAACGCCGCGAGAGCGATCACCACGGCGGGAACCCAGCGGCGTACCTGTGACCACACCGGCAACACCCTCATCAGGCCATTCTGCCCTCCCGGTGGGCTCGCGACAGCAGAGCGGCCACGGCAACGATCCAACGGGGCCAAACGGCCGACATCTCGATGTGGGCAATGGCCTCCCAACGCAGCCTACGCAGCCTCTGCAGGGGCCGCGCGCTGCGCCGGCCACCTCTCGCGCATTCTCAGCGGCGAGCGGTACACCGACTGGCCCGTCACCGTCAGCATCGCCGGTGCCTACGGCGCCGAGCCCCGCGCTCTGCGCAGGCTTGGGAGAGCCCCGAGACCCACCCGCGGCGATACACAGCGCAAGGACTGCTCGCCTCCACGCCCCTGTGGGTGCCCCCCTACGACCGCGCCGTCGCAGAGCTCCACTGCCACCTGCCCGGCAGCCGCCGACACCGCACCGCCACACAACTTGAGGAGAGGCTCATCGCCCTCAACAGCTCCCTGGGCCCGTCTCCCCTCTTCGCCGCCGCGGGCACAGTCCCCGCCGCCACAGCCCGCCCGCGGCCCTCCCCGCTCCGTGAGCACCCCGTGCGGCTCCTGTCCCCGCGTACGCGTTCGGGGGCGACGGTCTGTCGGCTGGTGGGGCGGCGTGGGGGCGGGGCACGCGGTGGCATTGCGGGTGTGCAGGAGGTGGGAGCCGGCCTCCAGGTGCCTGGAGTGCGGGCCGGCGCGTTCCACTTTCTCCCTGGGACGGCTGGGACGCATCATCGCGTGAGTCGTCGGAAACGCTGAGCGACGCAGGGTCACGCTCCGGTGGACCTGCAGATCGCTCAAGGAGAATCCGATGACTCGACGCATGATCCGCAGCGGCCTGGTCGCCGCGGTCGCCGCTCTCGCCATGGTCCCCGCGGTGGCGTTCGCCGACTCCTGTCCGGACCCCGCCCCCGGCTGGCACTCCGCATACCAGAGCACGGCGACGATGAGGACCACTCATGCGTACGGCCGCGTGGTGACCCCGAACGACATCAACCTGAATGTCCGTTCGGGTCCGGGCACCGCCTACCGCGTGGTCGACACCGTACGCGCCGGACGCGTGCGGTCCCTCGTGTGCAAGACCAACGGCAGCACGGTGCGGGGCAATGAGCGCTGGTACAAGCTCTCGCACCACCGGGGTTATGTCTCCGCCCACTACGTCCACGCCTTCCGCGCCGTCCCGTGGTGCCGGTTCCTCAGCAACTGATCCCGGCTTCCGCGGTGACGCCGCAATGACCTCTGGCTGCCCGTCCGTTCGAGGGGGCGAGCGGACGGGCAGCCGGTCCGAGTTCTTGGAGCGCTTGATGGTCAGAGACATGCAGGAGCCACGGCCGGGACGCAGAGCCGTGTGCGGCCTCGGGGTGATCGCGGCGGCGGCTGCCGTGGTGCCGGCGCAGTGGGCGCGGGCGGCACCGGCACCGGCACCGAGCCGGAAGCTGCCCGCCCTGTCCGCGGCGGGCCAGCCGTTCCTCGCCGGGCGGCTGCGGCACACCACGGTGCTGCAGTCGTTCGCAGTCGACGAACGGCAAGGTCATCTCTACGCCCTGCAGCTGGTGGCGGGCGGGATCCGGCTGGCGGGCGAAGAGACGGCCGCTCCCCACGCGGAACGTGTCAGGAACGGTGATCTGTGTCTGAACCGGCTCACCCTTGACGGCTCCGCGGCCGGCCACATGTATCTGAAGGGCTTTGGCCACGGAGGCTCAATCGGGCTGGAGGAATCCGCGGGCGGCGTCACACTGTGGACGGAGTGGGATGCCAACCCGTCATCCGGCTACGGGCGTGGGGTGTGCCGCTTCCGTTTCACGGACGGTCAGGTACTGCAACGCGGCAGCGGCGAACTCGGCTCGTACCGCCCCGTCACCGGCTCCACCAGCAACTTCCCCGCCCTTGATGTGACGCACCGACAACTGCTGCTGCGGTACAAGAGGGACGGTATACCGAGGTTCGCCCTGTACGACCTGGACCGGTTCCGGGCCAGTTGGTACCTTCCGCTGACCGACTTCGCCCAGCCGGACGCCGAACTGGGGCTGCCCTTCCAAGGCATGGCTCTGTACGGCAATTACGCCTACCAGCTCCTGGGCAGTGCGTACGGAACGGGGAATCCGGCGGCCTCGGGCGGCAACACCCGGTTGTACCGCATCGATCTGCGGACCGGACGTGTGGTGTGGCAGCACCTGGAGCGGACGGCTCCGGGCCTGTCGCCGCGCGAGCCGGAAGGCCTGGCCGTGCTGCGGGGTGACGGCACGCCGCGACTGTGCCTGGGGTTCGTCGAAGGTCCGGCGGGCGGTCGCAGTTTCCGACTGTATGACAAAGCGCTCAGCTGACATGTTCCGTTCGGTGCGTGCGGGGTGTCATCGGCCGCCGCGAGTGGGTACACATTCCGCCATCCGGGAGGAAACAGACCCCCGGATCGCCGGTCGGGGACGCTGAAGCGGACCCTCCCGGGTCGGAAGCAGGGTGGTGAGGGGAAGCGCACATGGTGTCCCACTGGCGGCCGCTGCCCGACACGCTCGATTCCGCCGCGCAACGTCTGGCGGAGGAGTTGCGCGTACTCAAGGAACGGACCGGGCTGAGCCTGGACGGGCTGGCCAGGAAAACCCCGTACAGCAAGTCCGCCTGGCACCGCTATCTCAACGGCGAGAAGCTGCCGCCGCGCAGCGCGGTCGAGGCTCTCGGCCAGGTGGCAGGCGCGGATCAGGAACGGCTGCTCGCGGTGTACGACGCCGCGTACCTCGCCCGCACCGCCCCCGTGGCCGACCCGTCCGAGCCGCCCACGGCTCCCGTCGTGGCGGAACGGACCGGGCGGGCCGGAAAGGTTCTGCGAAGCGCCGGGGCGCTGCGGACCGCCGGAGCGCTGGTGGCGCTGACGGCACTGGTGGCAACCATGGGAGCGGCGGCCTCGATCGTGGAGATTCCCGCACGTGCCGCGCGGACGGACGGGGATGCGTCCCATGCGTGCCACGGCCACCGATGCCAGGGGCGGTACCCGTGGCGGCTCGGCTGCAATCGCGACGCGCGCGCGGAGAGCGCCATCGTGGACACCACCTACACCGTGCGGCTCCGGTTCAGCCCGTCGTGCGGCACCGTCTGGTCGGAGGTGCTGCCGCGCTCCGGCGGCGCGCAGAAGGTGTCGATCTGGGTCGGCCGTGACGCGCGGCTCACCTCCCACCCCGACGGCCGTGAGGGACTTGCCGTCAGCCCCATGCTGGCCACGTCGGATCTGCGGCAGGCGGTGGCGTGCGCGAAGGTGGCGGACCGGGTGGCGTGCACGGGCGCCATCGAGCTGACGAGCCGGGCCCGCCCCAAGGACGGTGATGACTTTCCTGGCCCCAAGTTCCTTGAACGGGTGATGCATTGAGGTGACCGACCGATGACGGACAGGCGAGCCGCTGGTGTTGTCCGTCGCCGTGCGGAGGGGGCAGTGGGCAGTGTGGCCGCCGTCGACCTGGCCGCCGATCCGGGTCAGACCTCGAAGCCGCGCCCGGTCCGCCCGGAGGCGGCCCTTCCGATGCGCCCATTCAGTCAACTCGACGACCCTGTGGAAACGCTATCTGCGTGAGACTCGACGCACCGCACCTGTGGCCTCCCCGCGGCCGGTCAGGCGGTAGTGGCAGGGGCGTGGAAGTAGTGGCCCTCGTCGAGGTCCGCGAGGAGGCCGGGGTGGGTCGGCTCCCAGCCCAGCAGTTCGCGGGTCAGGCTGTTCGATGCCGGGGCGTCGGCACCGAGGAAGGCGCCCAGCCAGGCGAAGTGCTCGGCCGCGGCCTCGGGAGCCACGGAGGTCACCGGCACGTCGAGGTGACGGCCGATCACCTCGGCGATGTCGCGGATCGCGACGCCCTCCTCCGCGACACCGTGCAGCACCGATCCGGCGGGGGCCTTCTCGACCGCCAGGCGGAACAGCCGTGCCGCGTCGAGGCGGTGGACGGCCGGCCAGCGGTTGGCGCCGTCGCCGAGGTAGCCGGAGACGCCCTCGGCACGGGCAATGGCGGCCAGGGTCGCCATAAAACCGTGGTCGCCTTCGCCGTGGCAGGTGGGAGAGAGGCGCACCACGGATGAGCGCACGCCGCGTGAGGCGAGGGCGAGCACCGCCTGGGCGGTGGCCGACCGGATCGAGAGCGGCGAGCCGTCAATCGTGGGCATGTCCCGCTCGGTCGCCACCCGCCCGGGCGCGAGGCCGACCAGGCCGGAGGCGAGGACGAAGGGGCGGTCGGTGCCGGCGAGCGCGTCGCCGAAGGTGTCGACGGCGCGGCGGTCGGCCTCGGCGGCGCCCTGGAAGTCGCCGGTGAACGCGATGTCGTGCTTGAAGGCGAGGTGGATCACCCCGTCAGAGGCGGCGGCCGCGCCCCGCAGGACGTCAAGATCGTCGACGGTGCCGCGGAGGACCTCCGCCCCGGCCGCGGTGAGTGCGGCGGCGGAGGCGTCGGAGCGGGCGAGCCCGACGACCTGGTGCCCCGCGTCGATGAGCTCGGGGACGACGGCGGAGCCGATCCAGCCGGACGCGCCGGTCACAAAGATGCGCATGGGTGGAACTCCAAACAGTTGATGTCAGTCACTGTCATCGAGGCTACACCTGATGTCAGCCACTGTCATCACGTAGGATCTGCGCATGGGTAGATGGGAGCCGAACGCAGGCGGGCGCCTGGCGAAAGCCGCGTTGGAGCTCTACAGCGAGCGCGGGTTCGAGCAGACCACCGTGGCGGAGATCGCCAAACGGGCCGGGCTCACGGAGCGGACCTTCTTCCGGCACTACGCCGACAAGCGCGAAGTGCTGTTCGCCGGCTCCCGCGAGTTGCAGGAGCTGTTTGCGCAGGCGGTCGCCGACGCGCCGGAGTCCGCGCCACCGATCGACGCGCTGGCGGTGGGCCTTGACGCGGTCTCCGGATTTTTCGCCGATCGCCGCGAGTACGCGCGGAAGCGGCAGGATGTGATCATGGCGAACGCGGAACTCCAGGAGCGCGAGCTGATCAAGCTCGCCTCGATGTCGGCCGCGCTCGCCGACACCCTGCGCCGACGCGGCGTCGCGGAGCCGGCCGCGAGCCTGACCGCCGAGGCGGGGCTCGCCGTCTTCAAGGTCGGCTTCGAACGCTGGATCATGGCGGCCGAGAAACGCGAAATGTCGCAGCTGATGCGGGAATCGCTGGACGAGCTCAAGGCCGTGACTGCGGGCGGCTAGAGCCGGCCTTCAAAGTCCCGTCTGTACGGGGCGGCAGACCGGTGGTCAGGACCGGCCGTGATCCCGGAGGCGCCAGGCCGTGGCGAGGTGGAGGTCGGCGCAGGGTCCGGCGGGGCGGCATCCGCTTCTCGCCCCGGGCCGGGCCGACCGCGGAGCCCCCGGCCTGCGCCGGCCCGGCGACGGTCAGGACGGGGGCGAGAGGGGACGCACGCGTCGCCGGGGGTGAGCCGAGCGAGCGCAACGGCGGCCAAGAAAGAGTCGCCGGGCAGCGAAGAGGTTCGCGTAGATCTGGGTACCCGCAGAGCGGGGCGTTCGCCTCACCAGCAGCACGCCCGGACGTTGGAGCACCCGAAACGGCCGTCGGCCTCAGCAAACGGTCGTACAGCCGGCTGCATCCGGGACCCCGCCCGGGTCACGGGGTACAGGCACGTGGTATCAGCGTTTCTGCAGGAAGGAGGCCGTGATGACGGCCGAGCACGGATCTACCGGTTTGATCGGTCCCGACAGCGATCTGGACCAGGTCTTCGAGCTTGCCCAGCAGCTGCGCGTCGACTCCGTTCGCGCCAGCACCGCGGCCGGCTCGGGCCACCCCACCTCCAGCCTGTCCGCTGCCGATCTCATGGCCGTCCTGATGGCCCGCCACCTGCGCTACGACTGGCAGCAGCCGACGAACTCGACAGGCGACCACCTGATCTTCTCCAAGGGCCACGCCTCCCCCCTCTTGTATTCCATGTTCCTCGCCGCCGGAGCCATCGACGAGCAGGAACTGCTGACCACCTACCGCCGAAACGGCGCCCGCCTGCAGGGCCACCCCACACCGGTGCTGCCCTGGGTGGACGTAGCCACCGGCTCACTGGGCCAGGGCATCGCCTACGGCGTGGGTATCGCCCTGACCGGACGCGACCTGGAAAAGCAGCCCTACCGCGTATGGGTGCTGTGCGGAGACAGCGAGATGACCGAAGGCTCGGTGTGGGAGGCCCTGGACAAGGCCGGCCGCCACCAGCTGGCCAATTTCATTGCCATCATCGACGTCAACCGCCTCGGTCAATGCGGACCCACCGAACTGGGCTGGGACACGGACGCCTACGCCCGCCGCGCCGAAGCCTTCGGCTGCCGCGCTCTCCTCATCGACGGCCACGACCTCGAAGCCATCGACCAGGCCCTGGCCACTGCCGCCGACGGACAGGCCCCCACTGTCATCGTCGCCAGGACGGTCAAAGGCCAGGGTGTGGCGGAGATCGCCGATGCCGAGGGCTGGCACGGTAAGGCCCTGCCCGACGACCTCGCCGAACGCGCCATCGGCGAACTGGGCGGCGTACGCCACCTCACCGTCCGCGGCCCCCGGCCGCCCGCCGACGCCCACCCCCGCGAGCCCATGGGTGACGTGACCATCGAACTGCCGCACTTCGAGGCCGGCGACAAGGTCGCCACCCGCGTGGCCTTCGGCAAGGCCTTGGTTGCACTCGGCGCACGCGCCGACGTCGTCGTCCTGGATGCGGAAGTGGGCAATTCCACCCACGCCGAGGACTTCGGCAAGGCCCACCCCGAGCGCTACTTCCAGACCTACATCGCCGAACAGCAAATGATCGCCTCGGCGGTCGCCATGGCCGTCCGCGGCTACCGCCCGTACGCCGCGACCTTCGCCGCATTCCTCACTCGGGCCCACGACTTCATCCGCATGGCCGCGATCTCCCAGGTGACCCTGGCCCTGTCGGGCAGCCACAGCGGCGTCGAGATCGGCGCCGACGGACCCTCCCAGATGGGCGTGGAAGATCTCGCCATGATGCGCGCGGTGCACGGCTCCACCGTGCTCTACCCCAGCGACGCCACCTCCGCCGCAGCCCTGACCGTCGCCATGGCCGACCTCGAAGGCATCTCCTACCTCCGCACCACCCGAGGCGCCTACCCCGTCCTCTACACCGCCGACGAAACCTTCCCCATCGGCGGCTCCAAAACATTGCGCGCCACCGACCAGGACCAGGTCACCCTCGTCGGCGCCGGTGTCACCCTGCACGAATGCCTGGTCGCCGCCGATCAACTCGCCACCGACAACATCAGTGCCCGCGTCATCGACCTGTACTCCGTCAAACCCGTGGACGCCGATACCCTCGTCCGCGCCGCCCGGGACACTCACGCCCTCGTCATCGTCGAGGACCACCACCCCGAAGGCGGCCTCGGCGAAGCAGTCCTGTCCGCCCTCGCCGAACACCGCCAGGCCCCAGCCATCGCCCACCTGGCCGTCCGCAACCTGCCCGTCTCCGGCACACCCACCGAACTCCTCGACGCCGCCGGCATCTCCCACACCCACATCGCCCGTACCGCCCGCGACCTCACCGCCCGCTGACCCGCGCGTCTCACCAGGAGTTGTGTCCTGACAGCAAGATGCCTGCGCCGGATCGCGGCGGACCCGGCGCAGGCCCGGCCACTCGCCCGAAGGGGCGGCATGGCTGCCTACATCCGAAGCCAGGTGCCCTTCTGGTTCCGGGCCAGGCATGCGGTTCGCTACGAGGCGACCGTTCTCGTCGCGGCTCTCAACGAGTGGCTGTGACCAGCGCATTCGACGAGCGCGGCTAGGCGTCGCACACCAGCTCTCCGATGGTGCGCTCCAGCCAGGCGCGGTCGGCCTTGCTGGTGGCGTTGGCGAGTTGGAGCATGCCGCGGCGGAAGTGGTCGGTCATGTCGCGGGCGCGCTGCGGGCGGCCGTCCTCGTAGAAGTAGCTGCCGGGCTCGTCCATGAAGGCGAGGCGGCGGCGCAGTACGCGGGCCTGGTCGGCGGGGTTGGGCAGCCGGCCGAGGAAGGCGAGCAGGATGAAGAAGGAGTTGCGGTCGGTGATCTCGAGGTCGGCGGGCTCGCGTAGGCGGCGCATGAGTTCGGCGCGGCCGGATTCGGTGAGGGTGAGCACCTGACGGGGTGTGGCGCGTTCGCCGGGTTCGGTGTGGCGGGTGAGGTGCCCGGCGGCTTCCAGGCGCTTGATGGCGGGGTAGAGAGCGCCGTCGCTCACGGGGCGCACATGGCCGCTGAGGCCGGAGATGCGGGCGCGCAGGTCGTACGCGTGCAGGGGTTCCTCGTTGAGGAATCCGAGGATGCAGAGGGTGAGCACCGGGCCTCCGAGGTGCGTACTTCGCGGTCGTCGTGGCTGTCCAGAGTAGTCGCGCAAAATTATACCTCTAATAGAGATACCTCTGTTAGAGTCAAAGCCATGACGACGGCAACCACGCAGTACTTCCGCAACCCGGACGGCATACGGCTCGCCTACCTCGACCTGGGCGGCACCGGCCACCCCGTCCTCGCGCTGCACGGCTCCTATGGGCGCGGCCGCTCCATGCTCGGGCTCGCCGATCACCTCGGACCCGAATACCGGCTCATCGCGCTCGACCAGCGCGGCCACGGCCTCTCCGACCACCCCGACGACTACGGGCGAGAGGGCTACGTCGCCGACGCGGCGGCACTCGTCGAACACCTCGGACTCGGCCCCGTCGCGATCGTCGGACACTCACTCGGCGGCATCAACGCGTACCAACTGGCCGCGAGACGACCGGAACTGGTCTCGGCCGTGGTCGTGGTGGACTTTCCGGCGGAGTACCGGGCACCGATCGGCAAAGATCAGCTGCACGCACTGCCGACGCACTTCCCGAGCATGCGGGCGATGCTGGACGCACTCGCGCCTATGGACGAGCCCCGGCACTTCACCGAGAGCGCCGTGGAGGAACCGGAGGGCTGGCGGTTCCTGTGGCGGGCGGAGGAGGTACATGCCGCCAAGGTCGGCGTCCGAGGCGACTGGTGGGACGACTTCACCGCAGCCAAGCAGCCGCTGATGGTGGTGCGGGGTGGACGCAGCCCGGTCGTCCCGCCCCAGCAGGCGGAGGAGATGGTCCGTCTCCGGCCTGGCACAGAAGTCGTGACGATCGACGGGCACCACGACTTCTACCTCACGCACCAGGCGGAACTGGGCGCGACAGTAAGGGAATTCCTCGACCGCACGGCCCCGTGGGCGGTGTGACGCCTCCTCCTCGACCACTCATGCCAAGGTCGACTTTCGATACACGTACACGCCGTAGCCGCGTCTGTGCCTCGACGCTGACGCCAGGACATACCCACTCCGGTTGACCCGGCTCCCAGGTCGCACGCGGGATCAAAGGCAACTGCGGGACGTCGGTGCGGCCGAGCACCTGCCCGGCCCGCTGCTACCGGCCCCGCCGATCGTGGGGCTCACCACGACGTCGTCGCCCCCGCGCGTCCGACTGCCTCACGACCGGACGGCATCAGTCACCCCGCGCCGTTCTCCTCCGGTACGACCGCCATGGCCTCGACTTCGACGAGGTATTCCGGCTGCGCCAGAGCCTGCACTCCGATCCATGAGGACGGGGGCGGGTTCTCCGTTCCGAAGGTATCGACGAGGACGCGACCGATCAGATCCGCCTCGGGACCGGACTCGAAGTTCGGAAGGTAGAGCCGAAGGATCTGGATGTCGTCCGGAGTGCCGCCGACGGCTTCGAGAGCGATGAACACATGCTTCAGCGCCTGGCGAAGCTGCGCCTCCCGCCCCACCGCCGTCACTTCGTGGTTGCTGTCCCACGCCACCTGACCCGCGATGTTGACGATCTTTCCCGGTGGGGAGACCGCGACCTGGGAGAAGCCCCACGGCCTGCTGGAGAACAGTTCCTGCGGCTGGAGCGTCATACGCGGCACGTCACACTTCCCTGATCGCAGATTGCGGATTACCCGTCGTGATCCACTCTATGCGGCAGACGCCCACACCCCAGTTCATCCGGCCGTACAGACCGCACGGCCGGCGTTCAAACACACTTACTCAGAGGACGTTTTGGCGCCCTTTCCCCATACGTCGAGGGTCTGGTGAGTGGTTGAAGGGGTCAGCGTGCTAAACGGTGAGTGTGTGGGGCGTGGTGCATGCGCGGGGCTGTTGCGCTCGCGGCGACGCTGGGGCCTCGGGGACGGTCCGTAGGCCAGGGTGAGAGCCATTGCGTACGACGTGTCCGACCGCTTGGAAAGCCTTGACGTGAGAATCAGGGGAGCTGCACGCTCAACGCATAGAGGCGGGTGGTCTGTTCGCTGCTGGTGTTGTCGTCCGACACGAGGTACAGCGGGCTTTGGCCCTTGTGCGGGCCGGTGGTCCACGGCGCGCCGAGGGCCATTCCCTCGACGTTCTCCAGCAGCGGACTGACGATCCGTCCCGAGTGGGTGGGGACGACACCGGGGTCACCGGCAGGGCACCGCCCGAGGTCGAAGAGCAGGCTGTGCTCGACGAACACATCGGCCGGCTGGTCGTAGAGGGCCTTGCGCGCATCGACGGGCTGGGCACCTTTGAGGGGGACGTCGTAGATCCGGATCGCGTTGCCGACGCCGTCCACGTACTGCCGTTCCAGGGCGAGCAGCCGGTCGTCGCCGGACGCGACCAGCTCGGCGAGGTACATGCCCTCCTTGGCCTGATACGCGTACTGCCGGTCGAGGCGGTAGGCGCCGCCCGGGGTGCCGACGTAGCGCTGGATGCGGAGCATGTTGCGGCCGCGGGAGTCACCGTCCTTGGCCAACGCGCCCTCCATCGCGGCGTAGAGATACCGCCCGTCCGGGGAGACGGTTAACGACTCGATCGTGCGCCCGGCCTGGCCCTGGCCCTTCGGGCTGGTCCGGAACTCGGGCGGAATGGGCAGGTCGGAGCCCAGCTGTGTGCCTGTGGCCATCTTGAAGCGGCGGATCGCGGGCCCGGTCTCCGAAGCGACCAGGATCGTCTTCCCGCCGCGCTCGACGACCAGGCCCTCGCCGTCGAACCACTCGGAGGGTTTGGTGCCGCTCTGGGTGCGCAGCGTCTTGGCGGTCAGCGCCTCGGGGTGGAGCTTCTCCGGCGGACCGAGGCGCAGCGGGAACACCCTCCCCGTCAGATTGTCCGTCAGGGCCAGGGCCCGGCCGGGCCCGGTGAGCGCGAGCGCGGACAGGCCGCCGATGGTTTCGCCCGACGCCTGCTGCTTGTCGAGCGCGTCGGAGTAGCTGAGCAGGGTGGCCCGCGGCGAGCAGGCGCCGCCCGGCCGGCGGGGATGGAGCTCCCGCACCCACTGCCACACGGGCGGCGCGGCGAGTCCGGCCACCAGGCCGAGCACCAGGGCACCCGTCGCCAGCACGCGGCGCGGGATGCGCCCACGCGGCGCAACGGGTGGGTCCGTCACCCTCGGGGGCGGCGCCACCGCCAGATTGCGGATGAACGGCAGGAGGCCGACCCCGCCGTCGTCCCGGTCCTGGGGCTCCTGCGGCTGCGGCAGCCGGCGCTCGGCCATCCGGCCCCGGACCGCCTCAAAGATCGCGTGCAGCCCCAGCAGCTCGGGCCCGTCGGGCACGCCCTCGCGCAGTACGCCCACGAATTCACCGGTGAATGCCGTGCACCGGCCGGGGTCGGGAGCGTGGGACTTGCGGTCCGCTGACGTGGACGTCATCACATAGGCGCCGCGCACACCCTTCAGCGTCTTCCCCGATGCCCGCACGCCACGGTCCGCGACGGACATCCCGCCCTTGAGGACCCGGCCGCTGTAGCAGCAGTCCAGCAGCAGGACCCGGCGCTCGGCGGAGCCGTGATCGCGCATGGCGCGGCGGATGTAGGCGTCGCTGACCGCCGTCTCGGGCTGGTCCTCGACGGAGTCGGGGAGGGTGAGGTAGAGCTCCTCCTCAGCGCGGTCCAGCAGGCCGTGTCCCGCGTAGTAGACGATCAGGGTGTCGGCGGCCACCTGGGCGGCCGCGCGGATCGGGCCGACCAGAGCGGCCGCGGACTCCGGGTTCCGGACCGTCGTGATCCGCTCCGCGGGGATACCCAGGATCGCCTCGTCGCTCAGCGCGGCGACCAGTTCGGTGAGGTTGTGCCGTACGCTGCGCAGCGGTTCGAGTTCGGAGTACCGGTCGACGCCGATGAGGACACAGGCCGAGCGCGCGGCGTCGATCCCCAGCGCGTCCTCGGTACCCGTGTCCTCCGTCGTCGCGTCGACGGTCACTTCCCCGCCTCCAGCTCCTGCTCCGGCTCCGACTCCGGTCCCGGCTCCGGCTCCGGCCCCTGCTCCGGCTCCGGCTCTTGACCGTCCGCGGCGGTCGGTCGCACCGAGACGTCCGGGAAGGCCTCCTGGACCGCTTCCAGTTCCCCGGGCGTGGCGCCCGCGACCTGGATGACGACCTGGGACCGTGGCCTGCGCCCGTCCCGCCAGGCGGCGTAGGAGAACGGCAGCTGCGCCAGCGTCGCGAGTGTGGACACCAGCGCGAGCACGGCCTCCAGGTCGCCGCCCATCTCGTCCGGCCTGGCCCGTCCGCGCACCGGCTCGATCGGGATCCGGCCGCGCAGCGAACGGTCGTCGCACAGCCAGGTGTAGAGCGACCGCAGCTCCCGCCGGCTGTCCGGACCGGTCAGCTCGAACCTGATGTCCATCGCACTCCCCCGGGCTCACACGTCTGCTTGATGTCAGTGTGCCCCCTGCCACTGAAACAACTTCCCTGTCTTCACGGGATGTTCCTCGTCCGGACACCTTTCGGACCCCAGGACCGGAACCAGCTGGGGAGGAGGCGCCGGAACCCGTGGTCAGGAAGGGCGCCCGACCTGCCTGTTCTTCTGCACCCGTCAGGGCGTGAGCAGCTCGGCGAGTTCTGTTCGGGAGCTGATGCCGAGCTTGGGGAACGCGCGGTAGAGGTGGTGGCCGACGGTGCGTGGGCTCAGGAACAGGTGCGTGGCGATCTCGCGGTTGGTGGCGCCGGTGGCCGCGAGGCGGACGACTTCGCGCTCCTGGGCGCTCAGGCGGGTCAGGGGGGAATCGGTGGCGTCGGACGGGTCGTGGGTTTCGCCCGCTGCCTGGAGTTCCGTGCGAGCGCGGTGGGCCCAGGGTCGGGCGTTCAGCTGACCGAAGATTTTCAGCGCGGTGCGCAGTTGGTCGCGGGCGTCGATTTTGCGGCGCGAGCGGCGCAGCCATTCGCCGTAGAGGAGTTGGGTGCGCGCCCGATCGAAGTCGTTGCCGTCGGTGTGGAGGTCCAAGGCGGCCAGATAGTGCTGCTCGGCCTGTGTGTCCGGGCTGGTCAGGGCCGCGCAGCGGTGCGCTTGGGCGGTGAAGTGGAGCTGTCCGAGGTCGGCCGCCCATGTCATGAGCTGGTCCGCGGGTGCCCGCGCCCCTTCCGGATGTCCGGCGCGCACGGCCGCCTCGATCAGATCCGGCAACAGCTGCCGGGCCAGGAAGGGGTGGCCCGCCGCCTGCCGGGCCGCCTCCAGATGGCGCAGCGCGTCCTGCGCCCGCCCGAGGCCGAGGTCGAGCAGCCCCAGCGCCCACAGCGCCTCCGCCGCGCCCCGTCCGACCTCGCGCGGGCGGGTGTACTCCAGTGCCTGTTCGGCCATTTTCCGGGTCTGCGCCTCCTCCCCCTGGACGGCGGCCAGCACCGCCAACAGGGCGCGCAGATGGGCTGCTCGGTGGTCCAGGTCGTAGCCGTCGGCCAGCCGGAGCGCTTCGGTGGCGTGTGCGTGCGCGTCGTCGAGCCGGCCGAGCGCCAGCTCCACCTGGGCGCGCAGATGCAGCGTGGTGGGCAGCCATCCACCGATGCCCTGCTCGCGGCAGTGGGCGACCGCCGCGGCGGCCAGTTCGTGCGCGGTCGCGTGATCGGCCATCAGGTGGCAGTGGATCGCGGTCACCAACTGGTCCATGAGCCCAACGTCGGCGAGGCGTCCGGCCCGTACGAGAGTGTCCAGGGCCCGGCGCGCGCCGGGAAGGTCGCCCGCCAGGAGGTGGGCGGGCACGGCCAGGATCGGCAGATGGGGTGTGCGGACGCCGATCTCCACCATGAGGGGTGCGTCGCCCGCGCAGAAGGCCGCGTGGATGGCGTCGGTCAGCAGCGGCGCGAGCTTGTCGGGGCGGTCGGCCGAGATCGTGTCCGCGCAGTCGGCCAGGATGCGGGCGGCCCGGCGGGGGCTGCCGTAGCCGAGCTCGACCACGGAGCGTACGCGGGCGAAGTCCGCCGCCATCCCTGGGTCCCCCAACGGCAGTGGCACCTGGTCGGTGAGAGCGCGGCACCGTTCGTCCTGGCCGGCCTCGCTCGCCTTCTGCGCGGCGGTGATCAGGCGGCGGGCGTGCCGGTGCGGATCGGCGGTCAGGCGGGCGGCCCGCTCGTACGCCGCGGACGCGGACGCCATCGCCTGCCTGCTTCCGGCCCACTCGGCGACCCGTTCCAACTCCGCGGCGACCTCTTCGTCCGGTCCGGTCGTCGCGGCGGCCAGGTGCCAGGCGCGCCGGTGCGCGTGCCGGGCGCCGTCCAGGTCCGCCGCCAACGCCCGGTGCGCCGCGATCCGCCAGGCCAGCGGGGCCTGTTGGTAGGCGGCGAACCGGATGAGGGGGTGCCGGAAACGCAGTTTCTGCGCGGAGACGAAGACCAGTCCGGCACGCTCGGCGGGCTCCAGATCCCTGACCGCCCCGTCGAGCCGGCCCGCGGCTGCCAGCACGGTGGGAAGGTCCCCGGTGTCGTCGGCCGCGGCCACCGCGAGAGTGCGCTGGGTCGCGTCGGGAAGGCGCCGGATCTGCTGTGCGAACGCGTCCTGGAGCTGATGGGGCAGCTCGGGCCGCGCCTCGGCCGGCGCCAGCGGCCCCAGCTGTCCGGCGCGCTGCGCCGGGGTCAGCGCGGCGGCCAACTCCCGCAGCGCCAGCGGGTTTCCCTGCGCCTGGTCGAGGATGTGCTCGGCGACCGGGGGTGCGAGGCCTGGCAGCAGCGCCACGGCCGACCGCCGGTCGACGCCGGTGACGTGTACGCGCGGCAGCGCCCTGGATCCGCTCTCCGGCGAGGTGCCGCGGGTGGCGAAGAGCATGACGATGCCTTCGTCCCGCAGGCGCCGGGCGGCAAAGGTCAGCGCGTCCCCGGACGGCCGGTCGAGCCATTGCAGGTCGTCGACCAGGCACAGCAGGGGGTCGTCCGTGGCCGCCTCGGACAGCAGCGACAGTGTGGCGAGCCCCAGGGTGAGACGGTCCCGTACGGGCTCGTCGCTCAGGCCGAAGACGGCGCGCAGAGCCCCGGCCTGCGGTCCCGGCAGCCGGTCGAGTAGATCGAGCACCGGCAGGAGGAGCTGATGGAGCCCTCCGAAAGCGAGCTCCATCTCCGACTCGATGCCCTCGACCCGCAGCACGCGCACGCCGTCCGCGTGGGCGGCCGCATGCTCAAGGAGAGTGGTCTTGCCGATGCCGGCCTCGCCGTGCAGGAGCAGCGAACTGCTCACTCCACGCCGACAGTTGGCCAGCATCCGCTCAATGTGGTGTCGTTCCTCTGCGCGCCCCTGCACCGTCCGCTCCCCCCGCCCAGCAATCGAGCATCATGATCGACACTGTACGTCGGGGGGGAGGGGCGATGCCGCAACGGGCCGTCCTCAGTCGCCTTGGAGCACCGGCCGGATCTCGATGGTCTCCAAGGTGCCGAGCCCCTTGGCGAGTTCCACGGCTTCCGCACGGTCGGCCACGTCGATGACGAACCAGCCGCCCAGGGTCTCCTCGCCGGGGTGTGCGGGCCCGTCGGTCACCGTGGCGGGCGCTGCTTCGGTGGTCTTGCGCACGGTCGTCGCGGAGGCCGACTCGGTGTCCAGGGCATCGCCACTGATCAGTTTGCCTGCCGCCGCGATCTTGCCGATCCAGGTCTCGTACGCCGCTCGGTGGGCGGCCCGGTCGGTCCGGATCCGGTGGCGCGACTCATCGGTCTCGAAGATCACGAGTGCGTACTTCATGAGCGTTCCCTTTCGTTTTCGTTGTTCGTTGCTTCGTTGCTTCGTTGCGTGCGGTCACGGACGCCGACGCGGGCGAGTGCGCCGATTTCCAGCGCTGTCCACAGAGCTCCGTCCGGGCCCAGGGCGATCCCGTGCGGCTCCGAGCCCGGGGTCGGCAGGTCGTGCACGGTGACAGTGCCGTCGGGGGTGAGGGAGCCCACCCGGTTGCCGGCCCACTCGGTGAACCACAACGTGCCGTCGCTGCCGGGGGTGATGGCATGCGGCCGGGACATGCGGTCGGGCAGCGGGAACTCGGTGATCCCGCCGTCGGGAGTGATCCGCCCGATCTGCCCCGCACCGATCTCGACGAACCAGACCGCCCCGTCATGCCCGGCCGCGATGCCCACCGGGGCGGCGGACCTGGTCGGCAACGGGTGCAGAGTGATGGCTCCGTCCATGCCGATCCGCCCGATCGCGTCGGACTGGTTCAGGGTGAACCACATCCCGTCGTCGGCGCCTGCGGTGATCGCGGAGGGGTAGGCGCCCGTGGCCGGCAGCGGGAACTCGGTCACCCGGCCGTCGGTGGTGATCCTGCCGATCCGGTCGGCGGTGGTCTCGGTGAACCACAGCGCTCCGTCCGGCCCGGCGGCGATTCCGAACGGACCGCACTCCGCAGTCGGCACGGTGAATTCCTCGACCTTGCCGTCGAGGGTGATCCGGCCGATGCGGTGCGCCCGGTGCTCGGTGAACCACAAGGCGTCGTCCGGCCCCACAGCGATGATCGTCGGCCCGCAGTCCGGATCGAGTTGATGGTGCGTGAGTACCCCTCCGGGCACGAAGCGCCCGATGCCCCCGCTGTGAACCAGCGTGAACCACAGCGCCCCGTCCGGGCCGGTGGTGAGCGCGTAGGGACCGCTGTCGCTCTCGGCCAAGGTGAACTCTTCGATGAAAACCGGCATCAGACCGGCTCTCCTCTCTTCATACGGCTCATACGGCTCATAGCTCTCTTCATGCGGCGCGCCCGCCGCCGCTCTTCATCAACCGTCCGTCTCCCTCGGGCGAAGGGGCGTCCGTCTCTCCGCCCTACGCCACCGGCGCCGAATACAGCATGCGGATCTCCGAAGTCCGGTAGCCGGCGCGGGCGAAGGCCGCGGCCATGGGGGCATTGCCGGTGTCCGTGGTGGCTGTGATCAGTTCGGCACCGGATTCCGCGTGGAGGAGGGTGATCTCGGTGAGGAGGTCGTCCACGTACCCATGGCCGCGGAACTCGGGGACGACGCCCAGGTAGCCCACGTTGCGGGCATACGGTGTCGCGGAGGGGAGGGCGAGGCCGGCGACCTGCCCGTCCGGGGTGTGGGCCACGCGCCACCACTCGCGCCGACCGGGGCAGCCGAGATAGAAGTCCATCTCGTCCCTGGCCGTGGCGTCGGCGCCCTTGGCGGCGATGTTCCTGCGGGTCTCGTCGTCCAGGCTGCCGACGGCTATCCGACGGAACAGCCGGAGGAACTCCTCGTCCGAAGCGGGGGCGAACGTCAGCCGGCCCCTGGACGCGGGGAGGCCGACGTCGGCCGTCCATTGCAGGCGCAGCCGTTCCACCTCGTGCGTGAGGCCTGCTGCCACGGCGGCCCGGCGCCGCCACTCCACGGCGGCCACCGCGGCCGGGGTGTCACGCCAGCCGACGGGCAGCGTCAGGTTGTACAGCGGAGTTTTGGGCGCACCGGCGTCGGCGAACGCCCGCAGCGCGGCGGTCAGCAGCCCGGCCGCCACCTCCGCGCGGTCGGGGAGCGTGGGATCGACCTGCAGACAGTCCAGGGCGATGGGGTGAGCGCTGTCCTGCTGCCCCCACCACAAGGAACGGCCCACGATCCGCCCGTCGTCCTCGGCGATCCAGGTCCACTCCGGCCGGTACATCCCCTGCTTCAACTCGTCCAGGTAGCGGTCGGCGTCGATCCAGCCCACCGGTTCATCCACGATGACTGCCGCGACACGCTCTTGATCGGCCTCGGCCGTGGGGCGAAACAACACGTGTGCTCCTACTGCTTGGTGTACGTAGTGACAGTCGCGCCGGTGGCGAAGACCCGGAAGTCGGTCAGCGTGAAGGCGGCAGGGTCGAATGCCGCGTGGAACAGCGGAACGCCGGCCCCGAACACCACCGGGTGGCGGTGGACCACCAGCTTGTCGACCTCGCGCAGCAAGCGCCCGGCCAGCACCGGGCCGCCGCACAGCCAGATGCCCATGCCCGGCCGCCGCTTCAGCCCGCGGACGAACTCCGCCGGTTCCCCGGCGACGACATCGACGCCTGACGCGGGCCGTTTCAGGGACGAGGAGACCACGTACTGCCGCAGCCAGGGATACGGGCTGTCGGCGCCGGCCGCCCGAGCGGATTCGTAGACGCCGCGCCCCATGACGACCGTGTCGAACAATCTGTTCGCCGTGCTGACGACGCCCAGCGGCCTGCGGGCATGGTCCGGGACGGTCTCGGGGTACTCGGCCAGAACGGCGGCCTTGAGATCGCCGTCGAAGCCGAAGGGGTCGCACTGTCCGTCAGGACCGGCGGTGAAGCCGTCGACACTGCAGCCGACGAGGTACGTGAGCAGACGCATGCGGTCCGGTTCCGATCCGTTGCCACCAGGGACAAGATGACACTAGGCGCCCCGATGCAGGAGGGCATCGGTCATCGCGACGTAACGTGACCCGCCTCGCCCGGGGCGGCATCCGTAGCGGTCGGGTCGGTACCGGCCGGCCGGGGTGTCAGGGCCGCCCCCTCTCCCACGCCTCCCGATCCCCGGCATCGCCCGACTCCACAACCTCGGCCTCGCCGGCTGACGGAAACCGAGCTGGTCAACTGGCATGACGTAGATCCTTTACGGGGCAGCGACCAGGGCGCGTCGTTCGGATCATGGTGTCCCGGCCCTCCGGACGGCAGAGTCACGACAGCGTCTACGCGAGCGGCAGGGCACTCTCCTCCTGCTCGTCGGACGCTCGTGCGAATCCGTCTGTCAGCCTTCCCGGATGAAGCCCTCCCGCACCAGCCAGTCCTTCGCCACCTCGTGCGGGTCCTCCCCGTCCACGTCCACCCGCGCGTTCAGCCGCTGGGCCTCCGCCCCCGTAAGCCGCTTGGTGATCGGGGTGAGGAGGTCGGCGATGGCGGGGTACTTCCTCATTGTGGCGCTGTTCATCTCGGGTGCCGCGTTGTAGTTGGGGAAGAAGTGCCGGTCGTCCTCCAGCACCTTCAGCTTGAGTGCGGGAATGCGGCCGTCGGTGGTGGCCGCCACGCCGAGGGCGCAGGCCGCGCCCTCGGCGACCTGGGTGTAGACGACGCCGTCGTCCATCTTTTTGAAGTTCCCGCGCCGGAGGGCGAATCCGTACGTCTTCGCCACGCCCGGCAGGCCGTCCTCGCGCACCGAGAACTCGCTTCCGCCGCAGATCGTCGCCGCGCCCGGGTCTTTCTTCGTCAGACGTGCCACGTCGGAGAGTGTGCGCAGCCGGTACTTCTGCGCATTCGCCTGGTTCGCGACCAGCGCGTAGGTGTTGTTGAGCGGGGCGGCGGGCAGCCAGTTGATGCCGTTGCGGCGGTCCTCCTCGCGTACGGCCTCCCACTGCTCGTACGGGTCGACGACCCGCTTGGTGTGACCGAGGTAGGTGATCCAGGCCGTGCCGGTGTACTCATACATCCCGTCCGCCGCACCGGACTTGACCGCCTCGCGGGCACCGATCGAGCCCTGGATGCTCGTCCGGTCCAGGACTTCCGCGCCGGCCGCTTTGAAGACCAGCCCCATGATCTGGCCCAGGATGATCTGCTCGGTGAACTCCTTTGAGGTCACGGTCAGTTGGGCGCCATTCAGCGGTCGCCCCTTCCCGATGGAGCCGGGCTGCACCGAGTCGGCCAGCGGGCTGCCGCTGGTCAGTCCGCAGCCGCTCAGCCCTGCGGCGGCGAGCAGCAGGGCGCCCGCGACGGCCGTCCGTACCTGGGCCAGGCGCATCAGTCCACCTCCAGGCCGCGTGGGCGTAGCAGCAACTCGTACGAGGAGGTTGTCCAGCCGTATACTCGCGCTGGCGGCGGCCGGCCGGTCGGGCCCGGCGGATCGGGCGGATCCGCCGGGGCCCGCGGCGCCGGACGTCAGGTAGGTCGGTTCGACGATTTCGGCAGAGTCAGCCACGGATCCCCCGTGAGATGGTGAGCCGTCCGATCAGCACGTACCCGGCGTCGAACGGCAGGGCTGGGACGACGATTCCGAGCGTCCCCGACAGTACTTCGTTGAGCGTGTTCGCACTGCCCAGGCTGGAGATCCCGCGGAAGATCTGGTGGCCAAGCCCGGGTCCTGAGGCAAAGGCCGCGATCGCCGCGATGCCCATCAGCATCTCGGTCAACACCCGGGCACCGGTGAGCATTGGCGCCCGGGCGAGGGGCAGTTCGACCCTGAGCAGCTGGGCGAACGTGACATCCCAATGCCCTTGGCGGCCTCGACGAGGGCCGGGTCGACTCCGCGCAACCCGACGACCGCGTTACGGACCACCGGCAGCAGTCCGTACAGCGTCAGCGCGATGACGGCCGGCGCGACGACGAGGCCGACGACCGGGACGAGCAGACCGAGGAGAGCCAGGGAGGGGACGGTGAGGATGCTTGCGGTCATGGTGACCGCGAGGTTTCCCGCCCACTCGGTGCGGTAGGTGAGGACGCCGATCAGGACCCCGAGCACCGTGGCGACGACCATGCACGGGAAGACGGCGCCGGCGTACTGATAGGCGCCCACCAGCAGCTGCTGGCAGCGGGTGCCCAGGTACTCCCAGAAGGTCACTTCTCGGTCCCTCCCTCAAGGCCGGTCCTCCAGCGGTCAGCGGTCCCTACGGCGCCTGCCGCGACGCCTGGCGCACCGGTGGAGTGATCCGGAGCGGCACCGGATTCTCCAACGTGATCGCCGTCGAGGCCCGCACGATGCCATCGAATCCCACCATCCGGTCGATCACGCGCTGCAAGTCGGCATTCGAGCGTGCCACCAAACGGCACAGCATGTCACCACCCCGCCGGCCTGTCCGGCGGTGAGAACGAACGCGAGGGGCCGGCAGCGGGCATCCGCGGCGAGAGGAATCTTCGTGCTCAGCCCGCCGCGGGACCGGCCCCCGCGTCGGCCTGGGCCATCAGCGCGGTGAACACTCGCTCCCAGGTGCCGTCCAGAGCCAACGACCGCTGATCCAAACGAAACTGCTAGTAGTCAGTGGGAGAGGGCGCCGTCCGCCGGTGCCGCCCATGAACAGCAGCGTGCCTCCGTCCCGGACCTTGTCACGGCTGTAGAGAGCGACCCCCAGTGTCATGGCGAGACGCTCGCCGCACAGCGTGGGCCCTATTGTCGCGCTTCGGGTCGCTGATCGCCCGCCGGCCAACCCAGCTGCCTGCTGTTCCCGGGAAAGGCGAGCCCCCCGCGTCGTCGTCGGCGAGCGTGGTGAGTGCAATCCAGGGCGGCTGACGGGGAGCTCGCTCTGCGTGCGGGCGACGAGATGCTGCCGGCGTCGCACTCCGCCTTGGTGTCGTAGTGCTCCACCTTGGTCCGTAGTACTCCACCTTGGTCCGTAGTACTCCACCTTGGCGCCCGGCCCTCGTATGGGTGCCGTCTGCGCAGGCTCACGGGTGCGCTTCGCCTTCCGCCCCGAAGGGCGGCGCACTACTCAAAATCACCGGTAGCAGCGATAGTGCGGTCAACACGGTGGAATGCACCACCAACACTCCAATCAGATATGGGGGTTGTTCTGGCATGAAAGCGCCCAGACCAACGGTCTTATGCAGAGCACTCACCGTCCTCATAGCCGCGCTGAGTATCACCCTGGGACTCACCGCCCGGGCCGGCACCGCACAGGCCGCAGACGACTGTTCCGGCCTGTCCTGCCTGACGTTCACGTCGGTCAACAGCGGACGGAACCTTGACGTCCAGAACGGCAACACCGGGGACGGTGTCTTCATCGTCACCAACTCCGCGCCCGGCTACCACCAGAAGTGGGACGCCCACCTGCAGGGGGCCGACTCGTCGTTCACCCTCGTCAACGACGACACCGGCAAGTGCATCGAATCCGGGCTCCCGCTCAAACAGCAGTCCTGCTCCGGCTCTTCCGCGCAGCGCTGGCACTTCCAGCCCGTCAACGGCACCACGGACACGTTCATGGTCCGTAGCGCCGGCGACAACAAGTGCCTCGATGTGGTCCGCGCCGCGCAGTACGACGACGCCTGGACGCAGACCTACGGCTGCAACGGCACCAAGGCCCAGCAGTGGAAGATCCCGAGCAGCGCAAGCGACGCGGCGCTCACGGCCGCCATCGACTACGCCTCGAAGCGCTGCCAGAAGGACAGCTCCACGTGCTCGTGGACAAAGGGCTCCCAGGCCCCGGCCGAGCCGCTTCCGAAGAAGTGCGTCTCCCCCGTCTGGTACAACGGCACCGAGGCACCGGTGCCGTGGACGTTCTCGCTCAACACCTCCACGGGCTGGTCGAGCCAGCTCGGCGTGACCTTCACCTCGGGCCTCGGCACGGGCGGTGCGAGCCCTGTCCAAACCAGCGTGAGCCTCACCATCTCCGGCCAGGTCACCTACGACGTACGTCAGGATCTCGGCAACAGCCTGATGATCACCGTTCCGTCGCACCAATACGGGTGGGTGGCACTGTCGGAACTGGCGACGAAGGTGACCGGTGAGTGGACCTTCGACGCCAACGGGTTCCCGTGGAAGGCGAGGGACACCGTCACCGTTCCGCTCAAGAGTGACGACCAGGGCCGGTCCAGCATCTATCTGGCCCAGACCAGCCCGAACTTCACGACCTGCAACAGCTGAACCGGCACAAGGGGCGGGCCCACACGACCGTGCGGGCCCGCCCTGCTCCCGGGTCCCTCCTTGCCGGATTCTCGCCCTGCGGTCCCTCATCGAGTGGCAGCCGGACGCCGGACGGCTTTCCCACGTAGCGGCAGTTTTGGCCGCTCGGGGGGTGTGGCGTAGCGGCAGTCCCGGCCACTCAAGCGGTGCGGACCGCTTCTCCGGTCACGGGTATTGGGTGGCTCCGTGATCGGCCTGGTAGACGGTTTCCCACGGCACCAGCCGCCAGGGACTGCTGGTGTTCGTCGGGTCCAGCAGGCTGCGTACGGCCTCGATCGTGTCGTCCTGGGAACCGGCCCAGTCGTTGCCGGCAGTTCGCATCCAGAGTTCCCGGCCGGCGACGAAGTCGTTGGCGAAGGCCTCCCAGGAGCCATAGGTCTGTGCCACGGGCGCTACGGCGCTCGCGAGGAGTTGCCAGGCGCCGGGTTCGTCGACGTATCCGGCGCCGAACCCCAGCCTGACGACCGTGACGTAGCGGCCGAAGTCCCACGCCACCGGCGGGTGCCCGAGCGCCGACGTCATCTGCATACGGTGACCCTCGGTCGCCAGCCATCGCAGGGTCGCCTCCAAACTCTCCGGCGAGGTGACGTCCCAGCTTTGCTGCAGGCCCACCTTGCAATGGGTGGAGTTGATCCGCTTCAGGGGGTAAAGCATCAGGTGGCTGCGCCCCACATGCGCTCCGACAGCATCGCATCCAGCGAGACCAGCCATCGCTGATGGGCCGTCAGCGGGGTGGGGTAGCGCTTCTTCGCCGACCGCCCGAACGTCATCTTGAGCAGGGCTGAGGCAAGTGTCCATCCATTCATGGCCAGTGATCTTCACAGCGGTGGATCAACAGGTCAAACGGTTCGTGCCCCGAGTCCGCGAGCGCGTACCCGGTACGGCTCAGTGCTTCTCCTCGTCTCCCCGCTGCGCGCCCGCGCCCGGCGTCCGCATCACCTGGCTGTGGGCGCGCGGCGAGGCGGCGCGGAGGGAATCGGTTCACGATGCCGTCGGCTGGGACTCCAGCCGCAGTTGGACCTCCTGCTCCTGGTCACCGGATGCTGAGCCGACGTCCCGGACCGTGAAGACATGGGCCAGGCCCGCGCGCAGCCGGTCGACCGCCCAATAGCCACCCTGGACGGTGGCCGTCACCGGCGCGGTCAGCCGGCGCGGCGCTGCCTGCGCCGGTGCCTGCGAGACCTCAACGGTCGTGAGCCACACGGTCGTTCCCGCCCCGGCCGAGGCGTGAGGTGCATCGTCCGTCGCCCGGTCAGAGGTGAAAATGGCGTTGAGCGCCTGGAAGACCCTGTGTGCGTCCTCGGGCCTGCAGTCGGTGACTTCCACCTGGACCTGGGTCGCGCCCTGATCCGTCTGTGCCACCTCTTCCGCGTCCTTCACTGTGGGCTTCCTCTCCGAGTGGTGCTTACGGCTGCGCAGCCCGGCCCTCTCCAGCAGACGGGCGAACGAGTGGAGGAGTGGTTCAGCAACCGCCGGGAACGAGCATGCCCCGGCATGTGAGAGCGCGTACCCGATCAGCGCCCGCCTACAACCACCCGGACCATCTCATCCGCCACTCACTCCGTCCCGCCACTGACCGGCCCAGAAGCGACCGGGTGGAACCCGACGGACACGCGCTCACCGCCCGGACCGGCTGGTCCACAGTGCAGGCGGCGATCCGCGCAGGCGCGCCCGCCTACGCCCTCGCCGGGACCTCCCGAAAGGGCTGGACCGACACCACGGTCGTCGCCGCCTTCGTGGTGGCCGCCCCCGCCCTCCCCTGATTTGATGCGGATCCCCGACGTCAAGCTGCCGGTTCACGGAGCGAGGAGAGCTGCACATGCCCGACGGACCGCGGCTTGAGAAAGCCCTCGATCACCTGCGTGCCGAGCTGGCCACCGGGCGATCGGCAACGACCGAGTTGACCACTCGGGCCGTCTGGCCGGCCTTCCAGCGGTTCGGGCGGCAGCGTTTTGACACAGCACCCACGCCCGACGCCGACGGTCTGCTCTTCCAGTACGGCACCTACGCCGCCGGCGGGCGGCCGATGTTCACTGTGGATCTCACTCGACAGTTCGACATCGTTGATGCATCGCACTCACGCACCACCGTCGTCCGACCGCACTGCTCAGAGTCTTGTCGTGGCCTGCGTGACCTGGTCTCCTGTACCGCGGGCTCCGTAACGTGCTCGCCGGCCGGTTGCACACGCATGCGGCACGGGCACGAGACCGAGGATGGGAACGGCGTGGAATCAGTGGCAGGGCAGGACGTACGGGGCACGCTGCCCGAGGGTCTCGGTGGGGCCATACGCGAGACCGCCGAGGAGATCGCCGCGCTGCTGCGCCGGGGCGCCGACATGGGGCTTCCGGTACCCGGGTCGGAGTGGAACATCGGGGAGGCGGCAGCGCATCTGGCACAGGCCAACGAACTGATGGCGGACATTGCGGCAGGACATGCACGCAGTTACGGGGACGGCACGCCGCAGAGCCTCGCCGCGGCCAATGAACGAGCGCTCGCCGAGTTCGACGAGCGTGCGGCTGAGCCGCTGGCCGCGATGATCGTGGCGCAGGCCGATGCCTACCTGACGGCGTTGGACGACGGTGCCACGGAAGGAACTGTCGTCACCCCGCTGGGCCCGATGGGCCCGGACGTACTGGGGTCGTACCTGCTCACACACATGCTGGGCCACGGCTACGACCTCGCCCGTGCACTCGCTCGTCCACACATGATCGACCGCGCCCGGGTCGAGCTGACCCTGCCGTTCCTGATCACGGCCATGCCACGCGTGACCGACAGCGCCCACACAACCGGGCTGACCGCCCGCTACGCGATCCGCTTGTGGGGTGGCGCCCGGTTCGGTGTGACAGTGACCGACGGTGCGGTGTCTGTGAGCTCGCAGCCGCCGTCCCGCCCGGACTGCACCATCCTCACCGAGCCGGTCACCTTCCTCCTGATGGCACTCGGCCGTCGCGGCCAGTGGAGCGCCATCTCCCGGGGCCATATCCTTGCCTGGGGCCGCAAGCCTTGGCTCGCCCCGCGCTTCCCGGCTCTCTTCGAGGCGCCCTGAGCACAGCGGGCAGTAGCTGCACGCTTGCCTGGAGACCGGTTCCGATGAGTTCTTCCAGCCTGCCCGAAGGCTGTACGAGAGAACCCTGCACCTGTGTCGGGGGTTCGTCCTCGCCCGAGACCGTGGAGGTGAAAAGACTCTTCAGGAGGGGCCGGGTCGACGTTGCCTTTGCCTTTGAGCGCCCTCCAATTCGTAGGTTCGACTCATGACGACTCAGCAGCACAAGATCAACACCGGGTTCGGAGCCAGCAGCACCGCGAGTGATGTTCTGCGGGGCATCGACCTGTCCGGCAAGCTCGCGATCGTGACCGGCGGCTATTCGGGACTGGGCTTGGAGACGACGCGAGCCCTCGCCGCTGCGGGAGCCCACGTCGTCGTCCCCGCCCGGCGCCGCGCCGCGGCTCAGGAAGCGGTGAACGGGATCGACGGTGTGGAGGTGGACGAGCTCGAGCTGACAGACCTGGACAGCGTGCGGTCCTTCGCCGAGCGGTTCCTGGACTCGGACAGCGACATCGACATGGTGATCAACAACGCCGGGATCATGGCCTGCCCGGAAACGCGGGTCGGCCCCGGCTGGGAAGCCCAGTTCGCCACCAATCACCTCGGACACTACGCGCTGGTGAACCGGCTGTGGCCGGCGGTCGCGCGAGGCGGTGCGCGTGTGGTGTCGGTGTCCTCCAACGGACACCAGCTCTCCGACATCCATTGGGACGACGTGCACTTCGAGCACGGTTACGACAAGTGGCAGGCGTACGGACAGGCGAAGACGGCCAACGCCTTGTTCGCCCTCCAGTTGGACACGCTGGGCCGAGACGCCGGAGTACGGGCGTTCTCGCTGCACCCGGGTGCCATCTCCACGCAGCTGGCCCGGTACATGTCCCAGGAGGAGCTCACGGAGCTGTCCGCGATGATCGACGCCAGTGCGACGAACAGCGGCTGGAAGACGCCCGAACAGGGCGCGGCCACACAGGTGTGGGCGGCGACCTCTCCCCGGTTGGCCGGTATGGGCGGCGTGTACTGCGAAGACTGCGACATCGCCGAGCCCGCCGCGAAGGACACCGCCCTGGGCAGCGGAGTGCGAGCCTGGGCCACTGATCCTCAGGGGGCTGCACGGCTGTGGAGGCTGTCAGCCCAACTCACCGGAGTCGATGCCTTCACCACGATGACGTAAGTGCGCGGCTGTCCGGGCCGACGGTGCAGACAGCGACGGAGCGCCGATCTCGTCACGTGATCGGCCTCTTCCGCCTCGGCGTCGGTCGCCAGAGCCTGTTGCCGCTCGTGTGCCTTGGCCCCGGCGCACGAGTCGCGACACCCGGAATCCGCCGCGCCCATTTCCGGGGTGCAGGCCCGTCGTTGGCGTACTGCGCGCGGCGTTCCGACGTCCTCTCCGTCCCCTGCCCCGTTGTCGATGACGGGGTGGGCCGGTGCCGAAGATCACCGTTTTTCCGGTCACCGATTCGCGGTGGTTGAGTTTTCCGTCGGCACGGGCTGAGCCGCCTGCTGTGACGCAATCACGTCGAGGGCGTCCTCGGGGCTCGCATGAACCGGGGTGGTCACACTGATCCCGGTCAGGTCGAGCAGACGCAGCACGACATCGGACACCGCTGCCAGGTGCAGGCCCCCGTCAAGGCGCTTGGCCTCGTTGGATGCGCGGATGATGATGTTCAGCCCCGAGGAGTCCATGAACGGCACGGCGCGCAGGTCCAACACGAGAAACCGCCTGCCGTGCACGATCTGGTTGGCCAGCTGGTGGTGAAGGGATGTCCCGGTCTCACCGTCCAGATCCCCCGACACGGACACCACCGCCACCTCGGGCCCGGTGACGTTCACCTCGACGCTCAACTCGCTCGACTCGGACACGATCTCCGCCTCTCTGTTGATCGGTGGAGCTCGCGTACCCCGTCATCGTTCCTTCAGACAACGAGAGCAGCGCAGTCGGTGGAGACACCTCCCGCTGCCGACCACGGGGCGGGCGGCACGTCGCCGCAGTCGCGGTCGGCGGCGAGGGGCCCGCCGGCGGGCCCGGAGCCTCGCCGGCGAGCCCGCCCAGCCCGTCGGAGCGGCACAGCCGCCAGGTCTACGGATGCAGGACGACCTTCGTGTAGCCCTCGATGCGCTTGTCGAACTTGTCGTACGCCGACGGGGCCTGGTCAAGGGGTAGTTCGTGGGAGACGACGAAGCTCGGCGTCGCCCGGCCCTCGATGATCATGTCGCGCAATTGTCGGTTGTAGCGCTTCACGTTGCACTGCCCGGTACCCATCCGCAGGCCCTTCTCGAAGAGCTTGCCGATCGACACGAGGAGCATGCCCCGCTTGGCCTGCTCGTCAGGGCCGCCCGGATCGGCCGGAACGTACAAGCCCGGTACGCCGAGGGCACCGGTGGCCCGCACCGTGTCGACGAGCGAGTTCAGGACGGTCGCCGGTTCCTCGCGGGCCTCGCCCTGCGCCATCGCCTGATAACCGACGGCGTCCACGCCCTTGTCCGTGCCGACGCCCTTCGTCTGGTCCTTGATCTGCTGCACCGGGTCGCCCTCGGCGAAGTTGATCGGGACCGCGCCGATCTCCCGGGCCTTCTCCAGCCGCTCGGGAACCCGGTCCACGACGAACACCTTGCTCGCTCCGCGCAGGAGAGCCGAGTAAGCAGCCATGAGCCCCACCGGCCCGCCGCCGTACACCGCGACGCTCTCGCCCGGACGTACCTGGGCGAGTTCACAACCGTGGTAACCGGTGGGGAAGATGTCAGCGAGCAGGATGAAGTCGTTCTCGTGCTCGTTTCCCGGCGGCAGCTTCAGGCAGTTGAAGTCGGCGTAGGGAACGCGAAGATATTCCGCCTGGCCGCCCGACCAGGGCCCCATGGCGACATAGCCGTAAGCGCCGCCCGCAAATCCAGGATTGACGGTCTGACAGAATCCGGTGAATCCCTCGACGCAATTGGTACAGAACCCGCAGGCGACATTGAAGGGCATGACCACACGGTCACCCTCCTTGAGGGAGGTGACACCCTGGCCTATTTCCTCGATGATCCCCATGTTCTCGTGACCGAATACGATGCCCGGCTCGGCCGCCGTACGCCCTTCGTACATATGCAGGTCCGAACCGCAGATCGCAGTGGACGTGATCCTCACGATCACCTCGTTGGGGTGCTGGATGCTGGGCTTCTCCACATCCTCGACCTCAACCGTGTACGGCCCTTTGTAGACGATGGCTCTCATTAGCTGCCACCTCTCACTCGGCGGATAGCACGCAGAATTCCCCCACCCTTTGACGTGACCTATCCCTCATGATTCTCCGGTCTACTGGATGCGGCAAGCCGGTAACGTGAGAAGGGATATCCACTCCGGGTGTCGCCATGTCGTACCGAGAAACGAAAGAGGGAGGACAGCGCGTGGCAGCACAGCGACTCGGGACCTTGCTCGTCCCAGTGCACGGCCTGTCCGGCACCTCCTACCCGCCCGGAACGACGGTTACCGTCCGCGGTCGCGGTGCGACTGTCGATGCGTTTGTCCACGGCGACTGGCTCCCCCTGTCGTGGTGGGAGTTCTCCGACGGCCTCCGCGAGGACATCGCCGACCGTTGACCGGTCCTGCGTGCGGCTTCGCCGTGTACGCCTCTGATCTGCACGGATCTGCGATTTACCAGCCGCGCCGCCTCCGGCGACGAGGCCCCCCGCTTCCCGCCGGGACGGGCTGAGCCGTCACCGCGTCATGAGTGCTGTGCGTGTTCATTCCGTCACGGCCGCAGCTGCCACCACTCATCCACCCGTGTCACTTAATTCGTGCGAAATCGGGCAAACTGCCGGTATGGGCACTCAATTTCATGATCCGGATCCACGTGACACCCCCGACTCCGCCCCTGTAGGCGGGGTACCCCCCGGAGAAACCCCGCCGGGCGAGGGCAGTACGGGAGCAGAGACCGGCCCCCGCGACCAGCAGACACGGGGCTGGGCCAAAGGCCCGGTCATCATCCTCGCCATCCTCGTCGCGCTCTGCGCAGCGTTCTTCATCGCCTACGCCGTGATCGTGGCGGTGTGACCGTCGGCGGTCCCGAGTGCCGACAGCGCAATTCGCCGCCAAGGCATCATGCGTCGACGCGTCGGGACCACCGGCCGGGTGCATCGAGGGCGCCGCAGGAGCCCGGCACTACAGCCCGGGCCTCTCCCGAAAGGGCCGCTGCGGCTTGCCCGCGGCTGCCGTCAGGTCAGCTCGTAGGTGAGGGTGTAGTAGGCGCCATCCTGGCGGAACTTCATCTCGCCGTATCCGAGCAGGGGAATCTGCTCGCCGAGGAAGTCGTCGTCGTCAAGGCTGTCGCTCTCGTACATTCGGACGCGAGCGACATCGCCCTCGTACCGGAAGGACTTGTTGATGGAGCGCTTGCCGTCCTCGCCGATTTCGGTCGAGTAGACCTGCTTCCCGTTGATCGTGATGTAGATGTCGTCATTGCCGTTCCAGTCCTCCTGCTTGACGCATTCGAGCTGGCCAAACTTCACGACGCTCATAGGTTTTCCCCTCGTTGTCTTGTCGGTGGTGCGTGCCTGTGAGACCGATCCTGACTGCCGGAGATCAACAGTCACTAAACGGCGGTGGCGGGCGCGTTCGGGCCGGCGACAGGTTCCGCCGGCGAGCGGGGCGGGGGTGGTGTGCGGGATGGATGCACTGGGGGAAAGCCCTGGCCGCTCGCCGCTGTAGGCCTCTCACCGCTTCCGGCCGCCGATGACAGGCGTCACCGACACGCGCACCTTTCCGAAAACGGCAAGCACTGGCCTCTTCAGGACTTGGCACATCGAGCACCGCTGATGAAGCCCCCGTAGTGCGGTACCAGCCCTACCCCAGCAGCGAGTTGGGCACTGGTCCAGTCCAAAGCGTTGACGCACTCGCGGTGAGGGTTCACCCTGTGGAGCAATTGGTCTGGACCAACTGCTCTTCATGGGAGGGCATGTGCCACCTCGTCACGTCAGAACATTCGCCGCCGTGGTCTCGGCGGCCTGCCTCGCGCTCGCCGCGGCCGGCACGGCTCTCGCGGGCGGCCACGGCATCGCTCCCGCGGCGCCGAAGTCCGTGGGCAGCAACTGGTACGCCGCGGCGCCCTATCTCATGCCGCTCGACAACGACCCGCCGGACGCCGCGACGGTGATGGACGCCACCGGCCTCAAGGCGTTTCAGCTCGCCTTCATCCTGGCCCCGAACGGTGGCGGCTGTTCGCCGACATGGGGCGGGACCGGCCCGGTGGGTTCGGACACCGCGGTGGCCGGCGTGATATCCGCGATCCGCGCGAAGGGCGGAGACGTCTCCGCGTCCGTCGGCGGGTACGGCGGCACCAAGCTCGGACAGAGTTGCGCCACCCCCGAGGCGACAGCTGCCGCATACCAGCAGGTCGTCGACAAGTACGGCCTCAAGGCGCTCGATTTCGACCTGGAGGAGCCGGAGTACGAGAACGCCGCCGCCATTCACAAGGAGATCGGGGCTGCCAAGATTCTTCAGCAGAAGAATCCGGGTATCTACCTCTCCATCACCACAGCCGGCACCGCCGACGGCACCGGCTGGTTCGGCAAGCAGATGCTCAACGAGGCCAAGTCCCAGTCCTTCACCCCGGACAACTTCTCCATCATGCCTTTCGACGGCGGCTTCAACGGTGCGGCTTCACAGACCGCCGCCCTGACCAACTTCAACGCCATCCTCCGGTCCACCTTCGGCTGGGACGAAGCCACCGCGTACGCCCACGAGGGCATCTCACAGATGAACGGCCGCAGCGACACCGGTGAGTACTTCACCCAGGCCGACTTCCAGACGGTGCTGGACTTCGCGACCGCCCACCACATGGCGCGCTTCACGAACTGGTCCGTCAACCGGGACCGGCAGTGCTCCCCGCCGGACAACAACGGCAAGACGTCCGGCACCTGCAGCAGCGTTCCACAGGGCGCATACGACTTCACCAAGTACTCGGTGAAGTTCGCCGGGGCCACTCCCCCGACCACGCCTCCCACCACCCCACCGGGCAACGGCAGCTGCACCGCAGCCGCCTATAGCGCCGGGACCGTCTACGTGGGCGGCGACACGGCCTCGTACAACGGCCACACATGGAAGGCCAAGTGGTGGACGCAGGGCGAAACGCCCTCCACCGGCGGCTCGGGAGTCTGGCAGGACCTGGGCACCTGCTGACCCCGGAGGGCAGGAGCGGCTCCGCCCGACCGCTCCTCCCCTCCCCCGCCCCTTCCTCTACGAGGCCGACCTGCTCCCTGCCTGCTGAGGAGCGACCGCCGCTCCCGGAAGCCGGGCTGCGTCGGCATCAGCATGATCGCGCCGACGGCAGCCAGTTCCGTCCCGCCGCCCCTTTGGTGAAATTGTTGTTTCTTCTGTGTTGAACATCTGTCAAAAAGCGTCAACTCCTGGCACGCTCCCATCGATTCACTCCTTCTGCTCCACCGGGCACCCCACCCCTCGGCTGCCCGGCCGCTTCTTGGACCGCGACCCCGCAGTCCTCACAAGGGAGACCGAGTTGAGACGGATCTCGTCCACCCCCCGCAAGAACACCCTGCGCGCTGCCGCCCTGGTGGCCTCCGCCGCCATGGTCGCCGTCGGCGTACAGGCCGGCTCGGCCAGCGCGCAGCCGGACCGCGCGACCGGCGCGTCGGCGGTCCAACTCTCCACCGCGCAGCGGGCGTCCGCGCTCCAGGACGCTCAGAACAGTGCCACCGCCATCGCCGCGAAGATCGGCCTCGGCGCGCGGGAGAAGCTCGTCGTGCGAGACGTCGTCAAGGACGCGGACGGCACGGTGCACACCCGGTACGAGCGCACCTACGCGGGGCTGCCGGTCCTCGGCGGCGACCTGGTGGTACACGAGGCCAAGACCGGCACCCGCAGCGTCACCAAGGCGACCAACGCCCGTATATCCGTGGCCAGTACGTCCGCCGCGCTCGCCCCCTCCGCCGCGAAGAAGAGCGCACTCAGCGCTGCCGCCGCGAAGAAGGACACCAGGACCAGCGCCTCCACCACCCCGCGCAAGGTGATCTGGGCCGCCACGGGCAAGCCGGTTCTCGCGTACAAAACCGTCGTCACCGGTGTCCAGAAGGACGGCACGCCCAGCGAACTGCACGTCATCACCGATGCGGCCACCGGCAAGAAGCTGTTCCAGAACGAGGCCATCGAGACCGGTACCGGCACCAGCACCTACAGCGGCAAGGTCGCGCTCACCACCACCAAGAGCGGATCGACCTACCAGCTCACCGACGGTGCGCGCGGCGGCCACAAGACGTACGACCTCAAGCAGGGTACGTCGGGCACCGGCACGCTCTTCACCGACGCGGACGACGTATGGGGCGGCGGCCGTCAGACCGCCGGCGTCGACGCGCACTACGGGGCGGCCGTCACCTGGGACTTCTACAAGAACACCTTCGGCCGCAACGGCATCCGTAACGACGGCAAGGGCGCCTACTCCCGCGTCCACTACGGCAACAGCTACGTCAACGCCTTCTGGGACGACGGCTGCTTCTGCATGACCTACGGCGACGGCAGCGGGAACACCCACCCGCTCACCTCCCTCGACGTGGCCGCCCATGAGATGAGCCACGGCGTCACCGCCGCCACCGCGGGACTCAACTACAGCGGTGAGTCGGGCGGTCTCAACGAAGCCACGTCCGACATCTTCGGCACGTCGGCCGAGTTCTTCGCCAAGAACACCACGGACGTGGGCGACTACCTGATCGGTGAGAAGATCAACATCAACGGGGACGGCACCCCGCTGCGCTACATGGACAAGCCCAGCAAGGACGGAGCCTCGGCCGACTACTGGTCCAGTGGTGTCGGCAACAAGGACGTCCACTACTCCTCGGGGGTCGCCAACCACCTCTTCTACCTGCTGTCCGAGGGTAGCGGCGCCAAGACCATCAACGGCGTCAGCTACAACAGCCCCACCTCCGACGGCTCCAAGGTCACCGGAATCGGCCGGGCCAAGGCCGAGAAGATCTGGTACAAGGCCCTCACCACGTACATGACCTCCACCACCAACTACAAGGCCGCGCGCGCCGCCACCCTGAAGGCGGCAGGTGCCCTGTACGGCACAACGAGCGCGGAGTACAAGGCGGTTGGCGCCGCGTGGACCGGCGTCAACGTGAAGTAAGCACCCCTCGGGTACTGCGTCCCGGCACCGGACCCGGTGCCGGGACGCAGCCGTCTGCCGCAGCTGATGCCCGACCGCGGGCCGCTCCGGCGACTGCCCTGCGTTCACCACCCGGTGCGCATCATCGGGCGCACCGGCCGCCTGCTTGCACCGAACCTGCCGCCGCGCGCCGTGCCGTCCGGCACCGCAGGGGCAGCTGAGCCGTCCTCACTTGCGCTCGGCGACCGGGGCGAGGACGCCGCCGTTCGCCCCGTTACCTAATATGGGGGCGTGATGCCCCGCCGCCAGTACGTACCGACACCGCCCGCCCGGCGGTGTCGCGCGCTTTTCGTACTCGCGTTGCTGGCGGGTCTGCTGGGCATGCACGCCCTCGGCCCCGTCGTCACCTCGGCTCCTCCTCCGCACGAACACCACATCACCGTGGCGGCCACCGCTCACGAGCACTGTCACGGAGCGGGAGACTGCGGCAACGGCGGACATACCCATCACGCCGACACGACCTGTGCCTCCGGAGCGCTCGACGGGGCACCGACGCCCCCTGCCCTGGTCCCTTCCCCCGTCCGTCCGGCAGAGCCGGAGGACGCGGCAGGCCTGGACGAGTCGAAGGGCCAGGACGGCGGGCGCGCGCCACCCTCGCTGGCCGAACTCCAACTCCTGCGGATCTAGGAACGCCCTGACGGCACTCACGCCCCACTCCGGGGCGGCGTCGCCGTCCGGCATGTCCCGACACCGCACTTCTTCAGGAGTTCACCCATGAAGCCCACCCGTCCCTTCACGCGCCGCATCACCCTTGTTGCGGCAACTGCCGCCTCCGCGCTGGTACTGGCCGCATGTGGCAGCAACGACGGCGGCAGTCACTCCGGCCACGGCGCTCCCCCGAAGCCCGCCTCCTCGCCGAGCGCCTCGGTCCCGTCCGGTACACACAATGCAGCGGACGTGGCCTTCGCGAAGGGCATGATCCCGCACCACCGGCAGGCCGTGGAGATGGCCGACCTGGCCGCCACCCGAGCCGCGTCGAGCCGGGTCAAGGAACTCGCCAGCAAGATCAAGAAGGCGCAGGACCCAGAGATCAAGACCATGTCCGGGTGGCTGACGGCCTGGAACGAGCAGGTACCCGAGGAGATGGCCGAGATGCCCGGCATGGACCACTCCGCCCACGCGGATATGCCCGGCATGATGGACATGAAGGAGATGGACGCGCTCAAGAAGAAGTCCGGCAAGGACTTCGACACGTCCTTCCTGCAGATGATGGTCGGGCACCACCAGGGCGCGGTGAAGATGGCCGGCACCGAGAAGGACAAGGGCGCCTACGGCCGGGCGAAGACGCTGGCCACGGACATCATCAAGGCCCAGAACGCGGAGATCACACAGATGAACAAGCTGCTCGGCAAGAGCTGACCGCCGACAGCGGGCTACCTCCGCCCTGACCGTTGTCCGCCGACGGCCGGCACGCCGACGG